>DATIQO010000101.1:0-13629 GCA_035470745.1 Sphingomicrobium sp. | reverse complement strand
GCACCGCCGATCAGGACCGTGCGGTCATCGATCACGATCAGTTTCTGGTGATTGCGAAGGAGGTAGCGACGCCCCCAGCTCGGGTTGAACACGCAATATTCGCCGCCGGCGTCCGCAAGATCAGCGAAGAACTTGGACGTTGCCGCCGAACCGAAACCGTCGATCAGCAGCTTGACCTTGACGCCTCGTAGCGCTGCGTCGGCGAGCGCGCTCCGGACCGCGTCCCCGTCACGATCCGGGTTGAACATGTACATCAGCATCCTGATGCTCTGCTCGGCGCCGGCCATGAGCTCCAGCAGGAGATTGAATCGCTCAACTCCGCCCTCGATCAGCTCGAGGCGATTGCCTGCGATCTCGGCGCGGATCGGCTGTCTCGCGACGGGCGGTGCGGCGTGGTCGGCCATGCCCTCCGCTTTCCTTGACTTTTCCGAACGCCGCAAGCTATTGCCGCAGCCTTCCTGAAATCCCATATTCCGTTTCCAATGGAATAGCTTTGCGGAGCGACGAATGGCGCGCGTTACGGTTGAAGATTGCGTAGACAAGGTCTCGAACAGGTTCGATCTCGTCCTGCTCGCGGCACAGCGCGCGCGCCAGATCTCGGGCGGCGCCGACCTCACCATCGATCGCGACCGGGACAAGAACCCGGTGGTCGCCTTGCGCGAAATCGCGGAAGAGACGGTCAAGCCGAAGCATCTTGAGGAAGCGATCGTCACCAACCTCCAGAAGGTTCGGATCGACGAGGAGGATGAGACCGAAGAGCTGGCATCGCTAAGCGAAGCGGCCGAAGCGTTGCGCCTCACCGCGGCGGCGCCGCCGCGGCCTACTCCTTCTGGCGGCGACTACGAATAGTCCTCTAGATTGGCCGCGTGTCCGGCGTTAGACCGGGCACATGGTTCCCTTTTCGTTCGCAGACGAGACCTTCGAGGCGACGCCGTCTGGCGCGCTTTACTGGCCCGCGCACCAAGCCTTGCTGGTCGCTGACCTCCATCTCGAGAAGGCGAGCTGGTTCGCTCGGATCGGGCAGTTCCTTCCGCCCTATGATTCGCATGCGACATTGAGCGCGATCGCGACTGAAGTGGGGCGCAGCGGCGCGCGGCGCCTCTACTGTCTTGGTGACAGTTTCCACGATCGCTTTGGGTGCGATCGGCTGCCCGCGGACGCACGCGCGCTCCTTAGCGACCTGACAGGCCGCATCGAGTGGACCTGGATTGTCGGAAACCATGATCCCGGCTTCGCCGATCATTGCGGCGGGCATATCGAAGAGGAAACGGAGATCGGCGGCATCGTCCTTCGCCATGAAGCCGTTCGCGGCGAAGCCCGGCCTGAAATCTCCGGGCATTTCCATCCCAAGCTGCGCCTGCACCTCAAGGGCCGCAACGTCTCTCGCCGCTGCTTCGTCCTTTCGGCAACGAAGCTCATCATGCCCGCCTTCGGCGCACTGACGGGCGGGCTCGATGCGCACCATGCCGAGATACTGAAGTCGGTCGGCGCAAATGCTGCAGCTCTTGTCCCGATGCCGGGCCGACTGCTGCGCTTTCCCCTCGCCGCCTAGTCGGCGGACTTCACTTCGATCGCCATCGCGCCGCTGCGACTGAGCAGCAGGCGAGCGATTGCGCGCCTGCTCCTGCCAAAGGTCGCGGCTTGCAGCTCGTTGCGGGCGGCGTGGCGGTCAAACTTGAACCCTTGCGCTTCGGCCGCCCGCTTCAACGTATCGAGATGCTCATCGAGATCGGGGATGCCCTCTTCGGGGTCGAAATCCATGCTGACTTCAATATCGGGGAATGGCGCCATTGGGCTCTATGCTTTGCCGCTCGCGCAGCGATGCGCAAGCCCCCGCGATTGCGCATGCGGACTGCTGTTCTTAAACCTCGTTCATGATGAAGAGACAATTCCTCCTGTTCGCGGGAGCGCTGGCAATGATCCCGACACCGGTTTGGGCACAGTCGATCGATCAAAAAACGCAAGCACGGATCGATCGCATCCTCAAGGCAACCCCGCTAATCGACGGTCACAACGACCTGCCCGAACAGCTTCGTGAAAATTACGGCTTGAGCGTCGAGGGGCTGGCAAGCGGCACCGACCAGCGCAAGGTCCCGCTCATGACCGACATGGCGCGGCTGCACGAGGGGCGCGTCGGCGCCCAATTCTGGTCGGTGTACATCCCCTCCGAAGTAACCGGTGACGCTGCGATCCGCGCCACTCTGGAGGAGATCGACACGGTCAAGCGACTGGTCAAAGCCTATCCGAACGACTTGGAACTTGCCCGCACTGCCGATGACATCGTGCGGATCCACAAGGCCGGGAAGGTCGCGTCGCTGATCGGGATCGAGGGCGGCCACCAGATCGGCGGCAGCCTCGCGGCGCTGAGGCAATTCTATGACCTCGGGGCGCGCTACATGACGCTCGCGCACTTTAAGAACAACGAATTCGCGGACAGCGCGACGGACGATCCCAAATATCATGGCCTGAATGAATTTGGCCGCACGGTGGTGCACGAGATGAACCGGCTCGGCATGTTGGTCGATCTTGCTCACGTCAGCGAGGACACGATGCGCGCCGCGCTCCAGGCGAGCCGCGCCCCGGTGATCTTCTCGCACAGCAGCGCGCGCGCCCTCGATGATCATCCGCGCAACGTGCCGGACGATATTCTGAAGCTAACCGCGCAGAACGGCGGCGTCGTCATGGTGAACTTCTACACCAGCTACGTCTCGGATGCCGCTCGCAAGCGGAGCGCGGAAGAAGCGGCCGAGGAGGCACGGCTCAACGCGCTGCTGGTGGGCCGTCCCGATCAGCGCGAGGCAGCGCTCAAGGCCTGGAAGCAAGCCAATCCCACTCCCGAGGTCGGCGTTGGCGAAGTCGCGGACCATGTCGAGCATATCGCCAAGATTGCTGGCTATGACCATGTCGGGATCGGCGGCGACCTCGACGGGATTCCATACAACGAGGCGCCTCGCGGAATGAACAGTGTCAGCGGCTATCCGCTGCTGTTCGCAGAGCTGATCCGACGTGGATGGAGCGATGAGAATCTCGCAAAGCTCGCCGGCGGCAACCTGCTGCGCGTTCTTCGCCAGGCCGAGGCGGTTGCCGCTTCCATGAAGGATGAGCCGCCGGCAATGGCAACGCTCCAGCCGCGATCCACGACCGATCCGTGGAAATGAGCACCTCGCAGCCACCGCTGAAGGCGGCGATCATCCCGGTTACTCCGCTGCAACAGAATTGCACCCTTCTCTGGTGCACGAAGTCGATGCGCGGCGCGTTCGTCGATCCTGGCGGGGACCTTCCGCGCCTCAAAGCCGCTGCCGGGCAGTCGGGGGTCACGATCGAGAAGATCCTGCTGACTCACGGCCATATCGATCATTGCGGCGCTGCCGGGATTTTCGCCGAGGAACTCTCGGTCGCGATCGAGGGACCACAGGAGGATGACCGCTTCTGGATCGAGCGTCTGGAGGAGGACGGCACCAAATATGGCATTCGCGGCCGCCCGTTCGAGCCGTCGCGCTGGCTGACAGACGGCGACCAGGTCACGCTTGGAGAACTCATGCTCGATGTTCGCCACTGCCCGGGCCATACGCCCGGGCACGTCATCTTTCACCATCCGCCCTCGAATCTGGCGCTGGTCGGCGACGTCCTGTTTCGCGGCTCCGTCGGGCGGTGGGACTTTCCAGGCGGCGACAGGCAGCAGCTGATCCGTTCAATCAGGACGAAGCTCTGGCCGCTGGGAGACGAGACGGCGTTCATCCCCGGACATGGACCAATGTCCACTTTCGGCCATGAGCGCCGGACGAATCCATTCGTCGGCGACGCCGCCATTGCAGCCGACGCATAGCCCAAGCTCGAAACGAAGCGCGGTGCGATAAGGGAGCCAAACACGCGGGGACAGGCCTTATTGGCAGGCAAGACCGCCGAGGCGGCCGCCTCGGCGCTGAGCTCCACGGACTTCGCGCCCTTGCAAGAATGTGTCGTTTCGCTATAGGGGCCGCGGTTCGCGACGATCCAGCTGCCGCCGCGGGGTCTGCCCCGCCGGGATGAGGCGCAGGTCGTCGCAATTTTTATTGTTGTCGAACACGCATTCAAAGGTGCCGCAATGGCTGTCCCCAAGAGAAAAACATCCCCGTCGAAGCGGAACATGCGCCGCAGCCACCATGCACTGACGGCCAAGAATTTCCAGGAATGCCCGAACTGCGGCGAGCTGAAGCTGCCGCACAACCTGTGTCCGGCATGCGGCCATTATAATGGCCGCGAAATCGTCTCGACCGAGGCTTAAGCTTCCGCGCCCGCATGGACGGGGGCCCGCGCATTGCAGTGGATGCCATGGGGGGCGACAGCGGCCCCTCGGCGATGATTGCTGGCGCCTCGCGCGCCCTGCGCAAGGATCCGTCCCTGCGCTTCACTTTCTATGGCGATGAGCGGCAGGTCGAGGACGAACTCGAGCAGCACAAGAACCTGCAGGGCGGCAGCGTCATCGTCATTCATTCGCCCGAGGCGATCGACCCGCGCGAAAAGCCAAGCCAGGCAATTCGGCGCGCCCGCACGACCTCGATGGGCATGGCGATCAATGCGGTGAAGGAGGAAAAGGCCGACGCGGCGCTTTCGGGCGGCAACACCGGCGCATTGATGGCAATGTCGAAGCTCGCGCTTCGCACCATGCCCGGAATTGATCGACCGGCGCTTGCGGCATTGCTGCCGACCCTCGCCGAGACCGACTGCGTGATGCTCGATCTTGGCGCCAACACCGAGTGCGACGCCCAGAATCTCGTCCAGTTTGCAGTGATGGGCTCAGCCTATGCGCGCTGCGTTCTCGGCATCTCCAAGCCGCGCGTGAAGCTGCTCAACATCGGCACGGAAGAACTGAAGGGTACGGACGAGCTCAAGGCGGCCGCCGCGCTACTTCGCGAAGCCGATTACTTGCCGCTGCGTTTCGACGGTTTCACCGAGGGGGACCAGCTTTCAAGGGGTCAGGTCGACGTCGTCGTAACCGACGGTTTCTCGGGCAATATCGCGCTCAAGACCGCCGAAGGGACTGCGCGCTTCGTTACCGATCTTCTTCGCCGCGCATTCAAGAGTTCGCTCCGATCGAAGGCGGGTTTCGCCCTCTCGCAGCCGGCGCTCAACCTGCTCAAGGTCCATCTCGACCCCAACAATCACAATGGCGCGGTATTCCTCGGCCTCAACGGTCTCGTCGTTAAAAGTCATGGCGGCGCAAATCCCAAGGGCGTCGCCAACGCGATCCAGGTCGCGGCGCGCCTCGTTCGCAACGATATCACGCGCAAGATCGGCGAGGACCTCGACAATTTCCGGGCGCATGCCTTTGCCAATGGCGCGGGCAAATGAGGCGCTCTGTCGTCCTGGGCGCCGGAAGTGCTTTGCCCAAGCGGCGGGTCACGAACGAGGAACTTGCAAGGCAAGTCGACACGTCCGACGAGTGGATTGTCGAGCGAACCGGAATCCGCAGCCGTTATCTTGCCGGTGAAGGCGAAACGACGGCCAGCCTTGCCGCCGACGCCGCGCGCCGCGCGCTCGATCACGCCGCTGTTCCGGCGAGCGACATCGACCTTATCGTCCTTGCGACCGCGACTCCCGACCAGACTTTTCCTTCATCGGCGACGAAGGTGCAGGCGGCGCTCGGGATCGCCGATTGCATCGCCTTCGACGTCCATGCCGTGTGCACGGGGTTTCTCTACGCATTAACTGTCGCGGACTCGATGCTTCGCGGCGGTAACGCGCGGAAGGCTTTGGTGATCGGCGCGGAAACCTTCAGCCGGATTCTCGACTGGGAGGACCGTGCGACCTGCGTCCTCTTTGGCGATGGCGCCGGAGCAATGGTGCTGAGCGCCGAGGAGAGCGAGAGCGGCGTCCTTGCAACCAAGCTCCATGCCGATGGCCGGCACAATGATCTGCTTTTCGTAGATGGCGGTCCTTCGACCACGGGAACCGTCGGAAAATTGCGCATGAAGGGGCGGGAAGTCTTCAGGCATGCGGTCGTCAACCTGGCCGAGGTGCTCAACGAAGTCCTCGAAAGCGCCGGGCTCACGGCGGCAGATGTCGACTGGGTCGTGCCGCACCAGGCGAACGCGCGCATCCTCGATGCAACCGCGAAGAAGCTCGGCCTTCCGCCGGAAAAAGTGGTGGTGACAGTCGACCGCCATGCGAACACGTCGGCAGCTTCCGTTCCGCTCGCTTTTGATGCGGCGGTGCGCGACGGCCGAATCAAGCGCGGCGACGTTGTCGTACTGGAAGCGATGGGCGGTGGTTTTACGTGGGGCGCAGCAGCCCTCAGGTATTGAAAAAGTTGGAATATCCGGCAATTGTCGAATTGCCGACAAGGCTATATTCCGTTACGTAACTGTAATTATACGGCGGGGGGCACGCCGTCGACTCGGGAGATGAAAATGGCCGATCTCGGGATCGCGCGGATCAATAATCATGAGACGGACCCGAACGGCACGCTGACCCGCGCCGATCTCGCTGACGTCGTTCATCGCCGCCTCGGACTGTCGCGCGCAGAATCGGCTAGCGTTGTCGAACGCGTGCTGCACCACATGTGCCACGCGCTTTCCGAAGGCCAGAACGTGAAGATTTCCGGCTTTGGCACCTTCATCCTGCGCGACAAGGGCGAGCGCATTGGCCGTAATCCCAAGACAGGAGTCGAAGTGCCGATTGCGCCGCGCCGCGTGATGACGTTCCGCGCGAGCCAGATCATGCGCGATCGGATCGCGAAAGGATAAGTGCTAGGTGCCGGCTGACAAGGAACCCGGCGCTCTTCTGACGATCGGTGAACTGTCGCAGCAGCTCGGCGTTGCGCAGCATATCCTGCGTTATTGGGAAAGCCGGTTTCCGCAACTGAGGCCGATGCAGCGCGCCGGCAACAGACGTTATTACCGCCCCGCGGACGTTGAACTCGTGCACCGCATCCACCGGCTGCTGAACGAGGAAGGCTATACGGTCCGCGGCGTCCAGAAAGTGCTGCGCGACAAGCATGCGTCAGAAAACGAGCCCGCAGTCGATGCCCACCACTCACCGTCCCCAGCCGAACCAGGCGAGGACGTGCCGGCTCACGAGGAGCCGATCGGCGTCGACGTCTTTCGGCTGATTGCGCTTCGCAATCGACTGTCCGACGCACTCGAAAGCTAATCGAGTTCTTTTGCGATAATCAGCTCGACGACCTCGCCGCTGTCGGCCTTGATATTCTCCCAGTGGTGCTGCCGCAGATGGATCCTGGCCAAGGCAGCGGTCGGGAACTTTGCCTCTATACGGGCGCGCAATCCCTCCGGATCGGCGTGGGTCAGTTCGAGCGCCAGTTGCTGCAGACCGGGATTGTGACCAACCAGCAGCACGGCGCCCGCCTTGTCTGGAAGATGACGCACGACATCGAGCAACGTCGCGGTCGTTGCCGCATAGAGCCGCGGCTCAAAGCGGATCTCGAAATCGGGATCGCCATAGCGTTCGAGCAAGCCGTCAAGCGTCTCGCGCGCCCGCGCTGCAGTACTTGCAACGCAAAGGTCGAAAGCCATGTTGCGGCGCTTGAGCTCGCGGCCAATGCGCCGTGCCGCCTTCCAGCCGCGTTCGACCAGCGGACGGTTGAAATCGTCGAGGTGCGGGTCGTCCCAGCTCGACTTGGCGTGGCGCAGCAGACTGAGGCGTTTCATCGCACCGTCTCAAGAATCGCAGGGGCGCCGCTGGCAAGTCGCTGCTCGACGCGGACGATCGCTTCCTCGAGCGGGAGGCGGCGGATCGGCACATCCGCCGGAAATGCCTTGAGTAGTCGCGAGGGCATGGCGGCCGACAATATCACGAACACGCCGCAATCGCCCTTGCGGCGGATCAATCGCCCGAAGGCCTGCGCGAGGCGGGCGCGAACGACTCGGTCGTCATAAGCGCTGCCTCCGCCCGCCATCCGCCGCGCAGCGTGAAGAACGGTGGGACGCGGCCATGGGACGCGCTCCATGACGACCAACCTCAGCGAATCACCCGGAACGTCCACGCCGTCGCGGAGCGCGTCAGTGCCGAGCAGCGAGGCACGTGGGTCATCGCGAAAAATGTCGACAAGCGTGCCGGCGTCAATCGGATCGACGTGCTGGGCAAGTAGCGGCAGTCCGGTCCGCGCGAGCCGATCGGCGATGCGGGCGTGCACGGCCTTGAGGCGCTGGACAGCAGTGAACAGTCCGAGCGTCCCGCCCTTCGACGCCTCGATGAGGCGCGCATAAGCGCCTGCGAGCGAGGCGATATCGCCCTGCTTCACATCGGTGACGATCAACACCTCCGAGCAGGCGGCATAATCAAATGGGCTTTCCGCTTCGAAATGCAGCGGCGGAAGCGCGAGGTGGGCGGCGCCTGTCCGTGCCTCGGCCGCAGCCCAATCCTCTCCGCCGCGCAGCGTCGCCGAAGTGACAAGGAGGCCGTCGGCCGGCGCGAGAACTGCCGCGGCAAGGGGTTTCGACGGATCGAGCCAGCGCCGGTTGATGGCGACGTCGAGCTCGCGCCCGTCAACGCGCTCGACCGCGAGCCAATCGACGAACTCGGGATCGGCCTCGCCTCCGACGCGCGCCAGCAGCGCGATCCAGTCGGCAAGCGTCTCACGGCGCCAAGAGAGGCCGCGGATGGCGCCCTCGACCCTGGCTCGCGCCTGCGAATCGAACCAGTCCGGCGCGTCCTCAATGACTGCTTCGAGCCGCCGCGCGAGGGCCGCGAGCGGTTTTTGCAGCAGTTCGAGCGCCTGCATCGCCGCAGCGGACTGCGAGACCAGCGCTCCGTCCGCCTGGGCCAATTCGGTTTCGAGGCCGTAGCCCGCTTCCTGCGCCTTCGAGCGAGCGTAAACGATCCCGCGCACCTCGGCGAGCAGTGCTTCAATGGGCCCGAACGGCGCATCTTCCTGCAGCCTCTGAAGCCAGCCGTCGGAGGGAAGATTCTTCGCCGCGTCGATCGCCGCCTCGAGCGCGACGGCCCCTTCCTCGTCATATGAAGCAACATCCATCAACCGCGCGGAAAGCCCGCGCCGGCGCCCGCGCGAACGTCCCTCCGGACCAACGATCCAGCGCCGAAGCTCGATCGCCTCCTGCCCGCCAAACGTCACCGCGAAAGTCGAATCCGCGGCATCGAACAGGTGATGGCCCTCGTCGAAGACGATCCGTCCGGGCGCATCCTCGCGAGCGCGTGCCGCATTGATCATGACGAGCGCGTGGTTGGCGATGACGATGTCCGCATCGCGGCTCGCGCGCTCGGCGCGTTCGATGAAGCAGCGACGGTAATGCGGACAACCAGCATAGACGCACTCGCCGCGGCGATCGGTCAGCGCCGTCGAGCCTGCGCGGCGGAACAGGCTCGGCAGCCATCCTGGAAGATCGCCCCCGACCATGTCGCCGTCCTTCGTATAGGCCGCCCATCGCCCGACGAGCTGGGCAAGAACTGCCGCACGTCCGGTGAATGCTCCTTGCAGCGCGTCCTCGAGATTGAGGAGACAGAGGTAATTCTCGCGCCCCTTGCGCACGACGATCCTTCGCCTGCGCTCCTCGGCGTCGGCGAACAGCTTGGGCCCTTCCCCGTCAAGCTGACGCTGGAGCGCCTTGGTGAAAGTCGAAACCCAGACCGCGCTCCCAGCCTGCTCGGCCCATAACGAGGCGGGCGCGAGATAGGCGAGCGTCTTGCCGATCCCGGTTCCGGCTTCCGCAAGCAGCACATTTGGCGCACCTTTGGCGCGCTTGGGAGCAAAAACCTGCGTTACCGCCTCGGCCATGGCGCGCTGCCCCTCGCGGGCTTCGGCCCGGCCCGTCAGCTCGTCGAGCTTCGCCCGGGCATCGGCCGGATCAAGGCTGACAGGGCGCGCCGGCGGTCGCTCTGCCGTCTCGTCCCACTGTTTCAGGCGCGAGAACAGCATGCGTTCGGACCGCTCCGGACGCTCCATCCGCGCGCCGATCAAGGGCGCCCATCCCCAGCCGAGTCGATGGAGGGTCGCGTTGGAAGTCCAAGCGCCTTCGCGCTCGCCCCAATCGTCCTTAACGACGAATTCAAGCAGCGCGCCCGCGATCTGCTGCAATGCCCTCGCCGCCGCGGGCTCGGTCGCCGGCCGTTCGAGCGCGAGTGCGCGCGAGAGCCCTGCCGCGGTCGGCACTGCGAAGCGCGCCGGGTGGATGAATGCATACAATTCGAGGAGATCAAGGCCGCTGAGCTCGGGGTAGCCGAGCCGCTGGCCGACGAGTGGAGCGTTGAGGATGATGTGCGGAGTTTCGGCTGCCCGCGCGATCGCCTCGCCGCGAGTGGCCTCGCGCACCTCGCCGTCGCTGCTCGCGAGCCAGATACCGGCGTGGGTTGCGTGAAGCGCGGGAAGAGGCAAAGGAGCCGCCATCCGCCAACCCTGACGCCCCGAGAACAGAAGAGCAACGAATTTGGACGCCGAAACGCTTCGAAATGCCGCATTGACCTCCAAGGCCTGGCCCTACGAGGAAGCGCGCAAACTCCTGAAGCGGTGGCCCAGCGGCAAGCCGGCCGGCGATCCGTTAATCTTCGAGACCGGCTATGGCCCCTCGGGCTTGCCGCACATCGGTACCTTCAACGAGGTCGCGCGAACGAGCTTTGTGCGCCACGCGTACGAGGAGCTGACTGGCGGCGCTCCGACACGGCTGATCGCTTTCAGCGACGACATGGACGGACTTCGAAAAGCGCCCGACAACGTACCCAATCGGGAATTGCTGGAGGCAAATCTCGGCAAGCCCCTGACCAAAATCCCCGACCCGTTCGGCGAATATGAAAGCTTCGCCCACCACAACAATGCCATGCTCCGTCGCTTTCTCGACCGCTACGGCTTCGATTATGAATTCCTATCGGCGACCGACTGTTACACGAGCGGCCGGTTCGACGACGTGCTGCGCAAGGTCCTCAGAGCCTTTGACGCAATCATGGGCGTCATGCTGCCGACTTTGCGCGAAGATCGCCGCAAGACCTATTCGCCAATCCTTCCGATCTCGCCCACGAGCGGCCGCGTCCTCCAGGTCCCGGTCGACGTCATCGATGCTGAAGCCGGTCTCATCGCGTTCGACGACGAAGATGGCGCCCGGGTGCAACAATCGGCGTTTGGCGGCGCCGCCAAGCTCCAGTGGAAGGTCGACTGGGCGGCACGCTGGGTAGCGCTCGGCGTCGATTACGAGATGGCGGGAAAGGACCTCATCGACAGCGTCATCCAGTCGGGCAAGATCGCGCGCATCCTCGGCGGGCGCCCTCCTGAAGGGTTCAACTACGAGATGTTTCTCGACGAAAATGGCGAGAAGATCTCGAAGTCGAAGGGCAACGGGCTGAGCCTCGAGGAATGGTTGCGGTACGGCAGCGAGCCGAGCCTAGCTTTCTACATTTACCGCGAGCCCAAGCGCGCCAAGAGCCTGCACATCGGCGTTATCCCGCGCGCGGTCGATGAATATTGGCAGTTCCGGGGCAATTATCGCGGCCAGCCGCTCGAGCAGAAGCTCGGCAATCCAGTCCATCACATTCACCGCGGCAACGTCCCCGATAAGGAGCTGCCGCTAACCTACGGATTGTTGCTGAACCTCGTCAGCCTACCGGGCGTGCACGACAAGGACGTCGCGTGGAAATTCGTTCAGCGATATGCCCCCGGCACGTCGGCTGAAACTGACCCCGAGCTCGACGAGCTCATCGGCCTCGCGGTCAATTATGCGCGCGATCTTGTCGTTCCGACGCTGCACCGCCGGGCGCCGACGCCGATGGAAGCCGAGGCGCTTGAGGATCTCGATGGGGAGCTTGCAAAGCTTGATCCCGATGCGTCGGCAGAGGAAATCCAGACGCAGGTCTTCGAAGTCGGCAAGCGCCACCCGTTCGAAAATCTCCGGGCCTGGTTCCAGGCGCTCTACGAGACGCTCCTCGGCTCAAGCCAGGGACCGCGCATGGGCAGCTTCATCGCGCTCTACGGCCTCGAAAACAGCCGCAAGCTGATCGCAGAGGCGCTCGCCGCCTAGGGCACGGGCGCCGTTTCCGGCGCCGACGTTGGCCCGTCGATTGCGGGCCAGCCGTTGATCCAGCGAATGCGGTCGATCAGCATGACGCGCCGCGTGTTGATCTCGTCGCTCTCCTTCACCCGCGGGCGCCGCGCATCGACCGCGTGATAGACAATCCAGTCGTGCCCGGCACCGTCGCGCACGATCGAGTTATGGCCCGGTGCGGTCCAGAAGCCGCGCCCTTTTAGGACGATGCTGTGCGGAGCGCGTGCGGCCTGCTCCATGGTTTCAAAGGGCCCAAGAGCGCTTCGCGAGCGCGCAACCATGACGGCGTAATTGGCCTTGGCCCCGCAGCAATTGTCGCCCGAGTAGAAGAGGTAATAGTAGCCGCCGTGGCGGGTTACCCACGATCCTTCGACAAGGACTGGAAACTCGCCTTTTACGGGATTGGGCCAGACAAGATCGCGTGGTTTGCTTCCCTTTGCGAAAGACATCCGATCAGGGCCGAGTTCCTGCACCTTGATCGGCTCGAAGCCGGACCCCCAATAGAGGAGATGCTTTCCCGTTTGCGGATCGTCAAAGGCCATCGGGTCGATATTGACGAAGCCGGAGCCGCACCGGAGGGGGTGACCCATGTCGACGAACGGGCCGAGCGGCGAATTTGCAGTCGCCACTCCAAGGCAGAGGCCGTGACGCTCGTCGGAAGTGTCGGGCTTCGCTGAAAAATACATAACATAGCTTTTGCCGGCGCGTTGGACGTGGGGTGCCCAGAAGTCCTGCGTGGCGGCGGCCCAGCTCGGCTTGGTTGGAAGCGCATCGCCGAGATACTGCCAATGCACCAGATCGGCCGAGCGAGCGAGCTGGATGTTGACCCACCTGCCGCTGCGCTGCGTCTGCGTCCCGTACGCATAATAAGTGCCGTCGCTTCCCCTGATGACGGTGGGATCCGGAAAATCCGCGTCGAGCACGGGATTGACGTAAGCCGCGGGAGAGCGGGCGAGCGAGGTTGCGCAGCCGCCAAGGCCGAGAAAGGCGGCGACTGCAAAGACGACGAACGAGCGCATCCCGGCACAACCATAAGCATGCGACCAGCGTTGCGGAAGCTGCGTCCCGCGCTAGGCTGACGAACCATGAGAGTAGACGTCTCGTTATTGCGCGTTCTCGCGCGGACACTGATCGCAGCAACATTGCTGTGCATCGCCGCGGCGCTGCCGGCCGAGCCTTCATTCGTTCCTGTCTTCAAGGAGAACTTTCCGGACGCGTTCGTTCTCCCGCACGGCAGCCAATTCATCGCCTACGCGACGAACAACGGGCCCAATGTGCCGATGGCAATCTCGAACGACCTCGTGCACTGGAACTTCGTTGGCGATTCAAACGGCAAGCTGCGCGACGCGCTGCCAAAGCTCGGCAGCTGGGCGAAGACCGGTTTCACTTGGGCACCGGAAGTGCTCGAGATCGGCGGCGAATATTTGCTCTATTATACGGCCAGCGACGTCAGAAAGGGCGCGCAGTGCATTGGTGTGGCCACGGCGTCTGATCCGCTCGGCCCATTCGTCGACAATCGACCGGAACCGATCGTGTGCCAGACCGAGCTTGGCGGAAGCATCGATGCAAGCCCGTTCCGCGATGCCGACGGCAAGCTTTATCTGTACTTCAAGAATGACGGCAACCGGGTTCATGCCCGGACCTCCCT
>DATIQO010000100.1:0-11981 GCA_035470745.1 Sphingomicrobium sp. | reverse complement strand
TGTCGCTGAGATAATATTCACGGCTCGGAAGGCCGAGCGTCGCCTGTCCGGCGGTCGCCGAGTAACGGTCCGAATTCTTGAAGTCGGGAACGATGGAAACGTCGACCGGGCTTGCAAAGCCAGGCTTGACGAACAGCGACAGGAGCTGCGGGCGCGTCTTCACCGCGTCGATCTCGCTGAGATAGGTCTTGAGCGGTGCGGTGCCCGCAGCATCGATCGCATCCTGATCGACGAAGCTCGCATAGAAATCACCGATCTGCTGCCCAAGATGGGTGCGGTTCGGATCGTTGGCGAGCTGCTCGACGATGTCGCGAACATCCTTCTCGGATTTTTCGTACAGGGTGATGAACGGGCCCGCCGAACTGAGATCCGGCTTGATCTGCGTCTTCTTGTCCCAGGTGCCGTTCACGAACGCCCAGAAGTCGTCGCCGGGCTTGACCGTCTGGTCCATGGCGGCCTGGTCGTACCCCCAATCGCCATAGACCGGCGTCGCGGCCTGCGCCGCGGCGGGAAGTACGATTGAAAACAGGCTCGCGCTCGCGAGCAAGATTTTGAATTTCATGGATTAATTACCCCTCCGGAGAACCTGTCAGGGAATGCAGCAAGCAGCTGTTTCTTGGCAAGGTTTTTCGACGAATGAACGGCTCGCAGCGATGGACTAACCGGCCGGCAGCGTCAGTCTCGCAAGCAGTCCTCCAAGATCGTCGCTCTCCTCGAGAGAGACCGATCCGCCGTAGATTTCGGCAACGTCGCGGACGATTGCGAGCCCAAGACCGGTCCCTGGCTTGCCGGTCGTGTCGAGACGCGCGCCGCGCGCGAAAAGCTCGCCCCGCAATTCCTCGGGAATCCCGGGCCCGTCGTCCTCGACGACAATGTCGACCTGATTGCCTTGCGGCTCGACGGTGACGAACACTCGTCCGCCGCCATATTTCGCGGCATTGTCGACAAGATTGCCGAGCATTTCATCGAGGTCCTGCCGCTCGACCCGCACTTGAACCTCATGGTCGCCGGCAATGTCGATGGTGACCCCCTCGTGGAGGCGGTCAACCGCGCGCTGGACGGCCTCGAGGCTATCCCAGACCTTTGCCCGGGCCTGCGCTGAAGCGCGGCGGCCAATGGCTCTGGCGCGGGCGAGGTGATGGTCGACTTGGCGCCGCATGACGATCGCTTCGCGGCAGACGGTTTGTGCAAGGTCGGGTGCGTGGGCAGTCGCCGCATTGGTGATCACCGTCAGCGGCGTCTTCAACGCGTGCGCGAGATTGCCAGCATGGCGCCTGGCTTCCTCGGCCTGGGCTTCGCTGTGCGCGAGCAGCTGGTTGATTTCTTCCGTGAGTGGACGGATCTCCGCCGGCAGGTCATGGCCGATCCGCGTCAGCTCGCCAGAGCGTATGGCAGCGACATCCCGGCGGACGCGTCGCAGTGGCCAGAGCCCAAAGAAGGTCTGGAGCGCCGCTAGGATCAAGAGACCAACGCCGAGCGCGGTGAAGCTCCAGACGAGCGTCAAACGGAGCTGGCGGATCTGGTCGTTGATCGTCTCTCGCGACTGGGCGACCTGATAATGCCACCAGATGTTGGACCCGGGCAGCTGAACGTCACGCTCGGCAATTCGCAGCGGCTCGGGATGGTCGGGCGTTGAAAATTCGTTGCTGTCGTAAAGATGCGGCTTCACGTCGAGCCGCGATCCGGAAACCCTGAGCCGGCGGTCCCACAATGACCTGGAAGGGAAGGTCTCGGCTCCGGAGCCGCTGATCTGGAAGTA
Source organism: Sphingomicrobium sp. (assembly GCA_035470745.1). Lineage (GTDB taxonomy): Bacteria > Pseudomonadota > Alphaproteobacteria > Sphingomonadales > Sphingomonadaceae > Sphingomicrobium. The sequence goes on along the minus strand of DATIQO010000100.1, from coordinate 10,222 downwards.
GAGACCGGAATATGCCTCGACGAACCGCTGATCGGCGGGTGGCCGGTTGAAGCGGACTTCACCATTTGGGTCGATCTCCGATGATGCGATCATCGAATTGAGGACGAAGACAAGCTGGTTGTCGAAACTGTCGATGATCGAACGGGAGAGCACGCGGTCCAGCGCAAAGCCGCCAAGCAGGAGAAGCGCTGCAATCCAGAGCGCTGCAACGCCGATCATTCGCCGCGTCAGCGAGCCGGTGCGGCGACGATGCGCCCTCCGGCTGGCGGCGGATGGAAGGTCGGACGCCGCCGCGACGGTGGCGGCCTCCTTGTTCAACTGGCTCTTGCCTCCGCAGGCTCCTCGAGACTGTAGCCGAGGCCGCGAATGGTCGTGATCACGTCAGCTCCGAGCTTCTTGCGGATGCGCGTGACGAAAACCTCGATCGTGTTCGAATCCCTGTCGAAATCCTGATCGTAAATATGCTCGATCAGCTCGGTGCGACTGACGACCTTGCCTTTGTGATGCATGAGATAGGAAAGGAGCTTATACTCCTGGGCGGTGAGCTTCACCGGCTCGCCTGCCTTTGTCACCTTGCCCGACCGTGTATCGAGCCGGATGTCGCCGGCGACGAGTTCACTGCTGGCGTTGCCTGAAGAACGCCGGATCAACGCGCGCAACCGCGCGATCAGCTCTTCGGTCTGGAATGGCTTGGCGAGATAGTCATCGGCGCCTGCATCGAGCCCGGCCACTTTGTCGGACCAGCTGTCGCGAGCCGTGAGTACCAGGACGGGCATCTTGCGCCCTTCCTTGCGCCAGCGATCGAGCACGGTGAGGCCGTCGATTTCGGGAAGGCCAAGGTCAAGGATCACCGCATCATAACTTTCGGTCGAGCCGAGATAATGACCGTCCTCGCCGTCGGTCGCGAGGTCGACGGCATAACCCGCTCCTTCGAGGGTCGAGCGGAGCTGACGCCCGAGATTTGGTTCGTCTTCGACGATCAGGACACGCATCGATGCTCCCCGGAGCTGTTCATCTTCGCGCCGTCAACCCGCGTTGCGGCAAGAGGTTGCTTATCCGGAACAACTGGGAAGGCGCGGCGAAAAGTCAATCCGCCTCGAAAACATGCCTAGGGCCGCGAACGGCGGATGATCCGCCCCGTCTGCGGGTCGACGTCGACCCAGATGACTCGCCCGTTCTGGATGAACTTCATTCGGTAGGTGCCGCCGTTGAGCTCCGGTCCAAGATAGTCGGCTCCCGGAATGAACGGCATGACCCTGCGCTCCAACTGCGGCAGCGGCATCGAGCGTCCGTCACGTCGCCCTTCGAAAGCCTTTTGCGAATCGCGCGGTGGGTCGGCCAGCGCCGGGGCGCTGGTGAGGCCGGTCGCAACGAGGCCGGAAAGGAGAAGGGTACGCAGCACGTTCATGAATCGACTCTTTTTTGTCGGGGGCATTTCTAACATCAGCCATTGAATTGGCTATGAACACGCCTGCACGCGGCCGTTCAGGGTCGGATGAGTGTTGCCCGCGGGCAACGCTCGTGGTTCAGGGGGTTCAGGACGCAAGGTTGGTTGGCTAGGGCATTTGCATGGCCGCACCGATACTCTCCTACGAAGACCTTGGATTGATCCAGGGTGAAGGCTGGCTGTTTCGCAACCTCGACATTTACATCAAGGAACGCGATCGCCTTGCCCTCATCGGGCGCAATGGCGCCGGGAAAACTACGCTTCTCAAGTGTCTCGCTGGGCTCATCGACCCCGACGAGGGAAAGCGCACGATCGTCCCGGGTTCGCATGTCGTCCTTCTTGAGCAAGATCCCAGCATGGAGGGTTTCAGCACGCTTCACGACTGGACGGTCCATGGGAAGGATGGGCCCGAGCCGCACGAGGCCGCGGCAATTGCCGACCAGCTCGGGATCGACCTGTCGCGACCGACCGCAACTGCAAGCGGAGGCGAAAGGCGCCGCGCTGCGATAGCCCGAGCGCTTGCGCAGCGCCCCGACGTGCTGCTGCTCGATGAGCCAACCAATCATCTCGATCTCGCCGCGATCGAGTGGATCGAGGACTGGCTGAAGCGGTTTACGGGCGCGTTCATCGTCATCAGCCATGACCGCACCTTCCTCACGCGCCTGACCCGCAGCTGCGTCTGGCTCGATCGCGGTCAGCTGAGACGGGCCGAGATCGGTTTCGGTGGCTTTGAAGCCTGGACCGAGCGGGTCTATGAGGAAGAGGCGCGTGCGGCCGAAAAGCTCGACGCGAAACTGAAGCTCGAGTTGCACTGGCTCCAGCGCGGCGTGACCGCCCGGCGGAGACGCAACCAGGGCCGCCTCGCCAAGCTCAACGAGATGCGCGCGCAGCGGGCGGCGATGATTGGCGCTGCGGGGGCCGCGAAGCTAGCGCTTGTAAAGGATGACGTGCGCTCGAAGACGGTCATCGAGGCCGATGACGTCGCCAAGAAGTTCGGCGACCGCCAGATCATCCGGGATTTTTCGCTGCGCATCCAGCGGGGTGACCGCATCGGGATCGTCGGCCCGAATGGCGCAGGCAAGACGACCCTCCTCAAGCTCCTGACCGGCGAACTTCAGCCCGACACGGGGAAAATAATACTTGCAAGGACCTTGTCCGGCATCGTCATCGACCAGCAGCGAAAGCTGATGGAACCTTCCCGGCGCGTAAAGGATGTGCTTGCCAACGGCGGCGACTGGCTCGACGTCCGTGGGCAGAAGAAGCACATCAAGGGCTATTTGAAGGAGTTCCTGTTCGACCCTGCTGTCGCCGACGCCCCGATCGGTTCGCTCTCTGGTGGTGAGCGCTCACGCCTGCTGTTGGCGCGCGAGTTTGCGCGGGCCGCCAATCTGCTTGTGCTCGATGAGCCGACCAACGACCTTGATCTTGAAACCCTCGACCTGCTGCAGGAAGTGATCGCCGACTATGAAGGCACCGTCCTCATCGTCAGCCACGACCGCGATTTTCTCGACCGTACCGTGACGATCACGCTTGGCCTCGATGGGTCAGGCAAGGTCGATATCGTCGCTGGGGGCTACGAAGACTGGGTCAGGAAGAGATACGAGGCGCATCGTTTCGCGGCGAAGGCCGCCGGTCCTCGCGGTACGGCGCCCGCTTCCCCTGCCGCCGCTCGCCCACGGTCTGGTACGGGGAGCCCAAAGCTATCCTACAAGGACCAGCGCGACTACGATCGGCTGCCGGCCGAGATCGAGAGGCTCGAGGCCGCAGTTGTCGCCGACGAAGAGGCCTTGTCCGACGCCGACCTCTACGCCCGCGATCCCAAACGCTTTGCCGAGCTGACGGAACGGATTGCGCGCCACAAGGCCGACATCGAGGCGGCCGAAGTCCGCTGGCTCGAAGTTGCCGAGATGGCCGAGGCTTTGAAGGGCTAGCCGGCAAGTCCGTCTAATTAACCAGCAGCAGTGACGGGGGCGGTCCGCTCGCCAGTGAATGCACGGCGATCCGCGCCATCCTCGCCCAAGTTCAAGATTGCATGGCTAAGGTTACCCGCGCGCACCTGCCATCGTTGCGCTGGCGGCGATCGCTGCGGTTCGCTCCCTGATCCGCCGATCAAGAATGCTCAGCGGCATCGCGCCCTCAAGCAGAACTTCATGAAACTGTTTGATGTCGAACCGGGGTCCGAGCGTCTTTTGCGCTTCGGCTCGAGCGCGGCTCCAGGCGGTGTGCCCGACTTTATAGCTGCAGGCCTGGCCGATCATCGTGCAATAGCGCTCGATCTCCCGCTGCGAGCGCGGACGCGCATAGCCAGTCGTGTTGACCAGGTAATCGGTTGCTTGCTCGCGGCTCCACCGCTTGGAGTGAATGCCGGTATCAACAACGAGGCGGGCTGCTCGGAAGAGGAAGGACTGGAGATAGCCGGCTCGGCCCAGCGGATCGTTGGAATAAGCGCCCAGCTCGTCGCCGAGCTGCTCGGCATAGAGTGCCCAGCCTTCTGAATAGGCCGAGAAGAAACCGAGCTTGCGCAGCGTTGGTATATCCCTCGACTGCTGCGCGATGCTGATCTGCAAGTGATGGCCCGGCACGCCTTCGTGGTAGCAGAGCGTCGGAAGCGTGAACTTGGGCCAGTCTCCGAGGTCCTTGAGGTTGATAAAGTAGATTGCCGGCCGAGAACCATCGAGCGCGGCACGATTATAATAGCCATTAGACGCACCGTCCTGGATTTCGGGGGGAACACGGCGGATCTCGAGCGGCTGGTTCGGGAGCGTCGTGAAATCTCGCGGCAGCCGGCCATACATATCCTTCACCACCTGGTTCAGGTAATCGAGCAGAGCGGCGCGGCCGGCATCGCTGTCGGCATAGACTTGCGAGGGGCTCCTGCTCACTGCAGTCAGCCTCTCTCCCACGCTACCCTGCGTAAGGCCCGCGCCTTTGAGGATCTGATCGAGTTCGCCGCTGATTTCGGCGACCTGATCGAGGCCCATCCGATGAACCTCGTCAGGCGAGAAATTGGTCGTGGTCGCTTCGCGCAACGCCTCCGCATAGATGGCTTCGCCGTCGTCGAGGCGCCAAGCCCCGTCTCCAGGCCGGGCGCTCGGCCTCAGCTTCCCCATGGCCTCCATTTGCCGGTCAAGGGCGGGATAGATGCTTTGAGCGACGATTTTCGCCGCGCGCCGCTGCCAATCGCCGGGAAGAGCCTTTGCAGCTGCACGCCTCACCAGCGACTGAACCATCGAACTCTGCTCGGGCGTAGACGAGCGAAGCTTGCGCATCTGCCCCACAGCAAGGTCGATCGACCAGGCTGGCGCAAGGAAACCCCGCGCTGCCTGGGCTCGTTGCTCTGCCGTGTCGTTCTCGAGCAGAGTCGCGAACTGGCTGAGGCGCGATAGATAGGCCTCGGCGTCGGTGCGCTCGTTGATCGTGTGCGCGGTGTTCAGGAAGTCCGGGACCTGGAAGTAAGCACCGCCCTGCTGGCTGATCGGATAGGGGCGCTGCGCCGAATTGATGTCCCATCGCGCCGGTGCGACCGTTGCCGTGTTGAGCGAATAGAGCACGACTTCCCGATTGAGCTTGGCAGCTTCCGACAAGCTCGAAGCTGCGATGGCGTTGACGCGCGAGATGCCACGGCGGTCGCGCGCCAGGTCTTCCCTCCTCGCGACCGGGGCGGGACGTGTATCGAGTTTCCCTTTGAGCGGCGCGTTCGGACCCTTGTCGAGGCCGAGCGAGGAGGCGAGTTCGGGTGAAGCCTGGACGCGCTCGTGGAAGATGGCGTCGAATGCCGCGTTGAGCTCGGCGTCGCCGCTGCTCGTCGCAGCGGAGGCGAGCGAGCGAGCTTCAGCGAAAGGAAGCAGCGCTAGCGTAGCGCCGCTGGCGAGAAACGAACGACGATCCATGCGCATGTCCCCAAGCCTGGTTCAGGCGGAGCAGGTTAGCGGCGAGCCGGACCTGCGCAATCGCGTTCATCGAAGCCACGGGAACGTTCGTCGTTCACCCGCGCGTCCGCTCAGGCGCTCAGCCGATACTGCTTCAGGAGGTCGTAGAGCGTTGGCCTGCTGATCCCGAGCAGCTTTGCTGCGCCCGAGATATTGTTATCGGTGCGGCTCATCGCGTGCCGGATGGCCTTGCGGTCGGCAATTTCGCGTGCGGCCCGAAGATTGATCGGCGGCGGCTCGCTAAGTTCGGCTGGCGCTGACGGCAAATCGAGATCCGCCGCGGTCACGCTTTTGCCATCGGCCATGATGACTGCGCGCTTCATCCTGTTCTCGAGCTCGCGCACGTTGCCCGGCCATGCGTAAGCGTCGATCGCCTCCAGCGCATCGGGGCTCAGCGATTGGACGCCGGGATTGAGCTCGCGGCCGAAGCGATTGACGAAGTGACGTGCAAGAAGGACCGCGTCGCCCGACCGTTCACCAAGGGATGGAATCTTCACCACGATCTCGGCGAGCCGATAGTAAAGGTCTTCGCGGAAGCGCCCGTCGCTCGTCATGGCGTCGAGGTCCTGGTGGGTTGCGCATACGATTCTCGTGTCGACCGCGATCGGCTGGCGTCCGCCGATCCGCTCGATCACTCGCTCCTGGAGGAAACGCAGGAGCTTGACCTGAAGCGGCAGCGGGATGTCGCCGACCTCGTCGAGGAATAAGGTGCCGCCCTGAGCGAGCTCGATCTTGCCGATGTTCGACTTGACGGCACCGGTGAACGCACCGCGCTCATATCCGAACAGCTCCGCCTCGAGCAGGTTTTCCGGGATTGCGGCGCAATTGATTGCGACAAACTTGCCCTTTCGCCCGCTCAGTTCGTGGACCGCGCGCGCAAGCAGCTCCTTGCCTGTGCCGCTGGCGCCCAGCAGCATCACTGACACGTCGGCCGAGGCGACACGCTCGATCGTTCGCGCGACTTTGAGCATTTCGGGCGCGGCGGTGATGATCGAGCCGAGGACGGTTGCCGTCGGCCCGGTCTCCAACCGCCGATTTTCCTCCTCGAGCTGATGCAAATGGAAGGCGCGGGCAACGATGAGGCCAAGCTCGTCGATATCCAGCGGCTTCTTGTAAAAGTCGTAGGCTCCCATCGCGATCGCCTTGAGCGCGCTTTCGCGCGCACCGTGCCCGCTTGCGACAATCACCTTGGTGTCGGGTTTCAGCCTGAGGATTTCAGCGAGCGTCGCGAAGCCCTCGTCGGTTCCGTCCGGATCGGGCGGCAGGCCGAGATCGAGCGTCACCACCGATGGTTCATAAGCCCTCAGCGCGTCAATCGCGCGCTCCCGATCGAGCGCGCAAACGACCTCGTAGCCATCGTACGCCCACTTGAGCTGTCGCTGCAGGCCTTCGTCGTCCTCGACTACGAGCAGGACTTTGCGTTCGCCTTCGTTGGTCATGCGATTTTCCGTTCAATTTCGATTGCCGGCTCGGCGGCCGGCAGAATGACAGTGAAGGTGGTGCCGTGTCCGGGACGGCTGTCGACGCTCAGCCGGCCGCCCATGGCGGTAATCAGCGAGCGCGCTTCGAACGCGCCGATTCCAAAGCCGCCCGGCTTGGTCGAGGCGAAGGGTTGGAAGAGGCGGTTGCGAATGAAGTCCCCGTCCATGCCGACGCCCTCGTCGGTAATTGCGATCGCGATGCTGCCGGCCTGCTGTTCGACGCGAACGATCACCGGCGTGCCGCTGCTCGCGTCCAATGCATTCTCGAGAAGGTGGCCAATCGCCTGCTCGAGTGCATCCGGGTCAACTGCGGCGACCAAGCCCGCGTCGCCGAGCAACTGGACATCGCGGTCGCGCCGCCGCGCAGCAATCGCCGCGCTGAGAACTGGACGGAGCGGCTGCGACTGGATGCGTTGTACCCTTGCTGCTGACTGCGGCGCGAGCCGGGCAAGAAGCTCGTTCATCTTGCCGACCGAAGACTGCAAGGTGGCGATCATGTCGGCCCGGAACTCGGGGTTGTCGGCGTGCCGCTCTGAATTGCGCGCAAGCAGCGACAGCTGGCTGACCAGGTTCTTGATGTCATGAAGGATGAAGGCAAAGCGGCGGTTGAACTCTTCGAAACGTTGCGCATTGGCGAGCGCTTCTTGTCCTACTGCCTCGGCGAGCGAGCTGGCTGCCTGGTTCCCGGCCGTCCTCAGCAAGTCCAAGTCCTCCCAATCGAGAGGCCTTCGATATTCAGGTGCAGTGAGCACGACGAGGCCGACCAGCCGTTGCTGGTGGAGCAACGGAACGCACGCCCATGCGGTCGGATCCTCGAGCATCCAGCGAGGGATCGGCAGCGCCTTGTCGGCCGCGCCCGCCCAGCCGTGGCGAAGCGCCTCCAGTTCGACGATCCGGCCGGTCTCTTCAATTTCCGGCCACAAGCTTCGGCATTGTCCGAGGATTTCCTCCGAGGGATTTTCGCCTTGCCAGTTCCAGCTTGCTCCGAGCGCGACCGAGCCGCCGCGTTCGCCGACCAGGAGGAGGCCGCCGGGTGAATCGAGAACATCCGCGAACGCCTTCACAATGCGCTCGGTCAATGGTGGAGCTTCGGGTCCCGCACGGCCGAGGGTCTCTGTGAAGCGCAGCCATTCGGTTCGGTAGTCGTAGCGATGCTCGAACAGGTGCTTGGCGATCTTGACCTTGACCCAGGCGCGTGCGCGCGGGCTCGGAAGAAGGACCATCGCGGCCACTGTCATGACCGCGAGGACTGCGATCATCAGCGAGGCGGACCAGTCGACACCCGACCCGCGAAGCGCCGTGGCGACAATCGCCATCAGCGCGAAGTAAGCGCAAATCGCCAGGAGTGATAATGACTGGAAGGTTGCCGCGCGCGAGAGGCGGATCCGCCAGCCGCCCTCTTCGCGGCTCGCGAGCGCGAACATTGGCGCGGCGAGCGCGACCGGAAGGCCGCGCCATTCGATCCAGCGCTCTCCATGCGATGAGCCGAGGTAGGCGATGGTGTAGAGGTTGAGGTCGTAGGTCCAGATCAGGGCAAGGCCGAGCATCGCGAGCCGAATGTGCGACCGGCTTGCCGGCGCTGCCTGGCCGTAGACATTGTGCACAAGCACCAGCGCGCCGGCGGCCGTGGTGATCCGCAGCACGAGCGCGGTCTGCGCAAGGGCGCCGCTTGGAGAGATGAGTTCGAGCGTTGCTCCGATCAGCTGCAGCCCGATCACACCGGCGACTGCGCCATAGACCAATTTCAAACCGTGCTCGCGCTCTTCGCTTGCAGCCGAGAGGCTGTAGAGAACGCTGATCCACAAAAGGTTGCGCGCGCTCTCGGCATAGCCGACGATCGCTTCTCCCGGGTCGACGGCAGCGAGCCATGCCCAGCAGGCGGTCAGTGCGAATGCGCCGAGCAGCAGCCGCTGCGCGGGATGTTTCGCGGCATCGCCCAAGCGCCAGAGAGTGAGCGCCATGAACAGTGCCGCCGCAAGCCCATGGCTCCAGAAGGCGATCAGCGTGTCCATGCACGATCCAGTGTCAACCGGGGCGACATGGGCTTACGTGTCGCTAAATTTTACAAAGAAGTGGTGAACGCCCTCGCAATACGTGCGTAAAGGCCTCCTGTTTGAAGGGGCGCCGCATGGTCGAGAAGAGAAGCATCGGGAACGGCGGGATCGAGGTTGCGCCGTTGGCGCTTGGCGGAAATGTCTTTGGCTGGACTGCTGACGAGAAGACAAGCTTCGATGTGCTCGACGCGTTCGTCGATGCGGGCGGGACGATGATCGACACTGCGGACGTTTATTCCGCTTGGGTTCCGGGTCACCGGGGGGGAGAAAGCGAGACCGTCATCGGCAGATGGCTGAAACGCGACCCATCGAAGCGCGACAAGGTCGTGATTGCAACGAAGGTCGGGTTCACCGCCGGCTTGTCCCCGCTCACGATCGCCGCGGGCTGCGAGGCCTCGTTGGCAAGACTCGGCGTCGAGGTGATCGACCTTTATTATCACCACAAGGACGATCCGACCGTCCCCCTTGCCGACAGCCTTGGAGCGATGGACGAGCTCGTCAGGGCAGGAAAGGTCCGTGCCCTCGGCCTTTCGCAATATTGCGCGGATCGATTGCGAGAGGCGATGCGGACGGCCGGCGACAATGGTCTCACCCGTCCCTGTGCGCTGCAGGCCTGGTACAATCTCGTCGAGCGCCAGAAGCTGGAGGGGCCACTTCGCGGCGCCGCGCTCGAGCAGGGTCTGGGTATCGTTCCGTTCTACGGGCTCGCGAACGGCTTTCTTTCCGGAAAGTATCGCAAGAAGGACGACCTAGGCAAAAGCGCGCGGGGCGAGCGTGTCGCTGAATATCTTGGCAAAAAGGGGACGCGGGTGCTCGAGGCGCTCGACTGCATTCACGAGGAGACCGGGGCCCCCTTGGCCGCGATCGCGCTCGCCTGGACCAATGCGCAGCCTGGCGTTGCCGCAACCCTTGCGAGCGCAACCAGCCTTGCCCAGCTAGGGGAGCTTACCGCCGCGATTCAGCTGCACCTCACGAGCGATCAGATCGAGCGACTGGACGCGGCTAGCGCCGAATCAGAAACGGCCGCCTGAGACGTCTCAAGCTCCGCAAGGCCGTCGAGCAACTCTGCGAACCGCAGCAAGTCCGCGCCATCGTCCGCAGGAAGCCTGCTCGCATTGGCTCGGACCGCTGCGGCCAATCTTTTCCATGAGAGGGGAGGTTCGACGTCGATTGGGTGCGCGGGTGGGCGTTTGATTGCGAGACAGGACACGTGCGCGCCGTTCCACGTTCATATCGGTGAGGCATTGCCAGTTTCGACGAACGACTTCCGCAGACCGACAAACGTCTTAACTTTAGTTAGGGGGTATCCCC
>DATIQO010000099.1:0-12162 GCA_035470745.1 Sphingomicrobium sp. | reverse complement strand
GCGCGACGAAGCCGGATACGGGCGCGATGCCGGCAAGCTCATTCCGCTGTTGCTGGACGGAACCGAGCCGCCGCTCGGCTTTCGCCAATTCCAGTCGATCGACCTGTCACGATGGAAAGCTCACCATGATCCTCCCGACGGTGATCGGATCAGCGATGCGATCGCGAGGATCGCGGGCGCCGGCCAAGCATCGCCCCCGCCAAGCCCCGCTACCGGTCGCTGGCCTGGAATAAGCTGGCGCATGTCGCTTCTGGTGGGCGGCTTATTGGCGCTTGCGGCCGCGGCCGCTTTCGCGATCTTCTTCTGGCCCCGCTGGTCGATCAACCGAGAGGTGACGATTGCCGTCGTGCCGTCGCGGGATTCGCCCGACCGGGCAATGGCAGCGGACTATGCCAATGCCGCGGCGGGCGACATGGCCGCGTTTCTGCCGAGGCGATTCGACCGGGCGACCGTGATCGCGCCTGCCGACGCAACCGCCCAGACGTCGGCTTATCGGATGGAAATATCCACCGATCCGCACGGGGCCGGGGCGAACGCCAGCCTGATCCTCTCGGACGAGGACGGCCGTACGACGCTCTGGTCGCAGAACTGGAGCGTCGCCGATGCAGCGGGAGCCGATCTCAAGGCCGAAGTCTCTGAAGCAGCGTCCAAGGCGGCTCTCTGCCTCACGGACGCAAGAGGTGGCAACAGACCTCTCTCGCAGCCGGCCCTTGGCATGTATCTGAGCGGCTGTACCGGGCTTGGCGACACAAAGCGTTCAAACGCCGAATTCGTGACGATCTTCGAGCATGTGACGAAGCTGGCTCCCGACTTCGCGCCGGGCTGGGACTATCTCGCGCTGACCCGGTCGTGGATTGCCGAGAGCCTGGAGGACAGTTCGCCAGCTGCGCATGCGGCGGCGGTCCAAAATACCCGCGAAGCCATTGCTGTTGCTCGGAGACTGAACCCGAACAGCGCGATGAGCTACGATGCCGAATATCATCTTTTCTCGAGCGATACCTTCCGGGCACTGCAGATCCTCGAGAAAGGCGCGAAAATCGACCCCGACGATGGCCGGATACAAATGCATCTTTCGGATGAACTGCTGTCCGTCGGACGGATGTCGGATTCGGTTCAGGCGGCGCGAAGAGGTATCGAGCTCGAGCCGGACACTGCCTACACGCGATCACAGTACATCCAGGCGCTGGTTTATTCCGGCGAGTTTTCGAAAGCGAAGGCCGACATTGCCGAGGCTCGGAAGAAATGGCCCAACGATCCTGCGATCGACAACGCGGATTTCAGCTATGAGTTTCGTTACGGGGATCCCCGGGCGGCACTGGCGCTCCTGCCTCGCATCATCAACTCCAGCGATGCCGACATGGCTCCCTACCGCAAGGTGATCGCCGCCAGGCTGGACCCGACCCCGGCGAACATCGACGAAGCGATCGCGGCTCTTAAAGCCCGGTGGTGGAACAAGCCATCAACGCGCAATCAAATTCTCCTCGCGCTGGGCAATTTCGGGAGGACCGAGGAAGTTTACCAGATGCTGGAGGATCCTGCATTCCAGCCTTCCATCGAGAGCTGGACCTTGTTCAGGCCCGATTTCGCGGCGGTTCGCGCCGACCCGCGGTTCATGCAGATCGCTGCGCGCCTGGGACTGGTTCGGTATTGGCGGCAGACAGGCTTTTGGCCGGACTTCTGCAGCAGCGAGCAGCTGCACTATGACTGCAAGGCTGAAGCAGGAAAGTATCGCAACTAGAGCAATGGATCACCCATTGCGCATGCCATCCATGGCACTTCGGCCCGCTATTGGAATGGGTCGAACCCAAAAGCGCCGTCAATCCCGCGAAGGCTTGCGATGCTTCCTACCGCTGCACGAGCTGTTTGAAGACAGGAATGTTGGCCGAGCGAATGGTTGGATCCGCTCTTCCGCGCCGACGGTAAGCTTCGATCTGCCGCCAGAGGTTCAACGTCTTGTGGTCCATGCGTCGCGAGCAAACGTCGGCTTGGCGACATGAGTTCCAATATTGGCGAGCCTGCGATCTTCTCGCCGCGTCGCCCGAGAGAGCTCGTTGGTCTTGCTCGCCTAGTGGAGTGACCGACAGAGCGTCTCGATTGCTTTGGCCGTCAGCGGCGTTTCGTCGACGGCTTGCGGCTTGATCCCGAATTTCGAGGCGGCCGCGACCACTCTTGGTAGGTTCGCGTCCATCTTGTCCGCAGCAACCTGGGCACGCGATCTCGCCTGCCTTACAGCGGCCAGATCCTCTGGTCCCAGCCTTCCGGGATCGTCGAGTTCTCCAAGGACGCTCCAGGCATCCGTCTCATCGGCAGCTTTCTGAGCATACCATTGGAAGCCGTCATAAAGTTCAGCGTAAGCCACCCGGGTAGCCAAAGGCATCCGCTCGGCGACTTGGCCGGCCATTGCGGTCTGCCAGGCATTTGTTCGTGGGCGCCAAAGCTGCGGCTGTCCTAGCGGGGGCCTTGGCTCCGGGATGGTATTTGCGCTCAGCAGGCCGCGTATCTCCTGAAGACGTCGGTCGATGCACGGCCCTTCCTGCTGACGCTTGGCGATCGCTCCGACGTTGTAGGCGACTTCCTGATCCAACGCACGGCGGGCATCGGCGACTTCACTGCGCCAATGCAGAGTCGCGACGACCTGCTCCGCGCCGAGCGCAATCAATACGCCAAGGACGATGATTCCGACCTCGCCGGCGAATTCGCGCCAGCCGTGCAGCGGCTTTGGCAGATGAAAGTGCATATGGCCGGCCCCCCAGCGGTGAGGAGCCTATCAGAAGGCCTGATGTCCGCAATGGCCGGCAGGCGGAGGGGGACGGTCAGGAACAATGCGTAATGATGTCCCTGGGCGCCTCATGCACAGATGCCCGATGGTTCGACTGCGGCCTTTCACAGGTGCAAACCTTCAAAGGCGACCTTTCTGGAAGGTCACGCTCCAATCGGCTGGAATGCTCGACTTTTGTCTCAGCGGCGAGTGGAACGTTGAAACCCGCGTTCACCGCTGGCGCTGGCTGGCTCGGCTAGTGGCGCGTCGGCACATGTTCGCTCCGACGGAAGGATTGGTAAGGAGAGCGACCGTCGAACCTTATTGGCCGGGCGAAAACGTCATTCGGTTTCCGTCACCAGGACAACGCCGGGAAAGGCGGGAAGGGGCGCATACGCGAGCCGGGGTCCGCAATGGGCAGGAACGAAGCCTTCCGGGAAAGTCCGTATAGCGGCATTTGGCTGAACGAAGGAGATTGGCGGCATCTCGCGGGAGGTCTGCCATGCGCTACCTTGCACAAGCGCTCATCATGATCATCGGCTTGGGCGCGGCGATCGTCGCGGTGAAGGCCGAGCAGGTGAAGGTCATCGTCGGCAATTGCTACGAAGTCACCGCTGCTTCCGTTCCAACGATTTGCGAGTGAGTAACGGGTTCGGGCCCGACCTTTGAACGGGCGCAGCGCAAACAAGCAGTAGCGGCTCCTCGCAGGGGCATGGGTCGCGACATCTCCGACCCATGGTACTCGGGCTCTAGCCATCGACATCGCTGCCGATTTCGAGCGATAAGTCGCTGCTTCAAAAGGCCAGGCTGACCAGTGGACTTTCATTTGCTGCGATAACAGGATCACCGGTTGCGAGACCAAATATGTCGGCTATGTCACCTCCAGTGAGTGAGCAGCGCGGCGGTTTACCCATCCTTGCTTTTCCCACTCGCGAGCGTTTCGAAGAGTGGCTGGACCAGCAACCTGCGGATGCTGTCGGCGCTTGGCTAATGCTGCCGAAGAAGTCGGCGGGCGCGCCTGGCTTGTCGAAGGCTGAGGCCATCGACGCCGCGCTTTGTTACGGGTGGATCGACGGCCAGCTCGACAAATATGACGACAGATATTGGCTGGTCCGCTTCACACCCCGAAAGGCTCGCAGCAAATGGTCGCAGGTGAACAAGAGGCGAGCGAGCGAGCTTCTTGACGAAGGCCGGATGCGAAAGTCAGGCCTGGCGCAGATCGAGGCAGCAAGGTTGGATGGCAGGTGGGCCGCAGCCTACGCGCCTGCAAGTTCCGCGAAGGTTCCTGCTGACCTTCAGAATGCACTCGACGCCAATCCGCGGGCAGCGGAGTTCTTCGCAACGCTCAAAGGTGCGAACCGATATGCAATCCTCTACCGCATCGGCTCTGTAAAGCGGCCGGAAACGCGCGCTAGGAAGATCGCCCAATATGTCGCCATGCTGGAGCGCGGCGAGACCATTCACGGCTAAGCTTGCAACTTCGAGCAGCGGCAAATGTCTGTGCCAGGCAATTAGCCGCCGCTTGATGATTTGCGCGGCGTCTCTATCGCCTTGGACTGCTGGCTGGAAGGAATCGCTAAAGGTGATCGCCAACGCGACCGACTGAGACCTGCATCAACCGACATCGTCTCTGACCGTAAATTCAGTTGCTGAAGAGCGACCCGTGGGGCATCGCAGTGCCTATCCATCCATCCGGCCAACGCCGATCGAAATCGATGCGGCGGGGATCCAGTGACAGCCTGCCTGTCTTGGGATCGATCGTCGCAAAGATCGCGTGGGTTGCAAGTGAACCAAAGCCAGTCACGACGATGCGATTACCGCCGGGTTCGTGGGCGACCCAGTGCGGAAGGAGGTCGCCGTTCAGCGCCAGATGACCTGCTTCTGTCGGATGCGAAGCGTTCCTGACATCGAGGCTGACAAGACTGTGCCCACTCGTCGCAGTCTGGATCCAGTAGCGGCCAACGACGGTCGGGACCGAACATGAACGATAGCCGAAGTCGTACACGAACTCGGCTTGGGGATCGGTAGTTGCAAGGTCGTTGATCTTGTAAAGGCCGCATGTCGAGGTCACGACGAGCACGGTTCTTCCGTCTTGAAGGAGCCGTGCCTCTGAAGCGCTTTTCGCGACTATATCACCATAGTGAGGGGGCTGCGGCAGAACGACGGTCTTGAGCAGCTTCAGGTCCGACAGGCGCCACACTTGGACGACATGACTGGATTTGTCGGTCGGCAGCATCGAGGCGCTGGTGGTCACCACCCGATCAAGTTTCGGAACCGCGACCACGCTGTAAGGGCGGATGAATGGATCAACATTTGGATCGGAGGCGTCGCTGGCGCGTACGACATGCCCTGACCCATCAAGCTCCACGAGGGCGCCGGCTGCGACATCGGGTTTCCCCTTGAATTGATATGTCGCAAGCGTGTGTCCGTTCGCTAGCCGATCGAAACTGTGCGCATGCGTGTAAGGGCCGGCGTCGGCGAAGTGGGCCACGAGTTTTGGATGCAGGGGCTCTCTCAGGTCGAAGACAAAGCCGTCGCCCGACATATAGTCGCTCGCGAAGAGACGCCCGTCCGTCGGCATCTCATAGTTGGTGTGGTGCGCCATTTGGGCCTTGGTGCCCACAGGAAGCATCGCGATCAGCTTGCCGAAGTCGGCCGAACCCGAGCGCACATTGAAGACGGCGATGAAATCTCGGCCCATCGTATCGGGAGCCGGCATCGGCTTGGACGGATCATGCGTCTCCATGCCCCAGACGTAGAGGTAGTCGCTCGCTCGGACAGATGCGGACATTGTTAGCAATGCCAATGCGAGCGTGATCGACTTTCTCATCGATTTTACCCCCCCTCGCTTCAATAACGCAGCTCTAGACTACCGCCCCGCCGCTCACGTCCGCAATGGGCGGCGAGCGGACGCTAGCTGGTTCGGTTGGTGTCAGCTGCCGTCATCAGCGTCGAGATAGCCGTGAGCAGCTGCGCGCCCGCATAGGGTTTTTGAATCACGACGCTGTTCGGCACTCCTTGAGCCGGCCACTCCGACGCACTGTCCGCAGTCGTGTAAACGACTGGCAGGTCGGCCCTTTGCTCCCTTGCATGTCGGGCGATTTCCCAGCCGTCCGCGCCCCCGGGCAAACGAATGTCTGTTACGAGCCCTGATAAGTCAGCACTTTTGCCATCAAGGGCGCTTAGCGCTTCTGAAGCGGTTTGGACCGGCAAGACGGTAAAGCCCCCGGCCTCGAGTGCGTCTTGCGCAACCAACAAGACAAGCGGCTCGTCCTCCACGAGCAGGATGATCGGCTCCGGCATATGTCATTTCTGGTAGCCGCAGCGGCATTCATCGCTCGGCCACTGAGCATTAACGAGGAGCGTCATCATTCTCCAGAAGCAATGTCGGCTAATGCGACGAAGCGCTTGGGATCCGACCTTAAGTCTCGAATGGGTCGATGCCGGACGACAGGAACAGTTGGACAGGCGATAATCCAACCGCTTGTGGAACGCCGCGCTGTCCGCGTCGTTATTTCATGCTGCGGGCGGGGCTCATCGCTGTGGAGTATCCGATGAATTACTTTCGCCCGCTAATCACCAGGTGGAATGACGGCCTGCGAGGCAAGAGCTTCCCGCGCCGAGTGACTGCTCCAGACGGAAGTCCGCGCTGGCAGGCCGCCACCGGCAGAAGTTTCGAGACCCACGAAGAGGCCCGCAACGCCTAAACTTCCGACTGCGATGGTTGGAGAACCGACGTCCTCATCCCGATAGGCTGGACTGCCGCGCGTCAACTCGCTTAGCTGTGTTGGCTCGGGTCAGGAGGGGTGTATGCGTTTCTGGTTGTCAGTCGGGTGTGCTGCGCTCGCACCGCTCGTAATGGCAGCAAGTCGGCCGGTACGGCTCAATCCGTCGAGCCCCTGGGACATCGATTACGCGGAAAACAGCTGCCGGCTGCTTCGCAAGTTCGGTGACGGCAAAACTCAGGTCATGCTCCAGCTGGAAAGTGACGCGCCCGGCGACACTGACATGCTCGCTATTGGACGGCCGCTCGAAAGCAGCGGCGAAAAGGTTTCCGCTCGCTTTCTGCCGGTCGGCGGCAAGACGTTCGAAGGCAAGGTCGCGCGAACGACCACGGACGATGCGCCTGCGATACTCTGGTCCAGGGTTTATCTGGAACCGGACGAACTCATTGAACAGGAGCAAAGGGAGTCAGCGGCCCGCGACGCAAGGGAACAATCGAGGCCCCCGCCGATCAATTTAGAGGAGCAAGCGCGCCGCCGGTCGCAAAGACAGCAATTCGCCCAGGCGGCCACTGAACTGGAAATTCAGACGCGCCGCGATCATCCCGTCATTCTTGAGACTGGTTCGATGGGCGACCCCATCAAGATGTTCGACCAATGCGCTCGAGAATCGCTCAAGGATTGGGGCGTCGACCCTGATCTCGAGGATAAGATCGTGCGTCCGGCATGGGCTCCCGCTCCGTACCGATGGTTCAGCGCCGATGATTATCCCGCCGACATGGCGAGACGCGGCGAGGAGTCAGTCGTACAGGTCCGCTTGCTGGTGGACGCTTCGGGCAAAGTTACGAAGTGCACCAGCCTAAGCGACTTCAAGGAAGCGAAGTTCAATCAAATCACTTGTGCGGTGATCATGAAGCGGGCGCATTTCGAGCCCGCCGAACTCGCTGACGGCACGAAGGTGCCAAGCTACTACACCCAGCGCGTGGTGTTCAGCATGGGGCATTGAGCCTGGACTCAACGACGTTTTTGGGTGGAACTGACATTCATGCACGGTCAGATTCATGCGACGAGTAGCTTCAGGAAGCGGGAAGGCCAGTCTTGGCGCGTGGGTCGAGGACGCCAGGTTCGGTTGGATAGCTGACCTTGTTGGTTGAGCGGCCTATGGGCCACCCCGCAATGCATCGAGCGCCAGCCTGCCGAAGAAATAGATGAACATCGCAATGCACCCGAGATAGAGTGCGATCAGTACCCAATAGAAGATTGGGTGATCTGCGCGGGCGACTGGACCGCCGCGACTTCGAATGATCCCGGTGCGCAGCCCATTGGCTATGATCCACGCCAAGAGGAGCGGAACGGCCGAAATCACGGCAATGAAGATGAGGCCATGGGTCACTTCCCAGCCTCCTTTTTCCATGGCGACCTTGCTCGGGCGTCGCCTTGGATTGGCGCGCGCCGCACATGCGGTCAGACTAGCGTTCGTGCGAATGGCTGCAATGGGTCGGTGTTTCGGACGAACAGTAACCCAAGCCAGCCACTTGCAGACCATGGCCCGCTCTGACAGATTTCGACAAACAGCCGGGGGGCTGCGCTGGACCGCTTCGCATTCTTCTTCGCTTTCTACGGCCTTATCCTCGGCCTTGCGGCGGCGGCACTGTTGGGCGGCTTCGCCGGGATGGTGCGCGCGCATGCGTCGGAAAAGCTAGAGGCTCAGACGGCGCTCACCGCGCTCCTCACTGTGCGGTTGACGAGATGGTGGAGCGACTGCTCGGCTGTTGACCGACCGACGTCCGCGACGGGTCGGTGGCGGACCTGCCGGCAACGGCAGGAATAGGCGCCAGGAAAGGGTGAAGCAGGCGTTGATCGACTAAGCGTTAAGTTGTGTCGTACATCCGATACCAAGGGGGCGCTTATGAGCAACAGGCAAGCTGTCGTCGCCGACCGCGTGAAATGGTCATTCTTTGGTCTGATGGGCCTGTGCGTCCTCCTTGTCCTGTGGGTGGACGAACGGTTCTGGTTCAACTCGGCGGACCCGCACTGGAAACATATCGCGCCCGTCAAATATCTGCTGATGATCCACGGTCTGGCGGGCGCGACCGCGCTCGGCGCCGGTGCGCTGCAAATGTCGAGCCGGATCCGCCGCACCTATACCGCGCTCCACCATGCGCTCGGCAAGGTCTACATCGGCGCTGTCAGCGTCGCTGCGCCCGTGGCCATTTACATGGGCACCAGCACGCTTGAGCCGGTCACCATACGCTTCGAGCAGATATTCCAGGGCGGTTTCTGGTGGCTATCCGCGCTGATCGCATGGGCGTGTATTCGCTCGGGCCAGATGCAACTCCATAAGGCGTGGATGATGCGCAGCTATGCCTTCACGCTGATCTTCATCACTAGCCGCGTGCCCGACGTCTTCGTGAAATCCTACAGCGATCAATTCCTTTCCGACATGCTCTGGGGCCTGGTCGCCATCGGACTGGTGGCGCCGGAGATCATTCTCACCACTCAAACGCTGTGGCGGATCCGCACCGCCAAGATGCGAAAGGCAGAGACAGAGGTCCCGTCAACACTGGAGCGCCTCACGCCTGCCGAATAAGCTTGGCTTTCCTGCCGCTGCCCGCTGAGCGAATGGTCGGAAGGGGCGGGCGCCAGTTGCTGCATTACTGTTTCGCGCCACTTCATCGTGCTATGTTTCGGCAGCCGGCGAGGAGATTGACGTGAATCACGGCATCATCGATGTCGTCGCCTTCCAGGAAGCGCTCCTGATTGAAGCCGCCTTCGGGATTGCTCTTCTCGCGATGATTTGGGTCGGTTTCCGGCGGTGGCTTCAATTCAAGGAAAGAATGGGCCGGCTGATTGCCGAGCAGACCGCCGAACGCGCCGCCCAATATGGCGCTCAAATGGAGCGCGTCGAAGCACGATTGAAAGCGGTTGAGCAGATCGTGGCCGATGGCGGCGAGCATCCCGCGCAGATCGACGCGCTCAGCGCTAACTCACTTCCGACCACATCTTAAAGCGCGACGAAGCCAACCCTATAGTGACAGGATCGGGCGGAGCAGACACTCGGCCTTAGGCCCGGAGAGAGCATCTAAATCGAAGCGGGCGGCTTCTCATATCGAGATCGTGGGCCCGAACCCGTTCGCCGATTGTTGATGCCCTGTGTCGGACGCCAAAAAGCGCGCTGAGCGGCGAAAGCAGCACACAGCAGAGATCGAGGCGAGCCAAGATAGCCTCCGGAAAAGCATTGCTGAGACGGAGCGCCTCGTGGGAGAATCCGACGAGATGCTGCGCCGTCACCGCAAGGAATGCGAGCGAGACGAGGCCTAGATTACCGACCCAACGGTCTGCCCGTCCCTAAGGACGTCGCAGACTGGGCAGTCTTCACTATCGGCAGCTCTTTGCACCGCTTCCTTGTCGGACGCCGCAAGCACGTCTTTCTTTTTGACGACCGCGCCTCCCGGCCGAGCCAACTTGTTGATCCGATATAGTTTCACGAAGCCCCTCCGGAGTCCGAGCGACCCCAATCCAAGCACCGATACTACCTGACGGCAACCAGAATGTCCGCTTGGGGGCGGGAAGCGGACCTTGAGAAAGATTGGGAAGAGACCCAGCGCTTAGCCTCCGTGTAGCCTTTGGTCCGCAACGGAGCGAATTCCAGCTATGCTCCGGCGATTGACGCTCACTCTCATCGCCCTGCTGGTGCTGTCTTCCTTCACGGCAGCTTCCGCAATGGCCGGAATAGGCTCCGCTGCGGCAGATGCAGCCAGCAGCGTACAGCAACCGTTCCACTGTCCAACTCATTGCCCCGACTGCGGTAAGGGCCACGATTGTACCTCCGCCTGTCCCTTGATGTGCGGAGCCGTTGCGCCGCGCTCGAACAAGCTCGGCGCTTCGCAGCGAATGCGCTCCCCTGACGTACCGCTTGCGACCCGGGCACTTAGCAGCGTGGGCAATCGTCCCGACCTTCCGCCTCCTCGAACGGGACGTCCTCTCCGACGTTCAATTCAACTAGGGAATCTAAAATGAAGAAGATGTTCATTGCGGCAACGCTGCTGATGTCCAGCACGGCTGCTCTTGCTTCGCCTAACATAGTGGCCAGCCTCGCGGCGTCATGCTGCCAAGCGCTCGCATGTTGCGGCATCGGCCTGCCTTGCTGCGGCTAATCCCCGGTTGACGTAAGGAGGAGGGCGTTCGGCTCCGCGCCGGGCGCCCTTCTTTCATCATGCAGCATCCGAGAAGGTTAGAGCGATGTCCAACTCAACCTCCGCCACTGGCGGCCTGCGCTTTTCGTCCGTGGTCACACGTGAACCACATCCGGTCGGTGCGCGCTGCATGATCCGCCAGTTTCGTCACACCGATTTTGGCGGCGCAATGAGCCCGCTGGTCTTGGTTGATCATTTCGTGATGAACGGTCCGACGTTTGAGCTGCATCCACATGCGGGCATGTCTGCAGTGACCATCCTGTTCGAAGACACCAAGGGGTGGATGAGCAGCCACGATAGCATTCAAAACGACCATCTTATCGAACCAGGAGACCTGCACTGGACGCTCGCGGGCAAGGGTATCGTGCACACGCAGCAGCCTGAGGGCGAGCAGCCTCGATTGGACGGCCTCCAGTTGTTCGTTAACCTGCCCCGCCGACTGAAGCGCCTTGAGCCGGCGACGCTGCTGCTAAGTGCAGGCGATGCGCCCGTCATTGACGGGCCCGGAATGCGCCTGCGCATACTGGCCGGCGAATTCGGGGGACAATCCTCGCCCCTCGAGACGCCCGAACCGATCCTTATCGTGGATGGCTCGGTCGACGGCGACGCGCGGACCGACGTACCGCTGCCGCCCGGCTGGAATCTGTGGCTCTACGTACGCGAGGGAGGTCTGAGCGCCAGCGATCCTGAAGCACTCGGAAGCGATGGAGTGACCCTTTTTGCCAATGAAGCTGTTGCGGTCTCGACTGCCGAAGGAGGGACCGTGGCACTTCGACCTTCGGCCGCCGGCGCAAGATTTGTTGCGATTGCTGGTCCGGCCATCGATGAGCCGGTCGTTCAGGCGGGGCCGTTTGTGATGAGCAGCCAAGATGAAGTTCGACAAGCTGTCACGGATTTCCAGGCAGGAAGGTTTGGAACCGTGAAGCCATTTGCATAGCCAGCGGTCGGATCGGGGCAAAGCGGAACGGTGAGTTTGGGTTGAACACAGTTACTCGCCGAAGGCAGGAATGGCTGGAAAGCTGGCGTTACGTTGGCCGCTTCTCACCTTAGACTGAGCGCATCTTCGCGCGCCTCCGGCTCCCAAAGATGTCGAGGCGGCTCGGTGGGAAACTTCGCCGAGGCAACCTCCGCGCTTCTCGAGGCTAGGTATAAATCCTGAATGATCTTGTCAGCTGACCGACGCACAGACTTGGAGCGATGCGTCGGAGGCGCGACGAGACACAATGTCTATCCGAGATATGCCCGGACCGGCGACCTCACGTTTCGCTGCGATGCCGACTATCGCGGTTACATCAGCAGCGTGCGGATCAGTCACAACAACGCCTATCGCCCTTACTAAATCCTAGCCTGTTGTAGATGGCATGTCGACGGTGAGGATTGAATCGTTGTCGTCCTAATGTCTCCTTCCCGCCCGTTCCAGACTTTCCCGCGACGTCGGATCTCGACCAATTGCTTCCCTCCGACATCGAGCCAAACTTTGCAGGCC
>DATIQO010000098.1:0-3385 GCA_035470745.1 Sphingomicrobium sp. | reverse complement strand
CAGGAGATGGTCCCGGTTAGGAGGATGGTGAGAAAGCCGGCAGCCGTCCAAAGCGACCCGGACGACCGACGCTGGACCAATCTTCGGTTCAAATTTGCCTCTCCACTTCGTGCCAATTGCCCTCGGCTTGAGGCGGCAGCTTGGATGAGCGGTTTCGTCTTTTCCAGCGGTAAAAACTATGCCTGCCAGTCACTGAGCGCGCGGGTCTCCAAACAGCAAGGTCAGGCGCTTGGCGAGCGCGTCGTTCATTGCCTCATATGCAAGCCGCTGCTTCTCGATGCGATGCCGGCCCCACAATCGAGGAAGAAGGCCAGAAAGTCGCTCTCCGTGCCGCAGCTCGGTAACCTGCTCGCTGCCCTTGAGCTCAAAGTAATGCTCTCCACGAAACAGCAATGGCACGCTACCGACCCACGCCAATCGGCTGGGCGCCTCCGCAGCGATGATTGTGACATCCTGCGTGATCGTTCGGCCCGGATGGCCAGGATCGATGAAGGTCATGCGCACTCGAGCACCGCTTGCGGCAACTCCATCGGCGGCGACGTTGAGCGGGTTCCAATCGCAGTAAGATTGAAATTGGGTCAGTACAGACCAGACCTTGTCGCGCGCGAAGGGCAGCACGGCTCGGGTGACGATCTCTCGCATTGGGCTGCTATTAAACTGGATGCGGTCGGGCGAGCAGACCCAAGACGCACCTCCTCGATGCTGCAAGTTCAATCATCGCCGCAGCGGCCACTCCGCTCACGTCACGGGTTTCGGCTCGCTCGCCTTCTGATCCCTCGCTTTCTTTGCGACATAATCTTCAATGTCCTGCTGATTTTGGCGCATTATCTCAGGCAGCTTACCCATCATCTGCGCCATCATGCGCTGCTGCGAGGCCTGCACATCGGGGTCTTTCATGATCAGTGGGGACCGTTCGATAAAGCGCTGGCCGGCTGGCGTTTCCACGAAGCGCAGGAGCGCATTCAAGTCGTCGACTGAGAACTCCCGCGCATAGGCCCGGGCCATTCCTTCAAAGATATCCGGGATAGCCGCGTTCATGACCGGCTTCATCGCATCCCACATTCGCTGACTTGATCGGTCGAGAATGGCCTGCAAATCCTTGTCTTTGGTCAGTCCCGAATTATGTGCAGATTTGCGGACCTGCTCGTTGACCGAGTCCACCACCGACAAGAGCATCTGCGACCGCTTCTCGACTGGAAATCCGATCGCGAGGATTTGATGGGCGATCGCCAATGCGGCTGGGTCGACAGCCGTCATCTTGGGCTCAGCTGGAGGCACTGACGCCGCGTTGGCAGGCATCCCGGCGGCCAGCAGCGATCCAAGCGCACATTCGAAAATCATTTTCATGTTAACCCCTCCCCTCCCCTCGAGAGAAGCCGATGGTAGAGAAGGCGAACCCCGGATCAAGTCCGGGGGAACGGGTGAAAAAGGGCTGTCGTTGACCGTAAGCGGCCCGTCGACATTGCGCACAAAGGAGCCGCAAGCGCCCATCATGGCGATTTGGGCTCGACGTTAATGGGCGCGGTGCTGGTCAAGCCAGGCAATCGTAGCGGCCCACGCATTCTTGATTGCATTCGGCCGCGCTGAACCTTGATCGTTTCGCGCGAGCGGACGGGCGCCGGCGCGCACCATGGCGGCGCTGATTGTTCGATCGATACCGAAGTATCAAGGTTCGCTTCTGTGCTTAACTTGGGGCGATGGAGTTACTTTGATGATCAGCACGTCGACGGTAGCGGAGATCGGCTCGGTGCTTGGCGATCCGGCTCGGGCTAACATGATGATTGGAATGCTCGATGGACGGGCCTGGACCGCTCGTGAGCTTGCTGATCTGGCTGGCGTCTCGCCGCAGACCGCGAGCAGCCATCTCTCACGGTTGGTCAACGCGCAGATGATCCGCGTCGAGAAACAAGGCCGTCACCGATACCACCGGATCGCCTCGCCCGAGATCGCGCGGCTCATTGAACAGATGCACGTTACCGGTGCCGCAATCGCTGCTTCACGCAGGTCAGATCCTGGCCCGGCAGACGCGGTCATGCGCGAGCTTCGGTCCTGTTACGATCATCTCGCGGGACGGATCGCAGTCGAGCTCGCCGGCAAGCTACTTACCAGTGATGAAGGGGGCGGGCTCAATCTCGACGCCTCGGCGCGGCTGAGCCGGGTCGGAATTGACCTTCAAGCGCTGTCACTTGGTCGGCGACCCCTCTGCCGAACCTGTCTCGACTGGAGTGAGAGGCGCCCTCACGTCGCTGGAGCGCTTGGCGCAGCGATGCTCGACAGGTTCGGCGAGATGGGCTGGGTCAGGCATCGCAAGATGAGCCGGGCCCTGATTTTAACGGCCGCCGGCGAGCGAGGCCTTGCGGAAATCTTCGGCGTCAGCGCGGTTCGGAGCAGCAGTTAACACCTCAGCGGCCAAGGAGACGACGGGCTCGCCAGTAGCGCAAGCGGCGGGCCTGGCGCCTTCGCGATTGGGTCCTACGAAAAGTACGGCTGCAGGCATCCGGCGTTTACTCTCTGGCAGCATCGCTGTGCTACAGCATCGCTCCTGGCGACATGATGGCAAGCTCCGTTCCTTCCGCGCACGACCGCGATCCTCATGCCGACCGCCGCGTCTATCCGCGGGTTCCTGTAGCGTTACCGGCGTTCCTTCAGGCCAACGGAGCGCGTCATCATGTGCAGATCCTCGACCTCTCGGCCGGCGGTGCGAAGCTGACCTGCGCGGTCAGTCTTTCGAGCGGAACGGCAGTCGTACTGGACTGCGGGACGCTCGGACGTCCGGCGGTGGTCAGATGGCAGAACGGCGGGCTCCTTGGCCTGTGCTTCGAAAGTGAGCTTGATGTTCAGGAGATTTCCGCACTGATCGAGCGCTCAAAGGCCCTCGCGTCGAGGATGAAGCTTTCCGATTAGGCCCCGCATGGGCGCGGCACCTGATTCGGGACAATCGCGCAAGAGGCAGGCCGAACCATAAACATCGCCAGGTCGGTCCTGCTGTTCTTTTATTGGCGCACCAAGCCTCGCTCGTCCTAAACCTGCGCTGCGTAGCGGCAAAGTGCGCGCCGTATCGCCGGTGGCGCAACCGGCCAAACAATGAAGGGACGGTGCTATGGAAACGGTTCGTGACGGAGCAAAAGTCCTTTTCCCGCCGCCGCTGATCTACCTAGGCGGACTGGCGCTAGGCATTGTCGCGGAACACCTGATGAACCTGCCCACGCTTGGGCTGCAATCGACAGTTCGCGAACTTTCCGGTGGTATCCTGGCTGTGCTCGGCCAAGTCGTGAGTTTCGCGGGCGCCGGGACCTTTAGGCGTCGCGGCACGGCCGTCCTCCCATTCAAGCCTGCCAGCTGCCTGGTCACGACGGGCATCTACCGCTGGACCCGCAATCCCATG
>DATIQO010000097.1:0-12112 GCA_035470745.1 Sphingomicrobium sp. | reverse complement strand
CCGCGGCCATAGTGGACGCATTCTCGGGTCGCTGACCGCGCTGATGGCGACGATGAAGGGACTGCCGCTCGCTTATTCCAAGGACATGCAGGACGATAAGGAGCCGGTATTCGAAGCGCGTGACCTGCTGATGCTGTCACTCGAGGCGCTGGCCGGCATGCTCGACACCGTGGACTTTGTGCCCGACCGGATGCGCGCTGCGGCGGCGCTTGGTTTTTCAACCGCGACCGATCTTGCCGACTGGCTGGTCCGCGAAGCCGACGTTGCGTTCCGCGAGGCGCACCATATTACCGGCAGGGCGGTCAAAGCGGCCGAGGAGCGCGGCTGCGACCTTGCCGACCTTCCGCTCGATCTCCTCAAGACAATCGACGACCGGATCGACGAGCGCGTCTACGACGTGCTCAGCATCGATGCGTCGGTTCGAAGCCGCACCAGCTACGGCGGAACCGCTCCGCAGCGGGTTCGCGAGCAGGTTGCATCGGCCAAGGAGGTTCTAGGCTTCTAGCTTCCTTTTGCGCTGCGCGATGGTGCGGAGCCGCAGCGCGTTGAGGCGGATGAAGCCTGCGGCGTCGCGGTGGTCATAGCTGCCGCTCCCTTCCTCGAACGTCACCAGATCCTGGTCGTAGAGCGACTGCGCGCTCTCCCGCCCGATCACGGTCGCGTTGCCCTTGTAGAGTTTCATCGTGACCCGGCCGGTCACATTCTCCTGGCTCTTGTCGATCGCCGCCTGCAGCATTTCGCGCTCCGGAGCGAACCAGAAGCCATTGTAGATGAGGCTCGCGTAGCGCGGCATCAGCTCGTCCTTGAGATGCATTGCGCCGCCATCGAGGGTGATGCTCTCAATGCCCCGGTGGGCAGCGAGGAGGATCGTGCCTCCTGGCGTTTCGTAGACACCACGTGATTTCATGCCGACGAAGCGGTTCTCGACGAGATCGAGCCGGCCAATGCCATTGTCATGGCCAAGCTCGTTGAGCTTCGCGAGAAGCGCCGCAGGCGACAACTTGTCCCCGTTGACGGCCACCGCATCGCCGCGCTCGAAGTCGATCGTGATGATCGTCGGCTTGTCGGGCGCATCCTCGGGCGAGATCGTCCGCTGATGCACATATTCGGGCGCGTTCGCCGACGGGTCCTCGAGGACCTTCCCCTCGGACGACGAGTGCAGCAGGTTGGCATCGATGGAGAAGGGCGCGTCCCCGCGCTTGTCCTTGGCAATGGGGATCTGGTGCTTCTCGGCGAAGTCGATCAGTGCCTCGCGGCTGGCGAAGCTCCATTCGCGCCACGGAGCGATCACCTTGATGTCGGGTTCGAGCGCATAATAGCCGAGCTCGAAGCGGACCTGGTCGTTCCCCTTGCCGGTGGCGCCGTGACAGACTGCGTCCGCGCCGACGGCCCGTGCGATCTCGATCTGGCGCTTGGCGATGAGCGGACGCGCGATCGATGTGCCCAGCAGATATTGGCCTTCATAAACCGTGTTGGCGCGGAACATCGGAAAGACGAAGTCGCGGACGAACTCCTCGCGCAGGTCCTCGATGTAGATATTCTCGGGCCGGACACCGAGCATTTCGGCCTTGCGGCGCGCCGGCTCAACCTCCTCGCCTTGCCCGAGATCGGCGGTGAAGGTCACAACCTCGGCGTCATATTCCGTCTGCAGCCATTTGAGGATGATCGACGTGTCCAGTCCGCCCGAATAAGCGAGCACTACCTTCAGTTTCTTTGTCATTTCTTTTCCTGTCATCCGACCGCATCCTCGGTGGCATGCGCCGCCTCAACGCCCGCCTTTTCTCTGCCTGCGTCATTGGAGGGGCCAGCCAGCAGCCAAAGCATCGTCCCGCGCGCCGAATGCATCCGGTTCTCGGCCTGCCGCCACACGGCCGAACGCGGACCGTCGATGACTGGTGCAGTCACTTCCTCGCCGCGGCGCGCAGGAAGGCAATGCATGAACCAGGCGTTTGGCGCGAGCGCCATCAGGGCTTCATTGACCTGGTACGGCGCGAACGCGGCACGACGTTCCGCGCTGTCCTTGGCGCCCATCGACACCCACACGTCGGTATAGACGATATCGGCACCTTCGACCGCCGCGGCGGGGTCGGCGGTCGACCCTTCGAGGCCATGGCCAGGCGGGCTCGCACATACGAAGTCCGCGCCCGCGATGGCGCACGCTTCGGCGAGCGATCGAGAGACATTATTGCCCTCGCCGACGAACGCGACGCGCACCCCCTCCAGGCGGCCAAGCAGCTGCTTGATCGTGAGGAGGTCGGCAAGGGCCTGCAGCGGATGGTGGCTTCCCGAGAGCATGTTGAGGATCGGTGCAGCATTAAGCGCAGCCATCTGTTCAAGCAGGCTGTGGTCGAAGACGCGGGCGGCGATGATCGCATGGTAGCAGGCAAGGGTTCGGGTGACATCGGCGACGCTTTCGCGTGTACCGATGCCGAGCTCGCCCGGCTGCAGGTAGACGGGATGGCCGCCGAGCTGCGCCGCGGCAAGTTCCATCGAGTTGCGCGTTCGCGCGCTCGGCTTCTCGAAGTAGAGCGCGACGCCCTTGTCCTTGAGCAAGGCGCGGGGTGCTTGCTGCGATAATGCAAGGATCGCCTGAAGGTCGGCAGGCGAAAGGTCGCGGATCGAAAGTAGGTGTCTCACCAGCGTTTCTCTCGCGTGATCATGGTTCCAACGCCGTGATCGGTCAGAAGCTCGATCAACAGCGAATGATTGACTCGTCCATCGATGATGTGGGCCGAATTCACGCCCTGCTCGACCGCGTCGGCGCAGGCCCTGAGCTTGGGGATCATTCCCTTGCTCACGCTCTCGTGAGCGATGCGGCCGCGAAGTTCTTGCGCTGTCAGGCGAGGAATGAGGCTGTCCTCGTCGCCCGGGTCCTCAAGCAGCCCCGGCGCCGCGGTCAGGTAGACGATTTTCTCGGCGCCCATCGCGGTTGCAATCGCGCGTGCTGCTTCGTCCGCATTGACGTTGTAGGGCTGGCCGCTCGCGTCGGCGCCCACGGTCGAAACCACCGGCGTAAGACCATCGTCGAGGAGACGGTGAATGAGCTCGGCTCGAACCTCCGCGACATTCCCGACGAAGCCGAGCGCAGGATCGGCCTGCTTGACGGTCAACAGCCGCGCATCCTCACCCGATACACCGACGGCGACGGGATCATCGCCAGCCTGGCTGTTGATCGTTGCGACGAGGTCGCGATTGATCTTGCCGACCAGCACCATGCGAACGATCTCGAGCGTATCGGCGTCGGTCACGCGAAGTCCGTCGCGAAACTCCGGCTCCTTACCGACGAGCCGCAGCATCGCGTCGACCTGGGGACCGCCGCCGTGGACCAGCACGCAGCGTACGCCGACGCTGCGAAGCAGAAGCACGTCCTGCGCAAGCGCAAGGTCGCATTCGCGGTCGATGGCGGCGCCGCCGAGTTTCACGACGATCGACTTGCCGGCCCACCGCTGGATGTAGGGCAGCGCCTCGACGAGAACCCTTGCGATCTCGGAAGGGAGAAGGACGATCTTCATGACGTCTTGCTATTTTCCTTGATGTAGCCAGGGCCAAGATCGATCCCGATCATCTTGGCCTCAGCCTGGCCTGCGCCGAGATCCACTTCGATCTCGACTTCGTCTCCCATCATGTGCTCGGCGAGGGCCGTGCCGTCATGGTCGACGCCGACGCCGCCCTTGGCGACGAGGATACCGCCATAACTGACACGCGACTTGGCGACGTCGAGCTCGACTCCGGTCGAGCCGGCGGCCGCCATCAAGCGCCCCCAATATGGATCGCCCCCATACCAGCTGCATTTCACGAGGTTGTTTTCGGCGATCGACTTGGCTGCGATCCTCGCTTCTTCCTGGGTGCGCCCGCCGGTCACCAAGAGATGCGCAATCCTGGTCATTCCTTCGGCATCACGCGCCATCTGCATCGTCAGCTCCCTGCACGCGGCAAGCACTGCATTGCCGAACTCCTCGGGATCGGGAGCGCCGCGCCGTTTCGACGCGAGGAGCATCGCCGTGTCGTTTGTCGACATGGCGCCGTCGACGTTGAGCGTGTTGAAGGTGGCGTCCACGGCCTTCTTCAGGATTTCCTGGAGCGTCGAGCGCGGCACGTCGGCGTCCGTCGTCAGGAACGCGAGCATGGTTGCCATATTGGGCGCGATCATGCCGCAGCCCTTGGCCATGCCGCCGACCGTGAATGTCGAGCCGCGGATGACGACCTGCTTGGGCTTGTGGTCCGTGGTGAGTATTCCGCGAGCCGCGTCCTCGGCGCCATCCTGGCTGAGTTTCGCGACGAGCTTCGGTGTCGCCGCGAGGATCGGCTCCATCGGCAGCGGCGTGCCGATGATCCCGGTCGAGCAGACCAACACGTGCGAATTGGCGACCTGCAGCGCTTCCCCGGCTGCAGCAGCCATCAGCTGTGCATCCTTGTAGCCTTGTGCACCGGTCCCGGCATTTGCATTGCCGGAGTTGACGATGATCGCGGCAGCGACCCCGCCGTTAGCCTCCAAGGTCGCGCGGTCGAGCTCGACCGGCGGAGCGGCGAACTTGTTCTTGGTGAACACGGCAGCGCACGGGACCGGCTCGAGGTCCTCGGTCGCAAGCAATGCCATGTCGAAGCGGCGCCGCTTGATGCCGGCGTGGCATCCGGCGGCAACGAAGCCCTGGGCCGCCGTTACGCTCATGGATAAACTCCTATCGTGGTGAGGCCTGCGGCCTCCTCAAGGCCGAGCATCAGGTTGGCGCATTGGATCATCTGGCCGGCAGCGCCCTTGCCGAGATTGTCGATCGCCGCGAGCGCGATGACGCGGCCGGTCCGCTCGTCATGGCGGGCGGTGAGCTGGACGCCGTTGGAGCCCGACACCCACTTGGTCGCCGGTGGCTGCTCGGTGACGTGAACGAACGGCTCGCGATCATAGACATCATGCAACGCCTGAAGCGGCGCGCATGGCGCGCAGGCTTCGCCGTAGCAGGTCGCGAGAATGCCTCGTGTCATCGGAACAAGATGCGGCGTGAAGAGAACCGTTGCTCCAAGTGCCATTTCCATCTCGGCAGTGTGACGGTGGCTCAGCAGGCCGTAGGCGGAGAAGCTTCCATCGACGGTGCTGAAGGCCGTCGCTTCCTTGGCTTCGCGTCCGGCTCCGCTGACGCCGGAGGCGGCATCGACAATGATGGTGTGACGATCAACGAGCCCGGCTTCGACGAGCGGCTTCAGGGCGAGAATCGCGGCGGTCGCGTAGCAACCGGCCGCAGCAACGGCCCGAGCGCTTCTGATCGCTTCGCGGTGAAGCTCCGGAATCCCGTAAACGAACTTTCCGAGCAGCTCCGGAGCCTCGTGCGGATGCCCATACCAGCGTTCGTAGGTGGCCTTGTCGTCCAGGCGGAAATCGGCGCCGAGATCGACAAAGGCGATGCCCTTCTCAAGGATCGGCCCGGCGAGCCTTTGACTGTGACCGTGGGGAAGGGCGGCGAAGACGAGGTCGACGCCGTCGAGTGCGTCTTCGTCGTACTTCTCGACAATCTGGGTGGGATAAGCGCCCGCGAGCTGCGGATGCACGTCGGCGATCGCTCTTCCGGCCTTGCTCTCGCCGAAGAGCGATGACGCGCTGAACTCGGGATGAGCGGCAAGCAGCCGCAGCAGCTCGCCGCCGACAAAGCCCGAGGCCCCAAGAATGGCAGTCCGAATCATCGGAGCGCCTATTCACGCTATTGCATATTTATGCAAGTAAATGCATAACAATGCATATGACCGACCTCAAGGAACGACGGCAGCGGGCGATCGCCGAGCTCATTCGCGTCGGCGCCCTGACCAGCCAGGAGGAACTTGCGGAGCGGCTTTCTGCGCTTGGCTTTGCGGTCACCCAGGCGACAATCTCGCGCGATCTGGAACAGCTGGGGGCGGTAAAGGTCCGCCGCGGCGGCCAGCTCAGCTACGCCTTGCCGGACCAGATGCAGGCGGCGTCGGTGCCGCGTCGCTCCGAGATCCTCAGGGACTTTGTGCGGTCGATCGATGCTGCTTCGAACCTCGTCGTCCTGAAGACGCCGCCCGGATCGGCGCACATGATCGGCGTCGTTCTCGACCAGTCGGGCCTTGAGGAAATCGTCGGCACGATTTGCGGCGACGACACGATCTTCATTGCCTGCGCCTCGCCGGGCGCGGCCGCCGAGCTTGCGACCAAGCTCCGCTCCGAAACCGGAAAACTCCAGTAGCGGAGCAAGCTTCCGGCCGACACGATTTTTCGAGGTTCAGATAGTCCCGACCGGCGCTCGGCTGGCTTAACGCTCTTTTCTATCAGGGGATCTTGCGCACAACGGCATGAGCGCTCGCGATCTCGATCCCGAACTTGCGCACCGTCATGTCGCTTGAAGCGGAACGCCCATCGGCGCGCGGCGTCAGCCATTGCTCCACGGACAGCCCGCCATGGATCTTGAAGCGAAACCGGTAACGCGTGCCGATGCGGTCGATCGCCACCGGCCCAGAGGCCTCCGACATCGAACCGGCGAAGCGGCCATCGGCGACCTGCCGGATGAGCCAGCTCCGGACATAAGGGGCGTGGCCTTCATCCTCGACGCGCTGGACCAGGTTGAGGCTTCCGTCGGGCTCGATCTCGCCGCGGCCGACGCTGCGCGTCCCCGTTGGCCGTTTCATCATCACATGAAGCGTTCCAACGGTCTCAGTGACACCCTCGAAGAATGCAAGTCCGTTGGTTACGCGGACCCCGCGAGCGCTCGCCGGGATGAGAATGCAGATTGCAAGGAGGGCGTACGCGAAAGGCCGGCGCAATGTCCTCACGGGACCGCGCAGTTCACCAGTCCTCTTGGACGCGATCGCTCGATTGAGGTGCGTTCGAAAGTGGTGCGGACCGACGCCAAAGAGGAAGGTGCGGCGTCTTTCAAATGCGCTTCACCTGGACCAGCTCGTGTTCCAGCTCGGCGACCAGGTCGCGCAGCGGTTCGCCAAGCGGCTCGGCCGTACTCCGACGGCCATGTTCGAGGACGCCGTGCCAATGGGCAATCGTGTCCTTGTGGACCCGTCGCCCCCGCCAGCGCCGAGCGCTCGTGATTGCGGAAATGAGGTTGGAGCGGATGCTGCCTTCGATCTTCATGTGCTGCGGATCCCCAGGGGCTTGCGGGCGAAGCTCGACACGCTCGCTTTCTTTGGCGGTTTCGCCTTTGGCTTACGGGCTTCCTTGCTCGAGCGCATCTGTCCCTTAGCCATTGTCGTGGTTCCCACTGATCCGCTCGCGCTCAACGCTTGCAGCGCGAGCCTCGAAACTTGCCTCGATCCGCTCGAGGAGGCCGGCGCGGGTTGTCCAGGCCGCGGCGCTTCGTTCGAAGCGGGCGCGCATGTGACCACTCGGGACTTCAGCGGCCTTCTCGCAATCCGACTTCGCAAGTGCGCGGCAGCCGTCCGCCGAATCTTCGGGCCGTCGCTTGGCGGAGCTCATTTTGCGTTCCGCTTGGCAGCGGCCAGCGCATCGCGCGCGTTGGAATAGCGATAGCCGCCCCACAGGAATATGTCCGCGGGAACGCGCTCGATGCCGTAACGATCGAGCTCGGATTGTGGGATGGCGACCTGATCGCTGAATGGCGAAGGCACTTCCTGATCGCTCATAGCCAGATACTCGATGGGTCGATCCGGCGCGCGTCGTCGTCGAACTGGTCAGCGGCGGCTTTTAGCGCGCTCGACCCGCCGCGCGTGCGCGCTCTCCTCGCAAGCTGCCGATAGCTTTGTGCTTGCTCGCGAAGCTCGTCTGCTTCCGCAGCGCGTGATTGCTGCTGGATCACGCCGCGCTGAGGCCCGTGCCGGACAGCTTGGCTTCGGCGATGCGGTCGGCGTAGCGCTCGGCAAGTTCGCGGTGAATCCGTCTTGCCGGGTCGGACGCTGAGTGCTCCGCCATGAACAGCGATATCTGGTGGCGCTTGTAAAGATAGTTGAGATCCAAGAGAAAAGGCTCCTCGTTCGTAAGCGGGAGCACAGCGGGTCTCTCAGCCGCGTGGAAGCCTACAGGGGACATTTCCTCACGCGATGCCGTCTTGTAACACACTTCGGCTGGAATAGCGAATGTCCCGTCGCGGCGGGAAATTGGCACCTGCCCGGTCCTGACGGATTGGACTTAAGTTGATTTAGGTTAGTAATTCTAACTCAAGATTTTCGAGAATCCGGAAAAGCTTTCCAAAATGTTCTCGGCGGCCGAGAGTCTAGTGAAGGGGCGCGTTCGAGGTTTCATAAGGGCCGGGGGCTCAACAGGTCCCGCCAGCCTAGGGTGCCACCGGCGCGCGCTCGAGCGCAGCCCGATCCCAATGCGCGAGGTTGGCGGCGAGATCGTAGGCGGATTGGAGGAAGCCGCTTAGCATAGCTTCCGGATCGCCGGACGCGCGAACCTCGGCGTAGGCAAGCACATATTCGCCGAACGTCTCGTCGAAGCGTCCCTGGGCAAGTTTCGATGAACGGTAGCCATCGGGCTCGGGATAGATGTAGCTGTAGAAGAAGGGCTCAGCCTGAGTGACGCCGCCAGCCCAGAAGCCGCCGCTCGTCACCTCGTGGCTATAGGCTTCGCGCGTGATCCTGTCGGGCAGACCCGGCATGCCGCCAGGGTGCGGCGGCGCGGTGCGACCCGAATAGCGGCTGACCGCGAGATCGAACGCGCCCCACCACAATTGGACAGGGCTCGATTTGCCGCAAAAGCCGGCCCTGAACCGCTCGAAGACCGGGAGTATGACGGCAAAGGCTTGTCGCAGCCGATCGGCGGACGAACGATCGTAGCGACGTGGGCCCGTGTCAGTCGCGAATGGCACTGCGTCGACGATCTCGCTCGGCATTTGGTTGAATGATGCCGGAAGGCCGTGCCGTGCGAGCATCGTGACCAGCTCCGCGTGGATCGCGGCGATGCTGCCGAGCTCCAGGCTTAGCTGATCGCGAGCCTCGTCGCTTACCCACAGCACAATTGCATGCTCGCAAAGGTCGAGACGGAGCGTGAACGTTCGTCCGTCGCCCGAGGCAGTGGAAAGAGTTTCAAAGCCGTTCGCAACCGGCTGAAGCGCCACGTGCCAGCCATGATTTGTCCACGGCGCATGAGCAACACGGATCTTGCCGAGCATTTGCGCGGCGAGGTGCAGGATCGCGAAAGTTTCGTGGTCCTTCCCGACGCTTAGCTCAGGCCAGCAGCTCACCTCGAAATCATATCACAAACCGGGCGTGCAATCGAAAATCCGTTGCGCGCAGGCGGCGCATCCATTTCCGGTGTTCTTCAAACCTCTTCCGCGCCAATTCCGTCCACGCCCAGGAAATCGGGTCATGGAAACGGACGAAAGAGGGCGTATGACAGCGCTAGGCTGCTGAATTTCCCTGACGGAGAAGTGGTGCCGCTTGCGTGACTCGAACACGCGACCCCATCATTACGAATGATGTGCTCTACCAGCTGAGCTAAAGCGGCTTGGCTCTCGGGAGGTGCGCGCCCCCTAACAGCGCTCTGCGCGGCGGGCAAGCGCTACGAATATGCTTAACGCTTTCGTAACGCGCCTCAGCCATCTTCCGCTCAATCTGGAGGGAAGTGGGGTCCCAGCGAGCAATGGACAATTACAGGGAACATCCGAGCGATTTCGACGTGCCTTCGTCGAGCGAGACCGCGTCACCGCATGACGTCAGTGCGGCGATCGGGACCGACGAGCGGCGGATGCATGTTCGGGCCTATAATTATTGGGTTTCGCTCCTCGATGGGCGCGACTTTCCCTCGATCGAGGACCTCGAGCCTGGCGATGTCACGGACTTCGCGGCGCACAGTGTTCTCCTCGATTTCACGTGCGGCCGCGACAATCCGGCGATGCCTTACATTGGCGCTGCAATTCGGGACGAATGCGGCCTTACCGACGACACCCGCGCGATTGACGAGATCCCAAGTCGCTCGCTGCTGTCGCGGCTTACCGATCACTATCTGCAGATCATCGCCAACCGCGCACCGATCGGCTTTGAGGCGGAGTTCGCAAACCAGCGTGGCGAGACCATCTGCTATCGCGGCATCTTGATGCCTTTCTCTTCCGACGGCGATGCCATCGACTTCATTTATGGGGTCATCAACTGGAAGAACGTTGATGCGGCGCCCATGGAAACGGATCAGGCTGGCCTGGCTGAACTGCCGCGCATCGAGTTCGAAACCGCTCGCCAGATCGATGATGCCGGCGCAGGCGATGAGCCGGAGCCGCTCGAGCTCACGGAGACGCTTGAATCGAATGAAGCGCCTGACGCGCACGCAAACGAAACGGTCGAGATTGGCCCGTTTGTCGATGCCGAGGAAGCTGCTGTCGTCCACGTCTCATGGGAGGACGGCCCCCTCGCCGATGTCGATGCGACCGATCTGCCCGAGCTCGAGCTTGGCGAGGACGCGGGCCTTGCCGACCGGCTTTGCGCCGCGCGGGAGACCGCCGACGCGGTCAAAGCTGGCGAAGGGCGCACGCGCAGCGCGCTTTATCGGGCTCTGTCGCTCGCTTATGATTTCGCACTGGCTGCAAGGGAGAACCCTGCAGACTATGCCGAGCTCCTGGAAGAATCGTGCGTCAAGGCGCAGGCCCGCGCTCCGATGACGCCGATCGTCAAGCTCGTCTTCGGGATCGACTATGACAAGGCGCGGCTGACCGAGTTCGCCGCTGCCTTGTCCTTCGCTTCGCGCCACGAAATCGGCTGCGGCGATTTCCAGGATTTCATTGAAAAGCAGCCAGGCGGCCTCAAGGCGTTGGTGGCTGCCGAGCGCCAGGCCCGAAGGCCAGAGCCCAAGGCCGATACCAAGGGCGACGCTGCGCGCGCGCGCCTGCGGACCGTCCCGACGATTTCGCTTGCCGATGTCCCGATAGAGGAAGAGTTCGCTGTGGTGGTGACCCGCCGCGGTGCCGACGGCAAGCACGAGCCGGTCGCCCTTGTCGGAGACGAGGCGCTTGTGGAACGGGTGATCCGCGGCGCCGCGTAAAACTTGAGCCTGTTCCTGAGCACGGATTAGCGGCGGGGTTGTTCCCTTGCGGAGGGCAGGTCTATAGGCCCGCCAGCCTCAAGACAGCCCCCGGAGCAGAATTTTCAATGACGGCCCACACGCGCCTGGACCCGCCGCTGGTCGAGTCAATTCGCAAGGCGCTGACCGGAAACGCATTACCAGGCGAAACGCAGGGACTGACAAGGGACGGTGAGCGCGAGGCCGCCGAATTCATTGCCGACGTGGCAGCCAAGCGCCACCGCAGTGAACTCGCCTTGCGGATCGAATCGATCGGCGGTGAAGCCGGCAATCGCCGGATGCGCATCGCCATCGTCAACGATGACATGCCCTTCCTGGTCGATTCGGTTGCCAATGCCGTTGCGGCGCGGCAGCTGACCATCCACCGGCTGCTCCATCCCGTCGTCTGCGTCGAGCGCGACGATGCCGGTGATCTGGTGTCGGTCGAGCCGCTTTGCAGCGAAAAGGATCGGCGCGAATCGATGATGTACCTCGAGCTCGACCGCGCCGACGCGCGCGGGCGGCAGGAGCTCGCGGCGGACCTTCGCCGGGTGCTCGAGGACGTTCGTCTCGCGGTGCGCGATTGGAAGGCGCTGCAGGGGCGGATGCGCGCCGACGCCGCGCAGGCCGACGCCGAAGGCGCGGCCCTTCTTAACTGGTTCGCCGATGGCGCGATGACGCTCCTTGGCTATCACCAGGAGCGGCCGTACGAGCAGCCCTCCGAGGCGCTCGGCATCTTCAGCATCCCGGGCGCGCCGACCGACGAAGGCGGTTGCCTCGGCGCAATGCACTATCTCGAAAAGGGCGGCGAAATCCCGCTCATGGCCAAGGCCGAGCGCAAGTCGACCGTCCATCGCCGCGTCCCGCTCGATCTTGTCGTCGTGCCGCTCCAGGAGAACGGGAAGGTCAGCGGGATCGGGGTCCATGCCGGTCTCTGGACCAGCGAGGCACTGCGCGTTCCGCCCGAGGAAGTTCCCGTCCTGCGGGAGAGGCTGAAACAGCTCGACAGGGATTTCGGTTTCGATCCGAAGGGCCATTCGGGCAAGGCTCTTCGTCATTCCGTCGCGTCGCTGCCGCGCGATCTCGTCATCGCCATCGACTATGAATCGCTTCGCGAGCTGGTGATGATTGCAATGTCGCTTGCGGATC
>DATIQO010000096.1:0-4218 GCA_035470745.1 Sphingomicrobium sp. | reverse complement strand
GGCGAGTAGCCCTTCCAACTGGACGAGGCCAAGTAAGTAGAAGCCTGCATTGCGCGATCAGG
Organism: Sphingomicrobium sp.; assembly: GCA_035470745.1. Lineage (GTDB taxonomy): Bacteria > Pseudomonadota > Alphaproteobacteria > Sphingomonadales > Sphingomonadaceae > Sphingomicrobium. The sequence continues at coordinate 4,156 of DATIQO010000096.1, read as the reverse complement.
GTGCACTAGAAGCTGGCGAGATGCCGGCATTTCTCTCCGACGGCGGCGAAGCCGGAGCCCTGATGCGTTCGCTGGACTGGTCGCACTCCCCCCTCGGGGCCCCCTCCGGCTGGCCGCAATCGCTGCGTTCCGTCGTCGCCCTCATGCTCGGGTCGAAATTCCCGATGTTCGTGGCCTGGGGACCCGAGCTCGGCTTTCTCTACAACGATGCCTACGGCGTCATCCTCGGTGCGAAGCACCCCAAGGCCATGGGCAGCCGCTTCGAGGACATCTGGAAGGAGATCTGGTCGGACGTCGGGCCGCTTGCCCATCGCGCGCTGAGCGGCGAGGCGGTGTGGCTCGAGGACCTTCCGCTCGTCATGAACCGCAAGGGTTATGACGAGCAGACCTGGTTCACTTTCTCTTATTCGCCAGTCCGCGGCGATGACGGCCAGATCGCAGGCATGTTCTGCGCGGTCGCTGAAACGACCGACAAGATCATCGCGCAGCGCCGGCTCGTTGACGGTGCTGCTCGCCAGAAGCGGCTATTCGAGCAAGCGCCGGGGTTCATCATCATCATGCGCGGGCCCGAGCATGTCGTCGAATTCGTCAATGATGCCCATAAGCGCACGTTTGGAAGCGACAAGTGGGTGGGCCGGCCCCTGCGCGAGGCTTTCCCGAGCATCGCTGGCCAGGGCTTCTTCGAACTCCTCGACGGCGTCTATTCGACGGGTGAGACGTACGAGGCCGATGCGGTCAATGTCTCGTTCCAGAGGAGCGAGAATGAGCCGCTCGAGACACGTGCTCTTACCTTCATCTACGCCCCCCTCCACGACGCCGCAGGCAATGTCAGCGGTATCTTCTGCGAAGGCTTCGACGTCACCCAGGGAGCGCATGCGCATTTGCGCCACGCCGCGCTCTCCGCCCTTGCCGACATATCGAAAGACACCGAGGACCCTGAGACGATCGCCTATGCCGCGGCCGAAGTGCTCGGACGCACGCTCCAGGTGAGCCGCGCCGGCTACGGCACGATCGACGCGGTCAACGAGACGATCACGATCGAGCGCGACTGGAATGCGCCGGGAATCTCGAGCATCGCGGGCGTGCTGCATTTCCGCGACTACGGGTCCTACATCGACGATCTCAAGGCAGGGCGCACCGTCGTCATCGCCAATGCCGATCTCGACCCCCGCACCCGGGCGACAGCGCAGTCTCTCAAGGCAATCAGCGCACATTCGTTCGTGAACATGCCGGTGACCGAACAAGGGGATGCGGTCGCCTTATTGTTCCTCAATCATGCAGAGCCGCGCGAGTGGCGCGCCGACGAGCTCGAACTCATTCAGGAATTTGCCGAGCGAACCCGAATCGCCGTCGAGCGAAGGCGAGCCGAACTCGCCCTGCGCGACAGTGCAAGTGCGCTGAAGGATCTCAACCTCACGCTCGAGCAGCGCGTCTCCGAGGCCCTCGCCGAGAAGAAGATCTATGCCGACGTGGTCGAGAACACCGACGCGTTCGTCCAGATCGCCGACCCGCGGTTCAACTTCCTTGCGATCAACAAGGCGTCGGCAGACGAGTTCGAGCGCATCTTTGGCATCCGCCCGAAAGCCGGCGACAACATGCTCGATCTTCTCGCCGACAAGCCGGAGCATCGCTCGGCCGTGGAGCAGGTCTGGCGCCGCGCCCTTGCGGGAGAGCAGTTCTCGGAAATCGCCGCGTTCGGCGACCCCGACCTCGACCGTCGCTACTATGAGATGAAGTATAACTCGCTGCGCGATGAGACGGGGCGCGTCATCGCCGCCTACCAGTTCGTTTATGACGTGACCGATCGACTGCGCGCCCAGGAGCGACTGAGGGAAGCTGAAGACGCGCTTCGGCAGAGCCAGAAAATGGAAGCCGTCGGCCAGCTCGTCTCGGGCCTCGCGCACGACTTCAACAATGTTCTCGGCGCGGTCGTTGCTGCATTCGACATGATCGGCCGCCATGGCGCGGGCGAGGAACGGGTGCGCCGGTTCGCCGAGGCGGGGATGCAGGCTGCCCAGCGCGGCGCCAAGCTCACCTCGCAGCTACTCGCTTTTTCCCGTACGCAGCGCATCGAGCTGACGCCGCTCTTCATCTGCGACGTCATCAGGAAGGTCGAAGACCTTCTTGCCCGAACCGTTGGTCCGCTGATTGAAGTCGAGTTCGGCCTCAATCCCGACCCGGTCCCGGTGCTCGCCGACGCTACGCAGGTCGAGATGACCGTCCTCAACCTTGCTCTAAATGCTCGCGACGCGATGCCGCAGGGCGGGAAGCTTTATGTCGGAACGTCCGTTCGCAGGATCGAAGGCGATCCCGAATTGAAAGCGGGCGAATATGTCGAGCTCTTGGTTCGCGACAACGGCGTCGGGATGGACAAGGAAACGCTGGCGCGCGCCATCGATCCCTTCTTCACGACCAAGCCGGTGGGCAAGGGCACAGGCCTTGGGCTCGCGCAGGTCTATGGAAGTGCCCGCCAGACCGGAGGGACCGTTCGCATCGAAAGCGAACCGGGACGCGGGACGACCGTCAGGGTGTTTTTCCCGCGAACCGACCGTCCGGTCCGGCCAGCTCTCCACGAGCGCAGCGCCGTTGACGCCCCCGGCAAGGGCAGCGGCAGCGTCCTCCTCGTTGACGACGATGAAGATCTAAGGAGCGTCGTTGCGAGCGCGCTCGAAGCCCTCGGCTACGAGGTGAGGGCCGTTGGGGATGGACGCAGCGGACTTAACGAACTGCTCTCGAGCAAGCCCGATGTGCTCGTGGTCGACTTCGCAATGCCGGGGATGAACGGTGCAGAGGTCGCAAGGCAGGCGCGCGAGCTTTGCCCCAGCCTCCCGATCGTTCTTGCCAGCGGTTACGCCGACACCGAGGCCATCGAACGGGCAATCGGCAAAAACGCGCAGCTTCTGCGCAAGCCGTTCCGGATCGACGAGCTGATCGAGGCCGTCGCCGACGCCGCCGAGGCGGCAGCGTCAACGTAGGGATTGAACGTCCGCTTCGGGCAGCGCAGCGAACGATCGTCCGGGAAATTACGCGGCACTAGGCACGAAGGCATTCTCAGCTATCTTCCAGGAGCCTGGAAGGCCATCCAACGCGAACCAGCAGGCCATCGGGCCCGGAAATTCCCACCTCGTAGAGCCCCCACTCGCGGTGGCGCAGGAGGCCGCCGGGACGAATGACGAGATCGTCCATGCGCGCCGCGATGGCATCGACCTCTGGAGTTCGGATGAAGACCCCGAACGTGTTATGGCTCGTAACGCTCCAGGGCTCGCTTCCGGCTTGCGTCAGGTGCACCTCGCATCCCCAGCCGGTCATGATGATGTAATTCGCATCGCCGCCGGTACGAGCAAAACCCATCCGTTCCCAAAACGGCAATGCAGCAGGCAGGTCATTGCTCGGGATTATCGCGAACGCCCCGATATTGGTCGCTTCCTGCATCATCCTCTCCTCCCGGCAGAAAGAACTGGCGCGCCAGCTTGCCGGTTGCCCCGCGCGCGCATCCCGATCGAGGCACGAGGTCCTGCGCGGAAAATTCAGGGATCGGAAGGCGCAGCTCGCGGCCGGGCTGCGGGTTAACGGCCTGCCGCCGCGCTCGTCCGCCGGATGAAGTCGGCGACATTGTCGTGGAGCGCCACGAGCGTCGGCTGGTGGACGTAGACCATGTGGCCTGACTCGTAATAATGATATTCGATATTCGCCCTGAGGTTCGCCGGCACCGGCAAGTGCCGCATCTCCGTCTTCCCTTCGAAATAGGGAGTGGAGACGTCGAAATAGCCGCCGTTCACCATCACCTTGAGCATCGGGTTCTGCTTCATCGCGACCGCGAGGTCGGGAAGCACGTTGGGCAGCATGATGAGCGGCTTTTCGGCGCCGGGCGGCTGATGCTTGTAATCCCACTTGGAATAGATGGGGATGCCGGACTTGAACTCGATTCCGGGATCGTAACGCAGCTGGTCCCGGACGTAGCTGTGCCAGGCGGCAAGATAGGCCGCGCTGATCGCGGCGCTTTGCGGATCATAGCTTGCGACCTTGCTCAGGGGATCGAGCGTCGCCCCGGCAAAGCGCGTGTCGAGCGTTCCCGTTGTGAGCTCCTGGTCGGCCAGCAGCTCCTTCTGGAAGGCGCCATATTCGATCCTGAGATTCGACTTCAAAAGATAGGGTA
>DATIQO010000095.1:0-3659 GCA_035470745.1 Sphingomicrobium sp. | reverse complement strand
TCCACGTCTCCAAGCGCATGGCGCGGCGATGCCGTCGCATGACCTACAAGCAGATCATGCGAACCAGCAGCTGCCGGGAGCTGATGAGCCGAGAACTCGAGGCTGCCGAGCATCGCCATCATCGCGCTTCACATCATCGTTCGAGGCACGGCCACGCGGCGCATCGACACTCGGCAAGGTCGAAGCGCCACCATGCCGCGAGGCATCACCGGTCCTAGGCGACTGGAAAGCGTCTTCAGGGGCAGAGCGCGATATCCCGATTTCGCGCGCGGCCGGGGGCGATCTTAATTCACGCGCCTCCAATTGGACATCGCCTCGGGGGCGTTCTTCCTTAGCGCCCGCGCTGTCGATGCCTCGCATCGTTGTTTCCTATTCATGCATCGCTTCCATGCCCCGTTCGTTCTCCACACGAACTCACCGGCATTTTCCGCGTGAGAAAAGGAAATCCCACATGATTAGCGTCACCAGATATCTCGCCGCTGCGGCGGCGATCGGCGGGCTGTCCGCTCCGCTCGCGGCCCAGAATGCCTATCCTTATGGCTACGCCCAGCAGGGATATCCGCAGCAGGCTTATCCGCAACAGGCTTATCCGCAGCAGGCTTATCCCCAGCAGGGCTACAGCTATAACGATGGTTATTCCCAAAATCCCGTCGGCCAGGTCATCGATCAGCTTCTTGGCAATCGCTACAATGTGACCGACCGCCAGGCCGTCTCGCAATGCGCCTCGGCAGCCATGGTCCAGGCGGCAGCTCAATATGGCAACGGCTACAACCGCGGCTATGGGGCAAATAACGGCTATCGGCGGGGCTATGCGAGCGAGATGCGCGTCACGGCGGTTACCGGCGTCCAGCGCCGCTACAATGGCCTGCGTGTCTCCGGTCTGATGAGTTCGAGCGGCGGCTATCGCGGTCAGCACGGCTACGACAACCGCAACTACGCCGGCGGCGACGTAAGCTTCCGCTGCAACGTCGACTATCGCGGACAAGTCACCAACGTCCGGATCGGGCACAACAACAGCTATCGCGGCTAGTCGCAACCGGCGGCGCAGTCATTCGGGCTGCGCCGCCCCATTTCCATTCAAGTTCGCTGCGAACATCCAGGCTGCGCGAGCGTCTGTTGCCGTTTCTTGGCGATTACATCTTTCCCCACAATCATATCTATGGCCCGGGCAAGCGGAGGCGCTTGTATTCCGGGGAACTTCTGGCAAGTTCCACTCGTGCCGATCTTCTTGTTGGGGGTGAGTAAGTGAAGATCCAGTTCGTTACCGCGGCTATCGCCGCGCTCGGTAGTGCCGCGCATGCAGGACCAGTCCATAGCCTTGCCGACGATGCATCCGCCTTCGGCGCCCGGCCGGCGGTTACTTCTCCCCATCTTTCACCGGACGGATCGAGCGTTCTTTACATTACGCCAGGACCCGGCCCCAAGAATTACGCCGTGATTTCCAATCTCGAAACCGGCAAGAGCACCGTCATGACGGGCTCCGACGGCGCGCCCAACATGCTGCGCTGGTGCGACTATGCAGCGGCCGATCGCGCCGTCTGCCGAGTGACCGCCAGTAGCGTCGATGTGAAGGACATCATCGGCTTCCAGCGCCTCGTGGCCATGAACCTGGATGGCGCCAGTCAAAAGCTGCTGGGACAGCAGGAAAGTTTCTACGATGCCAATCTGCGTCAAAGCGACGCGGATGTGCTCGATTGGGGCAATCGAACCGATGGAAACCTGCTCCTTGAGCGCCAGTACATCCCCGAAGCCGGCAAGATCGGAACACGGCTGATCCGATCCAAACAGGGTCTTGGAGTGGATCGCATCGACGCGCACTCGATGAAGGCGGTCCCGGTCGAGGCGCCCGACAACGTGGCGTCCGGCTATCTGAGCGATGGCCGGGGTAACGTGCGGATCATGCGCGTCGACGATACCGACACGAACGGCATGCTCTCCGGGATGGTGCGATATCTTTACCGGACACCCGGCTCTCATGACTGGAAGCTTCTCGCCGCGAACGCGCGGGAGGAAGATCAGCTGCAACCGCTCGCCATCGATGCCGAGGCGAATTCGCTGTACGCGTTGAAGAAGAAGGACGGCCGCTACGCTCTTTATGCCATGAAGCTCGATGGAAGCGGCGCGGAAACGCTCATCGCAGCGAACCCACGAGTGGACATCGATGATGTCGTCAGGATCGGCAATGGGCTGAAGGTCATCGGCTACAGCTACACCGACGAAAGAGCGCACACCGTCTATTTCGATCCCGAGTTCAAGGCGCTGGCCGATGCGCTTTCACGAGCGCTCCCCAATCTCCCGATCGTGCAGTTTGTCGATGCGACGCCTGATGGACGCAAGCTGCTGATCTTCGCGGGAAGCGATGCCGACCCCGGGCGCTATTATCTCTTCGACCGTGACAAAAAGACGCTCAACCAGGCAATGCTGGAGCGACCGCAGCTCGATGGATATCAGCTCGCGCACGTGTCATCGGTCGTGGTTCCGGGTGGCGATGGGGCACAAATCCCCGCTTATCTTACGCTGCCGGCCGGGGTCCAAGCCAAGAACCTGCCAACGGTGGTCCTTCCCCACGGCGGCCCAAGTGCGCGCGACGATGGCGGGTTCGATTGGCTCGCGCAGTTCCTCGCCGCGCGCGGCTACGCCGTGCTCCAGCCGGAATATCGCGGCTCATCGGGCTATGGCGACCAGTGGCTGAACGGCAATGGATTCAAGAACTGGCGCACTGCGATGTCGGATATCGCCGCTTCAGCGCAATGGCTCGCCTCGCAAGGCATCGCCGATCCCAAACGCATGGCGATCGTGGGCTGGTCCTATGGCGGATATGCCGCACTGATGGAGGCCGAAACCGACCCCAAGCTTTACAAGGCCGTTGTCGCCGTTGCTCCGGTGACTGATCTTGACCTGCTGAAACAGGAAGAAAACGACTTCGTCGATGCTCGCGTGGTGAGGGATTTCGTTGGATCAGGGGACGAAGCGTCAGCAGGATCACCGCTGCGACATGTCGACAAGATCGAGGCGCCGGTGCTGCTGGCTCACGGCGACTTGGACACCAATGTCCGTTTTGAGCAATCGCAGAAGATGGCTGGAGCGCTAAAGGACGCAGGCAAATCGGTCGACTTCCTTTCGTACAAAGGGCTCGACCACCAGCTCGCGGACTCGAGCGCGCGGACCGACCTCCTCACGCATATCGGGCAGATCCTGGACCTGACGATCGGCCATTAGGGTGGCCGCCGGTCCGGGCTCAGGCCTTGTTGCTCGTTTCGGGCGCCGGGAACCTGCACCCGTCCGGATTTGACGAATATCCTCCGGTCGCCTGGCCGCGGCGGATCTGAGCGGAGCGAGGCGGCGTTTCATAATGTCCTTGCGCGGCGCGGTTCGACAGGCCCAAAACTGAGTGCAGGACCAGCACATGAAGAGGAGTGAGCCGAGTAACCGCTTCCAACAGTGCCAAGATTAGCCCATCTGTGAAGCTCGCCTGCTCCAAGACGGCGCGACCAGTTCATGATCGGAGGAACGAAGCATGGCCAAAGGGCAAAAACGCTCAAACAAGGAAGTACGCAAACCAAAGGCCAATAAAGGCAAGAAAGGAAATGCCGCCGGTTCCTTGGTCAAGGGCCTGGGACCCAAAGAATAGATCAGCCCGCGTCTCGAGGCTGGCTGTG
>DATIQO010000094.1:0-30064 GCA_035470745.1 Sphingomicrobium sp. | reverse complement strand
CAGGCCGACATGACGCTCGATACGGACCGGCTAACGGTCGCCTATTCGGGCGGTCAAGGAGCCAATGGGCTGCAAATCAATCGTCTCGATGCCGCTGGCGGCGTGGTGGTGCACAGCCCTTCCGAGACGGCCAAGGGCGACTTTGGCGTCTACGATCTTAACCGCAAGCTCATCACGCTGATCGGCAATGTCCAACTGACGCGTGAGAACAACCTCGTGAACGGCTCGCGCCTTGTCATCGATCTCGATTCGGGCCGTGCCGTGGTCGACGGCGGCCCTCCCGGCGTGAATTCGAGCGGCGGCCGCGTCACCGGCCATTTCACCGTGCCGCAGCAGCAACAGCCGCAGCAACGGCAGCAGCCGAAATAGCCGTGATGAACGAAGCCGTCACCTTCGCGCGGCCGTCGAACGAAGCCACGCACGTAAGCGGCGGCCTTGAGGTGCACTCGATCGCCAAGTCATATGATCGCCGCGCCGTGCTCCACGACGTTTCGCTCGATGTACACCGCGGCGAAGTGGTCGGCCTCCTGGGCCCCAACGGAGCTGGCAAGACAACCTGCTTCTATTCGGTGATGGGCCTCGTGAAACCCGACAGCGGGCGGATCTTCCTCGATGGTCGAGACATTACCGAGCTGCCGATGTACCGGCGCGCGATCCTCGGCCTCGGCTACCTGCCGCAGGAGACTTCGATCTTCCGTGGCATGTCGGTCGAGGAGAATATCATGGCGGTGCTCGAGGTGGCGGAGCCCAACCGCCAGAAGCGCCGCGAGCGCCTCGAGCAACTGTTGGGCGAGTTCGGACTCACGGCGCTTCGCGATGCGGCCGCCATGGCGCTGTCCGGGGGCGAGCGGCGGCGCTGCGAGATTGCGCGCGCCCTTGCGGCCGATCCGACGATCATGCTGCTCGACGAGCCTTTCGCCGGGATCGACCCTATTTCTATTGCCGACATCCGCGAGCTGGTCCGCGAGTTGAAGAGCCGCGACATCGGGGTCCTCATCACCGACCATAACGTCAGAGAGACGCTCGATATCGTCGACCGCGCCTGCATCATCTACGACGGGCAGGTTCTGTTCGCTGGTACTCCCGAAGCGTTGGTCGCCGACCAAGAGGTCCGGCGCCTGTACCTCGGCGAGAGCTTCGCGCTGTAACGAGCAGAACCGATGGGCCTGGGCCCCTCCTTAAGTATCCGCCAATCGCAGCAGCTGGTCCTCACTCCGCAGCTGCGCCAAGCGATCCAGCTCCTCCAGCTCAGCAATCTCGAACTCGATGGCTTCATTGCCGAAGAATTGTCGAAGAATCCGCTGCTCGAATCGCATCCCGAAGAGAAAGATGATGACGCCCCGGCCGACTTTACACCCGACGAGGCTGACAGTGACGACGAGCCGGACGATCCTGGCGCCGACCAGCTTATCATGGGCCAGGCAGACGACGACCGGCCCCTCGATGTAGACTGGACGAGCGAGGCGCTCGAGACGGACAGCTTCGCGGATGTCGTGACCTCAGGGAGCGGCGAGGAAGCCTTCGATTTCGATCGAGTCCAATATTCCGCTTCGTCGCTCGCCGAACATCTCCTCGACCAGCTTCACGGCCTTTCAGGAGATGTTGGCGGTGTCGCGCGGATCATCGCCGAAACACTCGATGAAACCGGCTATCTCAGCGTCCCGTTGCAGCAGATCGCCGAACTGACCGGCGCTCCGCTCGCGCTTGTCGGCAAGGCGCTTGAATTCGTCCAGTCGCTCGATCCGCCGGGGGTCGGCGCTCGCTCATTGTCGGAATGCTTGGCGCTCCAGGCCAAGGCTGCCGATCGCTACGATCCCGCGATGGCGCGCCTGATCGACAATCTGGACCTGCTTTCGAAAGGCCGAACCAACGACTTGAAACGGATCTGCGGGGTCGACGACGAGGATCTTTCGGACATGATCCGGGAACTTCGTGCTTACGATCCAAAACCGGGCTGCCGTTTCTCGGGCAACGCCTCGCAGGAGGTCACGCCCGATGTCTTCGTGCGGCCAACCCGCGCCGGCTTTGCCGTCGAGCTCAATCAGGCAACGCTTCCGCGCCTGCTGGTGAACCGCCGCTACTATCAGGAGCTCAAGTCCGGGCCGCAGGACAAGCGGTCCAGGGCTTGGCTGAGCGAATGCCTGCAGAACGCCAACTGGCTGGTGAAGGCACTCGACCAGCGCGCGCGAACGATCGTCAAGGTCGTCTCCGAGATCGTGAAACGGCAGCAAGGCTTCTTCGAACGAGGCGTGTCGGCAATGAAGCCGATGACGCTTCGCGAGGTCGCCGAGGCCATCGGGATGCACGAGTCCACCGTCAGCCGAGTCACATCGAACAAATATCTCCTGTGTGACCGCGGCCTGTTCGAACTGAAATATTTCTTCGGGTCGGGCGTTCAGTCATCCGAGGGCGAGGGCGCCGCTGCCGAGGCAGTCAAAGCCGCGATCAAGCAGCTGATCGAAGCAGAGACCGAAATTCTGAGCGACGAAGCCATTACCGCGCTGCTCAAGCAGAAGGGGTTCGATGCCGCGCGCCGAACCGTAGTCAAATATCGCGAGGCGATGGGAATCGGCTCGTCGATCCAGCGCCGGCGGCTGAGGAAGATCGCAGGCTAGGCGCTCACACGCGCCCAGATCGGAAGGTGATCGGATGCGCGCCGGGCGACGGGGCTCATGTGAACACCCGCCGCCTCGATGTTCAGCACCTTCTCGACGATGATGCGATCAAGCTGCGCCACCGGATGACGGGCGTGAAAGCTCGGTCCCGTCGGAGCGATATGAAAATCGGGCTCAAGCTCGTTCAGGCAGCCCGCCATGGTGCGCCACTCGTTGGTGTCGCCCATCAGGACTGTCGGCATCTTCTGAGGCCGGCCCTCGATTGCGGACAGGATCGCGCGCATCTGGCGGCGGCGCCAAAGTCCCGAGAGATCGAGATGCATGCCGACGACACGCAGCGGGCGGTCTTCGATTAGCAGCTCGGCCATGACCGCACCGCGCGGCTCCAGCGTCGGCAGGTCAATCGCGGCGCAGGCGATGACCCCGATGTGCCGCTTCACGAGGATGGCATTGCCGTGCCAACCGATATTGCGGGTATTCACGTTCAGCAGGCGGTCGGCGTGCTTGCGCGCGCGTTCCAGCATTCGCTTGTGCCGAACCCCGAAATGGACCGGCTTGTAGAGGCCATGGCTGTCAATCAACTCATGCGGCACGGTCGACCCTCGACCCCCGATCCTTTTGTCGGCCTCCTGCAGCGCGACAATGTCGGCATCGATCTCCTGCAGGACGCGAAGCACGCGATGCGGATCACGACGGCCGTCGAGACCAACCGCCTTGTGCATGTTGTAGCTCGCCAGCGTGATCGTCGGGCCGCTGCTCACGCTCTTGCCAATAGTTGTTGCTGCAGAATGGTTCCTAGACGTCGAGATTGGCAACGCTGAGCGCATTGTCCTGGATGAACTCGCGCCGCGGTTCGACGACATCGCCCATCAATCGCGTGAATATCTCGTCGGCAACGTCCGCCTGTGCAACTTCCACGCGCAGCAGCGACCGATTGGTCGGGTCGAGCGTCGTTTCCCAAAGCTGGTCGGCGTTCATCTCGCCCAAGCCTTTGTAACGCTGGATCGAAAGCCCCTTCCGGCCGGCAGCAAGGACTGCGTCGAGTAATTCCGAGGGGCGCGTGACCATGACCTGCTTGCCCTTGGTCTCGGCCGCGACCTCATCGGCCGCCTCGTCGCCTTCTCCCGGTGCAAGACCCGCTTCCGGTTCGGCGGCGCCCTTCTTGAGCGTCCGCAGCATGCTCGGCTTGGCATAAGCGGCAGCCTGTTCCCTGGCGAGCGTGTCGAGCTTGCGCGCCTCGGCAGAAACGAGGAAGCTCGGTTCGATGAGATAGGCGTCCGTCACTCCGCGCCACGACCGCCGGAGCAAATAGCCCCCCTCCTGAGCGACCTCACCCGACCAGGTCGCTTCGGCATCGCCCACGTTCAGCCACGCGGCGACGCTCGAGACCGCCTTCGCCCTGCCGTCACGTTCAAGATTCGGCCTGAGGGCTTCGTTGATCGCAAGCGCTTCGATGAGCGCCGAATCATATTTGCGCGGCGCATAACGCATCAACGTGCGCATCCGCCTGGCATGATCAACCAGGGCCTTGAGGTCGTTTCCGGCACGCTGTCCGTCCGGGGTTTCAAGGATCAATCCTTCAAGCCCGGCTTCCTCGAGATAATCGTCGAGCGCCGCATCATCCTTCAGATAGACTTCGGATCGGCCGCGACTGACCTTGTAAAGCGGTGGCTGCGCAATGAAGAGATGGCCGTTCTCAATCAGCTGCGGCATCTGGCGATAGAAGAAGGTGAGCAGCAGCGTTCGGATGTGCGCGCCGTCGACGTCGGCGTCCGTCATGATGACGATCTTGTGATAGCGCAGCTTGGTAATATCGAAATCTTCGCGGATTCCCGCGCCGAGCGCCTGGATCATCGTCCCGATTTCCTTCGACGAGAGCATGCGGTCGAAGCGCGCCCTCTCGACGTTCAGCAGCTTGCCGCGAAGCGGAAGAATAGCCTGGTTTTGCCGGTTGCGCCCCTGCTTGGCCGACCCGCCCGCGGAGTCTCCCTCGACCAGAAACAACTCCGACAGTGCTGGATCGCGTTCCTGGCAGTCCGCGAGCTTGCCTGGCAGCGAAGCGATATCCAGCACGCCCTTGCGGCGGGTGAGGTCGCGTGCCTTGCGCGCCGCTTCGCGGGCCGCGGCGGCATCGATGATCTTCTGCACGATCGTGCGGGAGTGACCGGGATTTTCCTCCAGCCACTCGCTGAGCTTGTCGGCGATGAGACTTTCAAGCGGCTGGCGAACTTCCGAGCTCACCAGCTTGTCCTTGGTCTGCGAGCTGAACTTGGGATCGGGAAGCTTCACCGACACGATCGCCGTCAGGCCCTCGCGCATGTCGTCGCCTGTCAGCCCGACCTTCTCTTTCTTGAGGAGACCCGAGCGATCGGCATAATTGTTGAGCGTACGCGTTAGCGCCGCACGAAAAGCCGCAAGATGCGTTCCGCCGTCACGCTGCGGAATGTTGTTGGTGAAGCAAAGGACGTTCTCGTAGTAAGAATCGTTCCACTCGAGCGCGACGTCGATCCCGATGTCGTCGCGCTGCCCGTGTATCGCGATCGGATCGGGAATCAGCGCCGCCTTGGCACGATCAAGCCACTTCACGAAGGCAGCGATTCCGCCTTCGTAGAACAATTCGACCTCCTTCTTCTCGTCGTGGCGCGCATCGGTGAGGAGCAGGCGAACCCCCGAGTTGAGGAAGGCGAGTTCGCGAAAGCGGTGCTCGAGCCGCTCAAAGTCGAACTCGGTCTGTTTGAACGTATCGGTGGACGGCATGAAGGTGACGCGCGTGCCGCGCTTCTCGGTCTTGCCCACGACTTTGAGCGGCGCTTCGGCATCGCCGTGACGAAAACGCATGAAATGCTCCTCGCCGTCCCGCCAGATGGTAAGATCCAGCCACTCGGAGAGCGCATTGACCACGGAGACGCCGACACCGTGAAGGCCGCCTGAAACCTTGTAGGCATTGTCGTCGCTGCTGTTATCGAACTTACCCCCGGCGTGAAGCTGGGTCATGATGACCTCAGCCGCCGAGACGCCCTCTTCCGTGTGGATCCCGGTCGGGATGCCGCGGCCATTGTCCTCGACGCTGACAGAGCCGTCCGGATTCAGCGTGATAAGCACCCTGTCGCAGTGGCCGGCGAGAGCCTCGTCGATCGCATTGTCCGACACCTCGAAGACCATATGGTGAAGCCCGGAGCCGTCATCGGTGTCGCCAATGTACATGCCAGGCCGCTTGCGCACTGCATCGAGCCCCTTGAGGACTTTGATGCTGTCGGCGCCATAGGAATTGCTGTTGCTGTCGGGGGTAGTTGCCATAGTCCAGATATAGGGATTTTAACGCCGAAGTCACGCGTGCGCGCACGTGCGCGCACGCGTGGGAGCCGGCTATCCTGCACTCATGCGCTCATGCGCCAGCTTTCATTGCTCGACTTAGTGCGCGGCGGCGGCGCCTTGTTCACGCCCGCCGAACGGCTGCACCTAGCGCTGGGCCGCGCGCGATGCCCCCGGAGCGCCGCGCCGCCCGGAGAACTTGCGCTTGCCTTGGCCACCCTCGTGACGGTGGGCGGGATGCCCCTCGGCGCGATGCGGGTGCCGCTGCTGGCGCTCGTTGCGGTTCTGGCGCTTCTTGCCCTCTGCGCGGCGATCGGCCTTGCCGTGGGTCTGCTGCGGCGCCGTTCGAGGCGCGGGCTTGAGGCGCTTGAGAGCCTCGACTGTCGCCACGAAATCCTCCGGAAGCGGCATGACCTCGAGGTGCTTCCTCGTGAGACGCTCAATGTCCCTCAGGTATGACCGCTCGTCATCGCCGCAAAATGCGATCGCAATACCCGTCGCGCCGGCGCGCGCGGTGCGTCCGATGCGATGGACATATTGCTCAGGAACGTTGGGAAGGTCGAAATTGAGCACGTGGCTAACGCCGGGGATATCGATTCCGCGCGCGGCGATGTCGGTTGCGACGAGGATCGGCGTCTGGCCCGAACGGAACAGGTCGAGCGCACGTTCACGCTGCGCCTGGGACTTGTTGCCGTGAATGGCATTGGCGTCGATACCCGCCGCGGCGAGGAAGCGGACGATCTTGTCGGCGCCGTGCTTGGTCCGGCTGAAGACGAGTGCGCGTTCGATTGGGTTCGACCGCAGGAATGACGCCAGAAGCGCCTGCTTCTCGACGGGATTGACGAATGTCACATGCTGTCTGACCCGCTCAGCGGTCGTTGCCACCGGAGCGACTGCAACTTGCGCGGGATTGCGCAGATAAGCGTCCGCGAGCTGGCGAATGCTTTTTGGCATCGTCGCCGAAAAGAAGAGCGTCTGGCGCTTGGCCGGGATCAGCTTCACAATTGCTTTCAGAGCGTGGATGAAGCCGAGGTCGAGCATCTGATCGGCTTCGTCGAGAACGAGAATTTCGAGGCGGGAAAGATCGAGCGCCCGCTGGTCAACGAGATCGAGGAGCCGGCCCGGGGTCGCGACCAGGACGTCGAGCCCGCGGGCGACTTCGCGGATGCTCTTTCCCGTCGGAACGCCGCCAAATATCGCGCCGACCGAGACCTGGCTGTTCGAGCCGTAGGCCCGCGCAGCCTCGGCGATCTGGGCAGCTAGCTCCCGCGTCGGGGCGAGCACCAGCATCCGAGCGCTCCGCGGCGCCGGGCGCGCTCGAGGGGAACGCACCAGCCGATCGATCGACGGGAGCATGAAGGCGGCCGTCTTGCCGGTTCCCGTCTGCGCGATGCCGAGGAGGTCGCGGCCTTCGAGCACGAACGGAATGGCCTCGCGCTGGATCGGGGTCGGCTTCGTATATTTTCTCGACGACAGGGCGTCGATGAGGGGCTTGGAAAGCCCAAGATTGTCAAACGTCATTTTGGAGATCTTCCACAAACAAATTGCCGCCGAGACGCCACGAAGCGTCTGGCTGAGCGGGAAAACAAGAACCCCGCGTGATGTGGAGAACTTCATTGTTCGAGGCGCGGGCCGGTACCTATGGTCCGATCACGCCGCTTGAAAAGCGCCTCGTGCTGCGGTGCGATATAGGGAAATCCCTCGAAATGTCCACCTCAAGGCGAGGCTGAGACGATCCGGCCTGGCTCGACGAGGAAGCGCGATGCGGCGGAGATACTCTCGAAGAGCGCCGCTTCGGTGCCTGTCATCCACACCTGGCCTCGGCCCTCGAGCTGGGCAAAGAGCGCGGCGCGGCGGCGCGGATCGAGGTGGGCTGCGACTTCGTCGAGGAGGAGGATCGGCGGCTCGCCGCGGCGCTCGGCGACGAGATCGGCATGGGCGAGGACCAGCCCCAACAGCAGCGCCTTCTGTTCACCGGTCGAGGAGCTTGCGGCGGCCATCCCCTTCGCCCGGTGCACCGCGATCAAGTCCTGCCGGTGCGGGCCCTCCGTCGTTCGACCAGCTGCGCTATCGCGCTCGCGATTGCCAGCAAGCAACGACGATAGATCGCCGCCTTGCCACCCCTCGAGCGATATTTGTGCTCGCGGGAATTCATCGTCCGACGCTTCGTTGAGGCGCTCGCCGAGAGCTTCAACCGTGCGCGCCCGCGCTTGGCTCATCGCGGCGCCATGCTCGGCCATCGCAGCCTCAAGCGAGCCGAGCCACGCATCGTCGCGGCGCTCATCGCAAAGAAGCTTGTTACGCGCGCGCATCGCCGCGTCGTAGCGCGTTGCATGGTGCGCGTGGGCCGGTTCAAGCGCGAGCACGAGCCGATCGAGGAAGCGCCGCCGCTCCGCGGCATTGCCGGTGAACAGTCGATCCATTGCCGGGGTCAGCCAAAGGACCGACAGCCATTCGGAGAGGCCGTTCACCGCGGCCGGCGCCCCGTTTACACGTACCTGGCGTCGCTCCGGCGCAGCGGCAAGCGTTCCGGTGCCGATCTCGGCTGAGCCAAGGCGAGCGGCTACCACCCAGCCGCCTTCGCTGCCTTGACGCGCCATTTCCGACAACGGCGCACCGCGAAGGCCGCGGCCGGGGGCAAGCATCGATACCGCTTCAAGAAGGTTCGTCTTTCCCGCTCCGTTTTCGCCGAGCAGCAGAACAAAGCCGACTCCCGGGTCGATCGACGCCAACGCGTAAGAGCGAAAATTAGTCAGAGTCAGGCGAGTGACGGGCACAATAGTCGCGTCTTTGCGGGTAGCCGGGTACCGAAGCAATCCAGCAAGAACAAAAGCTCGGCGCCGCTAGGGTCGCGGCGGTGCGCGGTCCGCTCCGCGGCTCACACCCGCATCGGCATCAGCACGTAAAGCGCGTTCGACTTGTCATTTTCCCGCAACAGCGTCGGAGCAGCGGCGTCTGCGAGGTGGACCTCAACCGTGTCGCCCTCAATTTCGCCGAGGATGTCGAGCAGGTACTTGGCGTTGAAG
Organism: Sphingomicrobium sp.; assembly: GCA_035470745.1. GTDB lineage: Bacteria > Pseudomonadota > Alphaproteobacteria > Sphingomonadales > Sphingomonadaceae > Sphingomicrobium. The sequence continues at coordinate 21,111 of DATIQO010000094.1, read as the reverse complement.
CCGATCTCCAGTCCATCGGACCCGTAATCGGCAGGCAGCTCCTCGGTCGCAACGCCATTTTCCGGCGATGTCACAGACAGCGTCACCTTGTCGCGGTCGAGGCTCATCTTGACCGCGCGCGTCTTCTCGCTTGCGATTGTCGAGACGCGGTCGACCCCGGCGGAAAAGCTCTTCGTATCGAGCTTGAGGAGCTTGTCGTTCGCGGTCGGGATCACGCGGTTGTAATCGGGGAAGGTGCCGTCGATGAGCTTGCTGGTCAGGATCGCGCTGCCAAGGCCAAAGCGGATCTTGGTTGCCGAAAGCGAGATTTCCACGGTGCCCTCGAGCTCTTCGAGTAGACGGTAGAGCTCGTTCACCGCTTTGCGCGGGACGATCACGTCGGGCATGCCCTCGGCGCCGTCGGGCCGCGGCACCGTGACCCGAGCCAGGCGATGGCCGTCCGTGGCGGCAGCTCGCAGCTGGTCGTCGACGACGTGGAAGAAAATGCCCATCAGATAATAGCGCGTCTCTTCGCTCGAGATGGCAAAGCGCGTCTTCTCGATAATTTCCCGCAAGGTCGCTGCGGGAAGTTCGAAGCGAGTCGGGAGATCGCCCTCGGCGATCACCGGGAAATCGTCACGCGGCAGGGTCGATAGATTGAACCGCGACCGTCCGGCGACCACCTGCATCTTGCCTTCGGCTGCAGTGATTTCGACCTGGCTGCCTTCAGGAAGCTTGCGCACGATATCGAAGAAGGTGTGGGCCGATACCGTCGTCGCGCCCGGCTGTGAGACGTTTGCCGGGATCGTCTCGTCGACCTGCAAGTCAAGGTCGGTCGCCATCAATCGAAGCGAGCCGTCCTCGCGCGCTTCGATGAGAACGTTGGAGAGGATTGGGATCGTGTTTCGCCGCTCCACGACCGATTGGACGTGGCCGAGGCTCTTGAGGAGGACCGCCCGTTCAATCGTCGATTTCATTGCTTATTGCCCCATCGTCCGCACGCGTAACGGCACCGGTTATAGCGAGCCGTTCCGCGTGCGAAAGTGGGGAGATGCGCCGAGGGGCGCCTTTGCCTACTTGCCAGCCTTCTTACCAACGGCCGGCGCACTGGCCGCGGGCTGCTTGGCGGGCATGAGGACCGCACTGACCTCGTGAACTACGCCATTGCTGAACTGCTGGTCGCCCTGCGTGATGGTCGCCTTATGGCCCGCCGAATCAGCAATGACCGTATTGCCCCCGTCCTTTGTCGCAGTGAGCGTGCCGCCGCCCATCGTGGCGAGCGGTGCTTTGCCCTTGCCGGCGTCGATCGCCTTGTCGATGTCGGCGACGAGGACGGTGCCCGGGAGGATCATGTTGGTGATGATCCCGGTCAGCTGCGCGCGGTTACCGGGCCCCGTGTCGAAGGTGCCGGCGGGAGCCTGCCCGATCGCTTGGTCGGTTGGGACGAAAACCGTGTACGGCCCGGGACCGGCAAGTGTTTGATCGAGCCCCGCAGCCTTGGCGGCCGCCATGAACTGGCTGTTTGCGGGAAGTCCCGCCGCGATCGTCTTGCTTCCGGCGGCCTTCGCCGCTTGCGGCGTTTGGACCTTGGCCGGTCCGTTCCCGGCGCCGTTGTTCTTGTTGCAGGCGCTGACTGAAATGAGTGCGACAGCCGCGGCTGCAACCGCGAGTGCATTCGACTTCATGCGCTTGGCCTCCTTTTTTTTGGTTCGCGAACGAAATGGCCCGGCAGGGATTGGGTTCCATGCCGGGCCTTCGAGTTCATGATCTTGGCTGGTGGTGCACTAGCCAAGGAGCGACGCAACCACCGACGTAACAAGCATGGTCGATGGGTCCACCTGGTAAATGTAGCCATTATTGTAACGGTACCAGGCAGTGGGCGTATCGTAGTAGGTCGCTCGATAGTCCATCGGCACGTTGTACATGCTGTAGCCCATCGGCAGCGGCTGACCGACCGTGAAGCCGGGCGACATCAGGGCAGCGACCGACGTGATCAGGTTGCTGCCCGTATCATATTGATAAATCGCGCCCGGCGCATACCAGTATGACGAGTCAGCCGTTGGATAGTAGAGGCTGCGATACTGCATCGGCACGTTGTAATAACTGTAGGCCGAGGGCAGCATCTGCCCCACGCCGTAGCCACCGGCGTAGGTCGGAACGACATTCTCGACCATCCCGGTTACGCAGTCGACCTGGTAGACCACGCCATAGGCGTAGCGATTGCAGACATTGCCGTAGCCGAAGCCCTGGTCGAAGCTCGCCGGATAGAAGCTGTTGAGCCCGTAATAGGACGGCACGTAGCTGTTCATGTAGGCCGACGGCAGGTAAGTGCCGGGCATATAGCCACCCGCAAGGAGCGGGATCAGCGCATCGATCAGGCTTGTGCTGCGGTCGACCTGGTAAAGGTAGCCGCCGCCATATTGGTAATAATAGTTGGGCGTGTCCGGATACAGATAGCTGTATGAACTCGGCAGCGCGCTCAGGGGCACGTAGTTGGCGACCGTCGACAGCGGCGCGCCGACGTAGCTGGCTGCAAGGTTGGGAGCGATGATCCGCGTACTTGGAGCAAGCATCTGCAGCCGGCTCGCCTGGAACGCCCCTGCGTCCGCGGCGCGAAGCGTCTGCAACGTATCCTGCCGCGCGATACCCGGAGGCACGCAGCCCTTGGAAGCAAGACCCGGCGGGCAGCCGCCGACGCCATAGCCGACGCCGTTATTTGCGGCGATGCGTCCATTCACATTGTTCGAGAGCGCTCCGTTGGCGCGGAGCTGCTGGCGCTGGGCGACCTGCGCTCCGAACTGCTGCCGGCGATCGGTCCGCAGCTGCTGCTGCGCCATCCGCGTCTGCATCTGCTGCATGTGATTTTCGCGGGACCGCTGGCGCTCGGCGAGCCGGTTCTGAACCTGCAGCGTATGATTGGCTCGCATCTGCTGGCGCTCAGCAAGGCGGTTCTGCGCGTGAACATGGTTGGCCCTCATCTGCTGGCGTTCGGCGACGCGAGCCTGTGCGCGCTCCATTCGCTGCGGCCGGGCTTGCTGGCGCTCGGCTCGCATCTGCATGCGCTCCGCCCGCTGCGGCCGCTCGGCTGCGGCAAAGCGCTGCTGGCGCTCCATTCGCGGCCCTGCAAACGCCCGGCGCTCCATGCGCGGCGCCGCAAACGACTGCCGCTGCATTCGAGGGGCAGCAAAGCCGCCGCCGCCGCCGCGGCGTTCGAATGCCTGTGCGCGCTGCTGGCCGCCGCCGCCACCGGCCATGAAGGCCGGCTGGCCGCCATGGCCTCCGCCGCCGCCGTGAGGCCCCGCATTCGCCGGGGCTGCGATCGCCAGCGCGGCAACACCTGCTGCGAGTAAAACCCTGGTCATTATATTTCTCCTTCGAACGGCAAAAACGGTCCGTTCGCCACACCGTTCCAACCGTTAAACGGATGGAACTTGCACCCTATCGCACTGCCGTGAACCTCAAATTGCTTTCTTGTTCAGATAGTTAGCTATTCCGGATCTGCGATCCAGGAGGCTTTCAGCGAGGAGACGGAGAGGAACATCAGCAAGGCGGCAATAAGGTAGAAACCAAGGCAGGCGGCCGCAGCGATGCGCAGGGCACCGGAGCCGTAAGTAGACTTGAGCGCATCCGAAAGCCGCCCCATAAGGAGAGGCCCGGCACCGAGGCCGATCAGGTTGTTAATGAAAAGGAAGCTCGCCGATGCGGTCGCTCGCATCGGTCGCGGTGCAAGGTGCTGGATCGCGGTCGATACCGGACCGAGCCACAGGATATTGACTGCATTGCCGACCAGCAGCAGCGGCCATGCGATCCACAGGCTCGGGGCGAACAGCCCAAGGCCCCATGCGGGAACGGAGATAATCCACGCGATCGCCGGGAGCCTTGCATACCAGCCGCGGTCCGCGACGCCGAGACGGTCGGCGAACCAGCCACCCGCGAAAACGCCGGCGCATCCGCCGATGAGGAGAAGCGAAGCGAGGAATTCGCCGGTCGTCATAATGTCGAGGCCGAAGCTGCGCATCATCACCGATGGAGTCCAAAGCGCGAGGCCGTAGCCGCATAGCGAACTCGCCGAAGACCCGAAGGCGAGCAGCCAGAAGGCGGGATTGCGCGCAAGAAGCGGGAAGACGTCTCGAAGCGGTGCCTGATCCTGTCCCGCGGTCCTTTTCACATCGCGCACCGCGAGGCGCACGATAGGGGCGAGAACGAGACCGGCGATGCCCATGACGAGGAAGGCAGCGCGCCAGTTTACCGCATGGGCGATATAGGCGCCGACGAGCGTTCCTCCCGCAAGGCCAATGGGGATTCCAAGAGAAAAGATCGCCAGTGCCCGCGCCCGCCGGTGAGGCGGAAAATAATCGGCGATGAGCGCATAGGACGGCGCAACGCCGCCGGCTTCGCCGACCCCGACGCCGAGCCGGTAAAGGAACAATTGGCCGAACCCAGCGGCAGTGCCGCACAACCCGGTAAAGACGCTCCACAGGGCAAGCGATGCTGCCACCACGCCGCCTCGGCTGGTCCTGTCCGCGAGATAGGCGAGCGGGACGCCAAGGGCCGAATAGAGCATCGCGAAGGCAAGGCCTCCGATCGCGCCAAATTCGGTGTCGGTAAGGTTGAGGTCAGCCTTGATGGGCTGGGCCAGGATACCGAGAATCTGACGATCGAGGAAGTTGAAGATATAAGCGAGGAGCAGGAGCGCGAGTATTAGTGACGCGCTACGCCGGGGCGTTTGCGCCTTCACGCAAGTTGCCCAAGCATTGCTGCCAGCTGATCCACGTCCGCTGCATCGTGGTAGAGAGCAAAGCCGATCCTCAGCACATCGCCGCGCACGTCGGTGATGCAGTTGCGTCCCTTCAGTTGCTCATACCAGCGCTGAGCGTTCGAGCTGCGAAATGCGAGGAAGCGGGCGTGCGGCTTGCCATTGAGCGGATTGAGCAACTGGGCATCGCCCAGCAGCGTACGGCCGATGAGGCCGATAAGCTGCAGTTGGAGGCCAAGAACGTGCGCGGAAATCGCAGCCGTGGTGAGGCCATTCTCGACGAGCATGCGCTGGACGGCATTGAACCTGTAGAGACCGGAGGGATCGAAAGTCGCGCCAAGGAAGCGCCGCGCGTCCTTCGCATAGCCGACACTTCCCGGTGGGAGGCTTAAATCCTCGAATTCCGCGAACCAGCCGGTAACTGGAGGCCGCGGACCGAAGCCGACGGGCGCATGGAGGAAAGCGCTGCCTTCGCCGGCCATCGCATATTTGTAGCCGCCGCCGAGGTAGAAGGCGCTGGTCGTGCTGCCGATCGCGGCCAGGGGCTGAGATGTTGCCTGGTCCGTTTGCCGCGGCAGCGATCCGAGCTCTTGTTCCTCGATACCGCCCGCAAGCGGCTGGGGAATGGCCATGAAAGCGTGATAGCCGTCGACCACCACCCACGGCCCCTCCGTCCGCGCGAGCGCCGCCAGTTCCTCCAGTCCGTCGAAGATGCGACCGCTGCCGAAGAGGACCTGGCTGACCAGGATGAGATCGTGCTTGCCGGCTTTGGCCGCGGCGAGGAAGCGCTCGGGAAAGCTGTCGAAATCCTCTGCCGCGACGCGGTCGACGGCGAGGGATCCTTCCTCTTCCCACCTCGCCAACTGCCGGCGCGCGCTGTGGAATTCGCCATCCGTCGTCAAAACGCGCAGTTTCCCGCCGCTACGGGGCGCAGCCGCTGCGAGGCGCACCAGGAAATCGTGGGTGTTGGACGAGAAGACGATCGAGCTAGGCTCGCCAGCCCCAAGCTCGCGCGCGACATGGGCCTGGGCCTCGGGCCAGACCTCGTCCATCACCTTGTCCCATTTGCGATCGGCGAGATGCGCGGCATCTTGCCAGGCGTTCAAGTGCCCTTCGAAGCTGGCGTCGGGCCAGAGATGATGGCTATGCGCTGCAAAATGCAACCGCTGGGGATCGGCAGAGAGGCTCCGGGAGAACAGGGCCTTGAAGCTCAAAGGTCGGTCCTCAGTTCCCAGAGCTCAGGGAAGACGCGCTTATCGAGCGTTGAGCGCAGGTAGGACGCGCCTGCAGAGCCGCCGGTGCCGCGCTTGTTGCCGATGATGCGCTCGACTGTCAGCACATGCTTGTGACGCCACGACGCCAAAGCATCGTCGATATCGACAAGCTTTTCAGCTAGTTCATAAAGGTCGAACCAGCGCTCCGGTTCGCGATAAACCTCGATCCAGGCAGCAGCGAGCGCGCTGTTGGAACGATCGCCAAGGTCGAAGCCATTCCGCTCAAGTGCGGCCATTGCCGCCTCGCGAAGGCTCGGCTCATCCAGTGCGCGCTTGAGGTTCGTCCGCTCGGGCGAGCCTTCCGCATAATGTTCGAGGAATGCGGGGTTCTTCAGCCCAAGCCGATATTCGATCTCGCGAAATTGCGCGGACTGAAAGCCCGAGCTGGTACCAAGGACATCGCGGAACTTCATGTAATCGACTGGAGTGAGGGTCGAGAGGACGTCCCACGACAAGGTCATCACGGCCTGGATCCGGCTCACTCTCGCCATGGCCTTATAGGCTTCGGCGAAACGGTCCTCACCGATCAGCTGAACTGCAAGGCGCAGTTCGTGAAGCACTTGCTTCATCCACAGCTCTTTTGTCTGATGGATGATGATGAACAGCATTTCGTCGTGCAGATCCGACAAGGGTTTCTGCGCCGACAGTAGCTGCTCGAGCTTCAGATATTCGGCATAGGTCATGCCGGCGGGCGTTGCGGTCATGGGCGCCCGATTAGGGGAAACGGCGGCAGTTCGGAAGTTCCGCTGCTCTTAATAAGGCTGGCCGCCGCCGGCACCTGGAACGCCGCCGGATGAAACCGAGCCGATGTTGCCGAACAGCTCCTCGAAGAAGCTCTTCTGGCGCCCGAGCGTCGGAGTGTAGCGCCTTGCGGGTTCGACGCCGAGCACCAGCTCCTTGCCGGTGCGCTGCATCGAGGCGACATTGCCCCGCTGGTCGAAACGCACGAGCAGCACCTGCTGTTTGACAACGCGGGGATTGCGGAATGCGAGCTGGTTGGTGTCGCGCGAGACATAATACCAGTCGTTCGGGGAGAACTCGCCCGTAAGGGTCGGCGTGCCAAGCAGCTTTTGCACCGAGTCCTTATTATCGACGCCCGGCTGGATCGAGCTTGCGAGCTGCGGATCGATGACTGCGCCCTTGTGCGCGTGATTCGTCGCGCAGCCAGCCGCGAGCAATGCTGCAACTGCGATCGTTGGGACCCTGTACAAGCCGAGCTTCATCTGTCCTTGATTCCTTCACCTGGACGCATCGCGCCGCGTCCGATCCGCAAGTGCGCCTTGCATGGTCGCGCGTGCACCTCAATATGCCCGCAGCGGCAAAGCGCAAGACAGCCGTCCGCGATCGCCGCCAAGTTCAAGGGACCTATGCTCGACTTCCTGTTCCCCAGATTAACAGCCGGGCGAGAACGCGGCACGGATCTGTTCGAAGCCATCACGAGTCTCGCACGGCAGCCGCACTGGTATGTCGACGGCGAGGTGCCGGATACGCTCGATGGTCGCTTCGCTGTTCTCGCGAGCCTTGCAGCGCTCGTCCTCGTCAGGCTGGAAAGCGAGGGTGAAACCGGAAATCTTGTTTCGGTTGCACTGACCGAGCGCTTCATCGCCGTGATGGAGGCCGAGCACCGCGAACTTGGCCTTGGCGATCCGACGCTTGGAAAAACGGTGCGCAGGCTGGTGGGCTCGCTTGCTCGGCGAACGGATCTTTGGCGGGCCGCGACGAACGGCGAGTTAGACTGGCCCGCGGCTACGCGTGAAAGCCTCTACAAGGAAAGCGTGCCCAGCGCTGCGCTCGATCACTCGGCCCAGGCGCTCGATCGCTTGTGGGCAAAATTTGAGGCCACGCCGATTGCCGCGATCGAGCAAGGGAAGCTCTAGATGAAAGATCGCTTCGCGCACCAGCTGAGGCTCGACCAGATTGGCGATGGCGAGCGGTTGGACCTTGTTGCCGATGAGCCGGAGCGCCAGTCGATTGCCGATCGCCTGGCGTTGAGAACGATCGACCGACTGGAGGCGCACGTCACACTTTCACGGACCGGGCCCTTGGTCCGCGCCGAAGGACGAATCGCGGCCACGCTCGAGCAAAGCTGTGTCGTCACCGGCGAACCGGTGATCGCGCACGTCGACGAGCCATTCGCCTTGATGTTCATGCCGGAGCCCCAGGGACCGGGCCGCGACGAGGAGATCGAGCTCGGGGCGGAAGATTGCGATGTCGTCTTCTACGAGGGCTTGCAGATCGACCTTGGAAGCGCGATCGCCGACACGCTGGGGCTTAGTGTCGATCCTTATCCAAGGAGCGCCGGCGCCGAGGCAGTGCTTAGGAAAGCCGGAGTTCTGACCGAAGAACAGGCAAGCCCCTTTGCCGCGCTTGCGGCACTCAAAGGTCGCAGGGGCGACGATTAGAACGGAACGTCGTCGTCAAGATCCGTGTCGAACGCGGCCGGCTGCGGTCGCGACTGGGTGCGAGCCGGGGCTCCGCCGCCGCCTGCAACATCGTCATAATCCTCGCTGAAGCTACCGCGGCCGCCGCCCGCGCCCTCGCGGCTGTCGAGAAGCACGAGTTCGCCGCGGAAACGCTGAAGAACGATCTCGGTCGTGTAGCGGTCGTTGCCCGACTGGTCGGTCCACTTGCGGGTCTGGATCTGACCCTCGATGTACACTTTCGAGCCCTTGCGCAGGTAGTTCTTCGCAACGCGTCCGAGATTCTCGTTGAAGATCACGACATTGTGCCATTCGGTTCGCTCCTGGCGATTGCCATCGCGATCCTTCCACTGCTCCGACGTGGCGATGCGCATGTTGACGACCTCGCCTCCGTTGGGAAGGGCGCGCGATTCCGGATCCGCCCCGAGATTGCCGACCAGGATCACCTTGTTCACGCCCGCCATGTCACACTCTCCTCTTCGCCGGCGTCCGCTATAAACCGAGCGCGACCGCCGTCCAGTACGTGATGCCGGCAGCGATGTACGCTAGCGCGAAAAGATAGCCGATCATGAAGAGCGGCCACTTCCAGCCGTTCGTCTCGCGGCGGGTGACTGCAATGGTCGAGATGCACTGCGGCGCAAAGACGAACCAGGCGAGGAAGGCGAGCGCTGTGGCGAGCGACCAGCGATGTTGGAGCCTTTCCTGCAGCTTAGTCGCGCTCGCTTGCTCGTCCGGCGAGTCGATCGAATAAACGGTGGCGATCGCACTTACCGCCACCTCGCGCGCTGCCATTGCCGGCAGGAGCGCGAGGCTGATGTCATGATTGAAGCCGATCGGCCTCACGACCGTCTCGATGCCGGTTGCAATGTGGCCGGCAATGGAGACCTCGCTCTGCTTCTGTCCCGGGCCGGCTTGCGGGATGCTGGCAAGTGCCCAGAGGATCACGGTTGTACCAAGAATGATCGTTCCGGCACGCTTGAGAAAGATCTGGGCGCGGGTCAGCAGCCCGATCGCAACATCCTTGATCGGTGGCCACTGGTATTTGGGAAGCTCCATCATGAACCCACCGCCGCTGCCCTTGAGTACGCCGCGGCGCAGCACATAGGCCGCAAGGAGTGCGCCGGTCACACCCGCGAGATAGAGACCGAACATCACGAGGCCCTGGAGGCCAACGCCCCAGACGACCCGGCGGTTCGGGATGAACGCCGAGATGATGAGCGTATAAACCGGCAGCCGCGCCGAGCAGGTCATGAGTGGGGCGACCAGGATCGTTGTCAGGCGATCCTTGGGATCATCAATCGTGCGCGTGGCCATGATCCCGGGAACCGCGCAGGCGAAACTCGAAAGGAGAGGAATGAAGGCGCGCCCGGAAAGGCCGACGGCGTGCATCAACCGATCCATGAGGAAGGCCGCGCGCACCATGTAGCCGGTGCCTTCGAGGAGCAGGATGAAGAAGAAAAGGATCAGGATCTGCGGCAGGAAGGTGATCACCGCGCCGACACCCGCGATGGCTCCGTCGACAATCAGCGAGCGCAGGAGTCCCGGGGGAAGAGCGCCACTGGCAAGTCCCGACAGGGAGGCAACGCCAGTTGCAATCCAGTTGACCGGTACTTGGCTCCAGGCAAACACTGCCTGGAACATCACGAACATGATCGCGGCAAGGATGATTGGGCCGAATAGCGGGTGGAGCAGCACCGCGTCGAGCCGGTGCGTCCAGCGCCGGACCGGCGTTTCGCTCACCACCGCCGCACTCGCGATTTCGCGTGCGCGTCGCTGCAGATGGACGATGTCGCTTTTCACATGCTTGTGGACGCCGCACCGCGGCGCCGAGAGCATGTCATCGATGGCGCCCTGCAGGTCGCCGATTCCGCGCCGGCGCACCGCGACCGTCTCGACGACGGGGACGCCAAGCTCTCGCTCGAGGCGCTTTGGATCGAGCTCGAGGCCGTCCCGCTTCGCAAGATCGACCATATTCAAGGCAATGATGGTCGGCAGCCCGAGTTCGATCAGCTGGAGCGCAAAGCGAAGGTGATTGTCGAGATTGGAAGCATCGAGGACGATGACCAAGGCATCGGGCTGTCGCTCGCCAGGCTGCCTGCCGAGGAGCACGTCGCGCGTCACGGCCTCGTCAAGGCTGGCGGGTTCAAGGCTATAGGCGCCGGGAAGGTCGACCATCTCGACGGGCCGACCATCGGCAAGCGTCAACCGGCCCGAATGCCGCTCGACCGTTACTCCAGGATAATTGCCGACTTTCTGGCGAGCGCCGGTGAGCGCGTTGAACAAGGCGCTCTTACCGGCATTGGGACTGCCAGCGACGGCGACGAGCGGTAGTGGGTTCACTGCGCGAGCGGAATGACGCGAACAGCGCCAGCATGCCGGCGTCGAATCGCAACCGTCATTCGTCCGACGCGAATCGCGATCGGATCGCGGCCGAAGGGGCCGAGGTGGAGCGGCTCAACGGTAATTCCCTCATCGAATCCGAAGTGCCTGAGCCGACAAGCTTCCGGCTCTTCAAGAGCGGCCCAGTCAATCGAACTTACACAAGCCTTCGTCCCGACCTTGAGCTGGTCGAGAGAAACGGTACCGGGATGGAAGGGCGCGTTCATTCTTGCGACTGATTATCATTAACTGCTGAACAATTCCATAGCGGAAAAATAGCCGCGACAGGACCGCAGATAGATAGGTAGTTTACCTAGGCGGGTAGCGAAGCCGCCCGAGGAATCGCGGGAGGCTGAGCCGCCGGCCCGACGATCCGCGCCAATCCGCCTTCAGCTTCTCGAAGTTCATGATGTTCTCGATGCGCCGGTCGAGGAACGCGGCCGTTTCGGCGTGCTCCTCGCTTCCATCGTCGAGCCAGACGAGAAGGGTCGAGCCGTAGACGGCACCGAGCGTCATGCGCTTGGTATAATGGTTGAAGTCCGTGCTCGCGTCCCCGGCGATGCGCCACATGAGATCGGCAGTGCGCCACGAGAGCCGTAGGGCAAGCGGGATATTCTGTGGCATCGCGAGGATCGCCAGTGCGCGCCGGACCGCTTCGCGCGCAGGGGCCATGATTTCGAGCCGGCGCCACACGAGCGAGCGGATCTTGTCGCGAATTTTGAGTCCGGCGAGCCGTTCGGGGGTGAAATAAGCCTCGAGCCCGCGATCGACCTCCTCGATATAGGTGTCGATCAAACCCACCGCGCTTTTGGGCATGGCAAGCCGGGCCTGGACAGGGTCGATGCCGAGCTGCTCCGCTGCCGAATCGACGGCTTTTTGTGTCCAGCCGTCAAAAACGGCATTCTCGCCGACAGCCAGAGCCAGTCGGCGGCGGAGCTGTTCGAGGGGACTCGGATCCGTCATGGAGATCAACTGGGCGGCTCCTTCGATGCACGCAAGCCCCGATCGGGCAGGCGCACCAGAACCAGCGCCGCCGCGATGGCAACCGCGCCGACGATATCGCTCAGCGAAAGGGTTTCGCCGTAGGCAAGCCAGCCAACACTCGCCGAAATCGCCGGCTGGGTCAGCAATGCCAGCCCAACGACGAGGGGCGGCAGGGTTCCGATCGAATAAACGAGCAGTCCCTGGCCGACCACCTGGCTCGACAGGGCAAAGATCAAGAGCGGTGTCCAATCGTGCGGCCAGATCCGCTCGCCGAGGCCAAGGCTGATCAAGAACAGGATCGGCACCGAGAAAGCCGTTGCGAGGAAGAGCAGCGGCATGGCCTTGAGCTTTGTGCGCCCGCGTTCAACGAAGATCAGGTAACCGCCATAGAAGAGACCGGCCACGAGAGTCAGAATATCGCCGGCAAAGTGCTTCGGACTGAGCTCATAGCTTTTGCTCATCAAAAGGCCCGCCCCAGCGATCGCGAGCGCGAGGGCGGAGCCTTGCCGAAGCGATGGCGATCGATGTGCAAGCACCAGCCCGTAGATCGCGAAGACGAAACTGCCCGAATTGCCGAACAGAGTGGAATTGCCGAGCTTCGTCATCCGGATGCCGGCGTTCCACGCAGCGAGGTCCAGCGAATAGAAGAGCGCTGCAATCGCAACCGTCGCAACCAGGGCTCTGCTCGGCCAGTGCGGACGCTGGCCCGTTTGGCGGGCAACAAGCCACAAGAAGGGAAGCGCGAGCGCGAGGCGCCAGAAGCCGGCCGCGACGGGTCCGGTGTCCGCAAGCCGCACCAGCCAAGGACCGAATGCGAGCGCGACGTTGCCAAGGAGGAGGGCGGGGAAGGCGAGCGGGTGCGGGTTTTGTGCGTGGCGGCTCAAGGATACTCCCGGGTCAACCCGCGCCCTTGGCGGGGGCCTTCGCTTCTGTGTGCCCGACGTACAAGAAGAAGGGAGACTGCGCGGTCAACCCCGAGGTGCCGATCAGGGCGCGTATTTCTGGCGAAGCCTGGACAGGGCGAGTGCCGCGCGCGCGGCGCCCCCGCCTTTGTCGAGCTGCGCCGGGTCACAGCGCGCGATCGCCTGTTCCTCGTTCTCGACCGTGAGGATGCCGTTGCCAATGGCATAGCCCTGGAGCGTCAGGTCCATCAGTCCCCGAGCACTTTCGTTCGAGACCACTTCAAAGTGATAGGTTTCGCCGCGCATCACGATCCCGAGCGCGACGAAGGCGCAATAGCGGCCACTGCGCGCCGCCAGCGAGATCGCCCCTGGGACCTCGAGCGCTCCAGGAACGGTCAGCGTTTCGTGAGTGTGTTTCGCCGCTTCGATCGCTCGGCGAGCACCTTCGATGAGCATGTCGTTGAGGTGTGGGTAGAACCGTGCCTCGACGAGCAGAACCGTGGCCATTCCTATTCTTCCAACCTGATCGGGCGCTCTTCGACGATCGCGAGGCCATATCCTGAAAGTCCGATCGGGGAATGACGCGTGTTCGACAGCAGGACCATGTCGTGGATTCCGAGGGCCGCCAGGATCTGTGCGCCCGTGCCATAGCCGCGGACGGCATCGCCAATCTCGACGGCCTTGCCGGAACGCAGATCAATCGAGCGCGAGAGCGAGCCCGTCGCGGCCGCGTGAAGTGTAACGACGACGCCCGATCCTTCTTCCTCGATCATCCGCATCGAGGCCTGGAGAAGCCTCGACTTGGGGCCCTTCTCGCCGAGCACGTCGGCAAAAAGGTCAAGGCTGTGCATCCGCACGAGCACCGGCTCGGACGGATCGAGTGTCCCGAAGATCAGTGCGAGTTGCTCCTCGCCGCTCGACTTGTCGCGAAACACCTGAGCCTGCCATTGAAGCCCGCTCTCGGCAGCGAACGGCGAAGTTGCGACGCGCTCGACGAGGTGATCCTTCTTCAGCCGGTAGGCGATCAGGTCGCGAATGGTGCCGATCTTGAGGCCATGCGCACGGGCGAAATCCATGAGGTCGTCAAGCCGGGCCATGGTTCCGTCTTCGCGGAGGATTTCGCAGATCACGCCCGAGGGATTGAGGCCGGCAAGCCGGGCAACGTCAACCGCAGCTTCGGTATGTCCCGCCCGAACCAGGACGCCGCCAGGACGCGCGATGAGCGGAAAGACGTGGCCGGGCGAGACGAGCGCGTCCGGCCCGTTCGATGAATCGATCGCGACGGCGATGGTTCGTGCACGGTCCGCTGAGCTGATCCCTGTCGTGATTCCTTCGCGCGCTTCGATCGAGACCGTGAATGCAGTTTCCATCCGGCTCCGGTTGACCCTCGTCATCGGCTCAAGCCCCAGTTGGTCGGCTCGGTCCTTGGTCAGCGCGAGACAGATGAGGCCGCGGCCATGGCGCGCCATGAAATTGATCGCATCCGGGGTCGCCATTTGCGCGGGGATCACGAGGTCGCCCTCATTTTCCCGGTCCTCGTCATCGACAAGGATGAACATGCGCCCGTTGCGCGCCTCGTTGATGATCTCTTCCGGCTTGACGAGGACATCGGTCGTTCCGCGCTGGATCAGCTTTTCCAGCCGGCCGAGCGTATCCGCCGTCGGGTTCCAGTCCGGCTGACCGAGCTTGCGAAGGGAGTTCGGGTGGAGGCCGGCAGCCCGGGCCAATCCAGCGCGGCTGATTTCACCAGTTTCGATGATCGCTTCCAGCCGTTCGATGAGAGTGGTGCTCATCGAGCCAAAATATCACATTGGGATGTGATGAAAAGGAGGAACAAGTCTGTTCCTACTGTGAGCGCGTCGCAATCATCCGGTCTATATAGCGCGCAAGCACGTCCACTTCGACATTGAGCTGTCGCCCCGGACTGAGTTGCCCAAGCGTTGTATGCTTGGCCGTGTGGGGGATGATGTTCACCGAGAAATGCGTGAACCCGTCCTCGGCATCGCGAACATCGTTGATCGTCATTGAGACCCCGTCGAGCGCAACCGAACCCTTGGCCGCGATCATTGGACCAAGCGCGCGGGGGACACTGATGCCGAGCCGCATCGAATCTCCTTCGGGGCACGCCCCGACGATCTCGCCGACTGCATCGACGTGCCCGGTGACGATATGGCCGCCGATCTCATCGCCAATCCGGAGCGATCTTTCGAGGTTGAGCCGCGCGCCCTCTGACCAATGGTCTGAGGCCGTCTTGGACAAGGTCTCGCCAGACACGTCCACGGCGAACCAGTCCTCGCCCTTGTCAACGACAGTGAGGCAGGCACCCGAACAGGCGATCGATGCTCCGATGTCGACTGTGTCCATGTCATAGCCACTAGCGATCTCGAGGCGCAGGTCGCCGCGCTGCTCCGTCCGTCTTACGGTGCCGATGTCGGTAACGATCCCCGTGAACATGATGCGCCGCTTAAGCCGTGCGCACCCGCTCGTAAACTTCGAGCCGATCGACCCCGAGCCGCTCCTCGCGCACGAAGCGCCAGCGGCCGTGCGCGTCGGCGATTGCATCGAGGCCCACGTAGCCCAGGCTCGACTTGCCCTCCCCGACGATGATCGGGGCGCGATAGATCATGATTTGGTCGACGAGATCATCGTTAAGGAAGGCGGTCGCAGTTGCAGATCCGCCCTCGACCAGGAGGTCGTTGACGTCATGAAGGCGATAGACATCCATCGGGTTTCTAAGGATTTCCCAGCCTTCGACAGCGTCACCGTGCGTCAGCAGCGCGCGCCTTGGTGAGCGCTCCTCCAGCCCGGGGAGCCTGACGTCGAGCCGCGGTTCGTCGGCCTGATACGTGCCTCGCCCAACCAAGATCATGTCGCTGTGCGCCCGCTCGAAATGGACGTGCCGGCGCGCATCCTCACCCGTTATCCATTTCGATTCGCCGGACGGGAGAGCAATCTTTCCATCGATCGAGAGAGCAAGCTTGAGCGTGATTCGCGGGCGCCCCAGCCTCATCCGGGTGAGCCAGCCCGAGAGCGATTCTTTCGCGGCCTCCCGGCCGATCCCGAGCATCACTTCAATGCCTGCCCGGCGAAGGCGCCTGGTTCCCTTGCCTGCGGTGCGCGGATCCGGGTCCTTAAGCGCGATCACGACCCGCTCGGGCCGGGCATCGAGCAGGAGATCGGTGCATGCAGGCCCGCGTTCACTCGCGTGGGCACAAGGCTCGAGCGTCACGTAGACAGTCGCGCCCAGGGCCCGCTTTCCGGCTTCCGCAAGCGCGATCGCTTCCGCATGCGGTCGACCGCCAGCGGCTGTCGCTCCTCTGCCGACAAGGCGCTGCGAACTTGAAACGACGAGGCAGCCGACATTGGGATTGGGCGCGCTTTGCCCCCGGGCTCCCTCCCCGAGCGCAATCGCCTTGCGCATCCACTCGAGCTCGTCAGTCAATACCGAGTTGCTTCGCGAGCTGCTGGAACTGCTTTTGTTGCTCCTTCTTCGCAGCCTCGCGCTCGGCCTGATCCTTCTTCTGGTCCGCTGCGATCTGCGCATCGGTACGGTTCGGAGCGTAAAGCTGAACCTCGACAACTTGCGGGGGCGGCGCAGTATTGATCTTCGAATCGACCAGGAATTCGATAACGATGATCGCGGTCACGAGCACCGCAAGGCATGCGCCGATCACCTGCTCGCGGCTGCGCTGGCGCAGGAAAGCCGCAAGATCGCGAAGCGCAGCGCCAGGGCTCGAGGGGCGAGGAAAGAACGACATGGATGGAAAGATAGGAGCGACGTCCCGGCTTAGCGAGTCTCAACGCTTGGCTGCGGCTTCGAGCCTGCGAACCGTTCTCTCCTTGCCCATGGCGGCGATCAGCGGTGCCATCTCGGGGCCACTGTCGCGTCCGGTGAGCGCCAACCTCAAGGGATGGAAAAGCTCGCGGCCCTTCCTGCCCGTTGCCTGCTTGAGCTCGTTCGTCAGCGTTCGCCATGGGTCGCCTGACCAGTCTAGCTTGTCGGCCAAGGCCGCCGCATCCTTGGCAAGCAAACGCTCTTCGTGACCGAGCTCGGGTGGATCGATTTCCCCGTGAAGCACTGCGAACCAGCCCGCGAAATCGCTCAGCCGCTCAAGATTGCCGCGCAAGGCGAGCCAATCTTCCTCGGTCGCTCCCGCCGGAAGCTGCTCCGCGACTGCCGCAAAGTCGAGCTGATGGATGAGGCGCGCGTTCACCAGCTCGACTTCGTGCGGGTCGAAATGAGCAGGCGCGCGGCCGAAACTTGAAAAGTCCAGCGTTCGAGCAAGCTCCGCGAGCGAAGCGATCGCCTCGACGGGCTGCGACGTCCCGATCCGGGCGAGCACGTCGAGAAGCGCCATCGGCTCGACGCCTTCTTCGCGCAAATGCTCGGCGCCATAGGAGCCGAGCCGCTTCGAAAGCTTCCCTTCGGCGGCAACGAGCAGTGCCTCATGCGCGAACTGCGGAGGTTTGGCGCCGAGCGCCTCGAACATCTGGATCTGCGTGGCACTGTTCGACACATGGTCCTCGCCGCGAACGACGTGGGTTATGCCAAGGTCAATATCGTCGATGACGCTTGGAAGAAGATAAAGCCAGCTTCCGTCCTCGCGCCGCACGACCGGGTCGCTCAGTAGCTTGGGATCGAACTTCTGCTCGTTGCGGATGAGATCGTTCCATTCGATCGGCGAATCATGATCGAGCCGGAAGCGCCAGTGCGCCGTTCGTCCTTCGGGAACAGGAGCACCGGCAGGCTGGCGCTCGTAGACCGGAGGCAAGCCGCGCCCGAGCAGCACCTTGCGGCGCAGATCGAGCTCATCGGGCGTTTCGAAGCAGGCGTAGACGCGTCCTGCCGATTTCAGCTTCTCGAATTCGCGCTCGTAGAGGTCGAATCGTTCCGATTGCCTGACCACCATGTCGGGTGCGAGCCCAAGCCATTCGAGATCTTCCCGGATCGCCTCGTCGAACTCGGCGGTCGAGCGCTCGCGGTCGGTATCGTCGATCCGGAGAATGAACCTTCCGCCGTTCTTGCGCGCAAACAAGAAATTGTGCAGCGCGGTGCGGATATTGCCGACGTGCAGGCGGCCGGTGGGAGATGGCGCGAAACGGGTGACGACGCTCATCGCGGCTTCGTCCCCCTTGGTCCGGTATGGAAGAAGTTGCTTATCGGGTAGCGGCGATCGCGCCCGAAATTCCGCTCGCCAATCTTGACGCCCGGAGGCGCCTGGCGGCGCTTGTACTCGGCCTTGAGCAGCTTTTCTTCGATGTCGCTGACAAGGGCGATATCCTCGCCCGTCGCATTGGCAACTTCGCTGACCGACAATTCCTTCTCGACGAGGCCCTCGAGAATACGATCGAGCACGGAATAAGGAGGCAAGCTGTCTTCGTCCTTCTGTCCCGGCCGGAGCTCCGCGGTTGGTGGCTTCGTGATCACCCGCTCGGGCATTACTTGGCCATCGGGCCCCAGTGCGCCATGCGGCCGATTGGCGTTGCGCCAGCGCGAGAGTGCGAAAACGGTCGTCTTATATGCATCCTTGAGGACCGAATAGCCGCCCGCCATGTCGCCGTAGAGCGTTGCGTAGCCGACGCTCATCTCGCTCTTGTTGCCCGTGGTGAGCAGCATCTGCCCGCTCGAATTCGAGAGCGCCATCAAGGCCACCATCCTCAGGCGGGCCTGGACATTTTCAGCAGCAAGCCCCGACAGGTCGGGAAGCATCGTGCTTACCGCATCGACGGCAGGAGCAATCGAGACGACGTCATGGCGGCAGCCCAGCAGCTGTGCACACAAACGGGCATCCTCGAGGCTCTCCTCGCTCGTATATTTCGATGGAAGCATCACTCCCCACACCTTTTCGGGCCCGAGTGCGTCGACCGCGATTGCCGCTGAGAGCGCACTGTCGATCCCCCCCGAAAGTCCAAGGATCACGCCCGGAAAGCGGTTGCGCTGCACATAATCGTGCAGGCCCACCATCATCGCCTTGTAGATGTCCTCGGGGAATGCATCGAGCGAATGGACCTCGCGGGTCGTGCAGCGCCAGCCCGCGCCAGTGCGCTCCCAGTCGGTGATCAGCAAGGTCTCTTCCCAGTCGCGTGCTTGCACGACGCGCTCGCCGTCGGGATGAACGATGAACGATGACCCGTCGAAGACCAGTTCGTCCTGTCCGCCAACCCGGTTCAGGTAGGCGACCGGCAGCGAGGTCTCCAAAGCTCGCGAGCGCGCCAGCCGATAGCGCTTCTCGTCCTTGTCGAGCTCGAAGGGGCTGCCGTTGGGAACCAGCAGCAGTTCGGCCCCGGCGCTGGCCAGGTGCGCGCAGACTTGCTCGATCCAGATGTCTTCGCAGATCGGCACACCGATCTTCACGCCCCTGAACTCAATCGGTTGAGGCAAGGGCCCCGGCGTAAAGATGCGCTTCTCGTCGAACGTCCCGTAATTAGGCAGCTCGTACTTCAGCGTCCGCCCGACCAGCCGGCCCTTGTCGGCCAAAATCATCGCATTGTAAGTGACGCCGCCCTCGGCAACGACCGTTCCAATAAGGAGTGCGGGACCCGGTTCGGTGGTCGCCGCGATCAGCTGGTCAGTGAACTCGTGAGCACGTCGGACGAACTCGGGCTTGAGAACCAGGTCCTCGGGCGGGTAGCCGACCAGCTGGAGTTCGGGGCAAAGCAGGAGGTCTGCATCGGTCGCTCGCCGGCGCATTTCGAGAATTGCGGCGGCATTGCCCTCGAGGTCGCCGACGCGCTGATTCATCTGGGCAAGGGCGATCCTCAAGCGATCTGTCATGCGTGCGATTTAGCGACCCGCCTCCGCGCCGCAACCTTTACGGAACCGTGACTAGGTCGCTAAAGCCGAGTCGCCGCTGGGGAAAACACAATGAAATTGCTTGCCGGGAACAGCAACTTGCCGCTGGCCCGTTCGATCGCCGAATATCTCGAAATGCCGCTGACCGACGCGAGCGTCCGTCGCTTCGCGGACGAAGAGGTGTTCGTCGAGATCAACGAGAATGTCCGTGGCGAGGACGTGTTCGTCATTCAGTCGACCAGCTATCCGGCGAACGACAATCTGATGGAACTGTTGATCTGCGTCGATGCTCTGCGACGAGCCTCCGCAAAGCGGATCACGGCGGTCCTCCCCTATTTCGGTTATGCGCGGCAGGATCGAAAGCCCGGCCCCCGCACACCCATCTCTGCCAAGCTCGTCGCGAACCTGATCACGACGGCTGGCGCCAATCGCGTCCTTTCGATCGACCTCCACGCGGGGCAGATCCAGGGATTTTTCGATATCCCGACGGACAATCTGTTCGCTTCACCCGTGATCGCGACCGATCTCCACGCGCGCTTCGGCGACCGCGACCTCCTCGTCGTTTCGCCTGACGTCGGCGGCGTTGTTCGCGCGAGGGGCCTTGCCAAGCGGCTCAACAACGCACCCCTGGCGATTGTCGACAAACGGCGTGAGCGCGCCGGCGAATCAGAAGTCATGAACATCATTGGCGACGTCGATGGCCGCACCTGCATCCTCATCGACGACATCGTCGACTCCGCCGGCACGCTCTGCAACGCCGCCGCCGCCCTCAAACAACAGGGCGCCGTCGAGGTCTTCGCCTACTGCACTCACGGCGTTCTTTCGGGCGCCGCCGCGGCGCGCGTCGCCAATTCGGAACTGAGCGAGCTGGTCGTGACCGACACCATCTGGGGCGGGGAGCCTGACCCGACCGGCAGCAAGATCCGCCGGCTGACGGTCGCGCCGCTGCTTGGCGAGGCGATCAAGCGCATTGCAGACGAGAGTTCGGTCTCAAGCCTGTTCGACTGACCGGCGCACCGCGCGATGTGCAACCTCTACCGCATCGAGAAGAACCCGGACGCGGTTCGAAGGCTCTTCGCGGAGCTTGAGATCCCCCTCACCTTCCCTGAAGGGATCCCCAACTTTCAGCCGCGCGACGTGCATATTTCGGAAACGGCGCCGATCGTTAAGTTCGACCAGGAGCTGGGCGTTGCCGCGCTGGTTGAGCGTCGCTGGTCGTGGCCTGGCCCGAGCGGCAAGCCGGTCTTCAACATGCGCTCAGACGGGCGCGAGTTCGCAAAGGACCGTTGCCTCGTCATCGCCGACGGATTTTACGAATATACGCCGAGCGAGGATCCCAAGCAGAAGCGCAAGGATTGCTGGTTATTCGAGCCATCGCAAGGCGAAGTGGCAATAGCGGGTTTGGTGCGGTCCAATCCGGATGGCGGCGAAGCTTTTACGCTGCTGACCGTGCCGCCTGGGAACGATATCGTGCCCTATCATAGTCGCGGCGTCGCGCTGCTGGCGCCGCCGCAATGGCGCTCCTGGCTCGACGGGTCGGCGAAATCTGTCGCGCTGCTCGGCCCAAGCATTGCCGGCAGCCTGGCCGTTTCGCGCCGGGACTGACCTTTTTCGCGCCTCTTGC
>DATIQO010000093.1:0-10589 GCA_035470745.1 Sphingomicrobium sp. | reverse complement strand
TCCAACGGAAAGAACTCACTGCCTGGCATTGATGCGGTTTCTCCTGGCGCCTTCACTTGTCCTCCGCCCTGCCCCACCCGAGTCCAAACCGAGCCCCGCATCCATGTGGCAAGCGCATCGGCGCGGATAGGCGCGCTGATGTGGTATCCCTGCACGAAGTCACATCCCATTTCACGCAGGTGTTCCAGAGCATCCGCATCCTCGACACCCTCGGCGACAACCGTGAGGCCCATGTTGTGGGCGAGATCGATGGTTGAACGCACGATCAAAGCATCGCTTGCGTCGGTGGCCATTCCCATCACGAACCCCTTGTCGATCTTGAGCTCATGCATCGGCAAGCGCCGCAGGTAGGCAAGCGACGAGTACCCCGTGCCGTAGTCGTCGATCGCGAGGGTAATGCCGAGCGCATGCAGCCGGCGCAGATTCTCGACAGCGTGTCCTGGATCATCCAGTATCGCACTCTCGGTGATCTCCAGAGTGATCCACCGTGCCGCGCAATTTTCGCGTTCGAGAAGATCTGCGAAGCGGTCCGGAAGTTCTGCATCCATCAGGTCGCGCGCGGATATGTTGATCGACAGGTTCATTGGCAAGCCATCCCGGCGCCAGACTGCGCACTGGTGGATGGCACGCACCAGCACCCACCGGGTAATCGCACGGATATATCCCGTCTGCTCCGCGAACGGGATGAACTCCGACGGCGGGACAAGGCCGCGTGACGGGTGCTGCCAGCGCACCAAGGCCTCCGCGTAGCACTCCGCCGGTCCACTCAGGCTGACCTTGGGTTGGTAGACGAGGACGAGCTGGTCGCCTTCGACGGCCTTCTTCAGATCGCTCATCAGGGACAGGCGATTGCGCCCATCCCGATCGTATCGATCGTCCCAGACGACGATACCGACATTGTTGCGCTTGGCTGCGTACATCGCGATGTCGGCACGTCGCAGCAGCGTGGACCGTTCCGAACCATGCTCAGGTGCCACGGCGATGCCAATGCTCGCCCGCGCGTCGACGACGTGTCCTTCCGGCGTCATTGGCGCTTCGAGCGCGATCTGGATTGCCTTTGCGACCTCCCGCGCGGCGACAGCGTCGGCACCGGGGAGAACGACAGCAAATTCGTCACCACCCAACCGCGCGACCATGTCGAGGGCGTTGTCCACCACTGCCTGGAGGCGGGTACCGACCTCTCGCAGGAGAAGATCGCCGATCGAGTGTCCGAGGGCGTCATTGACGTACTTGAAGTGGTCGAGGTCCAGCAGCAGCACCGCAACAGGCGCATGAGTTGCGGCCGCCTGCTCGAGCGCGGCTTCCAGCCGGTCTCCACACTGCGTGCGGTTGGGCAATCCCGTCAGCGCATCCCGATAGGCCAGGTCGAGTATGCGCGACTCGCGGCTCGCGATGCCGTTCTGCATCGTGCCGAATACCTTCGCGAGATCACCGACTTCGTCGTTGCGCGAAGCAATCGACGTGGTCGAGTAATCGCCACTCGCAATGCGGCGCGCGACGCGCGCAAGCTCGCGAATTGGTCGCGCGACGCCCCGGGCAATGAATGCGCTGGCAAATATCGATATCAGGACGGCGACCAGGGAACCGATAGCGAGTTGGCGCTGCAGCCGTCGGAAGGGCTCCAGCGCAGCGGCGAGTGGCTCCTGCAGGACGACGGTAGCCGCCTCTCCCGGACCAGCAGGCAGCGCCTGCATCCGAACCACGGCCTCGTCGCCGTCGACCGCATTCCCCTCGACATCCTTCTGCGCATAGCGCCCGCGTGCCAGATCGCGAAGCAGCGTGGCGCGCCCGCCGTCGGAAAGCGTACTCGCCTGCATCTTCCACGCTCCGTCATTCCCGTATGTCAGGAACGAGACGTCGAGCCGCGTGAGGCGGTGGAGGTCCTGCGCCAATGCGTCATCGACGGCAAACCCCACGGCCACCCACGCAATGGGCAGTGGCGCAAGTACTGGCACGATCGCCATCTGGTAGAGCCGACCGCGTATCTGCACAAGCGCGCTCGCCTGCCCTGCGTCGCGCGCGCGTGCCAGCAACGCTGGAAAGGCAAACGGATGTCCGGTCGCGCGGGCGAGTGTGTCGGCGATCACCTGACCGTCCAGGCCCACCAGCATCATCAAGCTTGCGTCCACGCGCCGACCATGATTGCTGAGCACCGACGAGATCGTCTCGCGGTCGCCGGTCGAGATCGCCTCGCGGAACGCATAGTCGGCCGAAAGCACGCGCACTTCCTGCACCAGCCGCTGCGCCTTCTGGTCGAGGAACCGGTCGAAGACTCGCCCCCCAGCAACCAGCTCGTCACCCAGACTCTTCCGTGCCGCCGCAACGCCCACGGTGTCGATCAGCACGAACCCGCCGACTTGCACGAGGATCAACAGGAGCACGAAGAGCGCCATGATCCGCGTCTGCAGACTGCGAATGCCCGGCCACAGGCGGACGCGCTCCAGGCACTTTTCCGCCTTCAGTGCGGGAAGGCGCGGGACGGCGCCGCCGAGCGTGCCGTGCAGCGCTGCCCAAGCGGGTTCGGCTTCACCAGAGGGGAGCGTCATGTGGCCGGGTGATATCGGGAATGCCGGAGGCCGACCAAAGGACCGCGCAACTCGACCGCAGGCGAACCCGCCGCGCGTGTCTGCGGACTCGGCGCTGCCCGGCGGGCGACGGCGCCGACCGCCTCAACCCGTGACTTTTGTTCCCTATAATTCAGTGACTTACGCATGCAGATCGACATGGCGGACCATAATTTCGTCCCGTACCGCCGCGGTTTCGAGTCGAATAGGCACAGGGCGTGCTTGATCGCAACGCAAATTTCCTGCCCGGACCTTGGACGTCTGACGGGCGGTATGAGCATCCGATTGAGACCGCTGAAACAACGACTGTTCTGCCGACCCGCTCGCGCGTACGCGCTGGGCGCCCTGTTGTCTTGCGCGGCATCCGGCCAGGCCTTTGCTGACTGGCAGATCTACGTCGATTCAGGGCTCCTTCACGACAGCAATCTCTCGCGGGCAAGCCGTGCCGAGGACGTGCGCGCAGACAGCGCATTTGCGGTTACCGCGTCGGCCGGCCAATTTATCGCCCCAACCGGCGCGGATGGTTTCACGGTGTCGGCAGACGCCAGTGCCGAAGCCTACGACCGTTACGACGGCCTGAATCATGTCGCGGCAGGCGGTACGGCGAGCTGGCGGCACAAGTTCGGACTCGGCTACCTTGCGCCATGGACGGCGCTGAGCGCTTCGGCGCTCCACGACGACTACCGAAGCGACATCCGCGACAGCACGTATGTCCATCTGCTCGCTGAAGCCGGCAGGCGCTTCAGCGAAACCTTCGACGCCTCCATGGGCATGATTCTCGAACGCCGCTACGCCGCCAATGACGATCCCGTCGTACCGGGCATTTCCGGCAGAGTGTTCGATCTCGCCGGTCGAGGCGTGTTCGTGCGCGCCGGATATGCCGCGACCGATCATCTGCTCGTTGGCATGCGCGCCGACGTGCGGCGCGGAGATGTCGTGTCGACGTCAAAGCGCAATCGCGAAATCTTCCTCGCGTCCAGCGCGATCGCGGAGGACCCAACCTTTGGCGATGAGCTCTACGACTACCGACTGCGCGGCACAACCTGGACCGCGTCCGCGTTCGCGAGCTGGGCACTCACCGACACCATGTCCCTGAATCTTTCCTACGCCGACCAACGCACCCAGGCGGCAAGCGGACTCGACTACCGCAGCAGAACCGGGCACCTAAGTTTCAGCTACGGCTACTGAAGGAGCGACCGGCATGCACTTTCGACTGATGATCGCGAACATCGCACTCGCTGCAGCGCTGCAATTCCCTGGCTGGTCCTGCGCATACGCTGCCGAAGTCGTAGCGACTGTGACCGACGATGCGGGCCAGCCCATCAAGGACGCGGTCGTCGTCGCCGTACCGGTCGACGGCACGATGCACATTCCTTCGCACCCGCACGCTCAGATCCTGGACCAGATCGACAAGGAATTTGTGCCCAAGGTGAAGGCAATCGTCGCGGGCACGCCGATCATCTTCCCGAACCATGACAATGTTCGCCATCAGGTCTACTCGTTTTCGCCCGCCAAGCGATTCGAGCTCCCGCTCTATGCCGGCGTGCCGGCAAAGCCGGTTGTCTTCGACAAGCCGGGGGTCGTGGTACTGGGCTGCAACATCCACGACTGGATGATCGGTTATGTTTATGTTTCCGAGTCACCGTGGTTTGCGACGACAGGGACCGACGGCACGGCGACGATTGCCGACATCCCCCCGGGCGCGTATGCACTGCGCGTATGGCACCCACAGCTCAACGGCGGCGAAGAGGCGACGCGACAGAACCTGAGCGTCTCTCCCGGGCAGACGGCCGCGATCAACTGGAAACTTGCGCTTCGGCCCGAAGTGCGCATACGTCGAGCACCCGCCGCGGACCACCGTGGGCACTACTAGCCGGGATCACGGGAGGATACGTAGACCCGTCCCGTGAAGGCGATTCACCCCAGAACCTCTAACTCGGGCGAGCGCGAACGACTGCACTGGGATGCGGCAACATCTCTCTCTGGGAATGACCGGGTCGCGCAGGCGTTTTCTACTCGTGGCGCCAATCTGACGGAGGACGATCGTGAACAAGATGCTGCGCAAACTCCGCGCGATCGTCGCGGTGGTTCTGACGTGCGCAATCAGCAGCTTGCCAAGCTGCGCATCGATGGGCGGAGGCGGTGGCATGC
The DNA here is from genome assembly GCA_035470745.1 of Sphingomicrobium sp. Classification (GTDB taxonomy): domain Bacteria; phylum Pseudomonadota; class Alphaproteobacteria; order Sphingomonadales; family Sphingomonadaceae; genus Sphingomicrobium. The sequence goes on along the minus strand of DATIQO010000093.1, from coordinate 5,874 downwards.
ATTACCTGGTGCGCCCACCCGGCTTCGCCGCGCATTTCAGCGCGACATAGGAGGCGGCAGAGCTATTGGTTGACCCCGAAGTCGACCTTGACGCCCCCGGGCGACTGCGCCAGTATTCCGCCGCGTGCTTCGACTGAAGGGCGATTATATGAATCGACTCAGATGGAGTTTCGTCGCGCTCTCGCTTGCGGCGCTCACCGGCTGCGCCGACATGTCGTCGACGTCTTCGGACACCGGATGGACAACGCTACTCGACGGCCCAAAAGGCTTTTCCGAAAACTGGGACCGTATCGGTACCGCGAATTGGCGGATCGTGGGAGGTGTTGCACAGGCTGACACCGGCGAGAAAGGCAAGAGCAGCTACCTGATGACCAAGAAGGCTTACGGCGATTTCATGCTGCGCGCCGAATTCTGGGTGAGCGACGATGCCAACTCCGGCATCTACCTGCGCTGCCCAGACCTTAACAACATCACGGATCATTCTTGCACTGAAGCGAATATATTCGATCAACGGCCGGATCCGACGTACGGAACCGGCGCGATCACGCATCTTTCGCCAATCAATGACATGCCGAAGGCCGGCGGCAAGTGGAACACTTTCGAAATTACCGCACAGGGCCCGCGGATCACGCTCGTGATGAACGGCGTGAAGACCGCCGAGACCGACCATGCCTACGCCCTGCACGGCAATATCGGGCTGCAGTGGGCGCAAGGCGTCGTCAAGTTCCTGAAGGTGGAGATCAAACCGCTCTAGGACGGATGGCCGGCCGTCTGTCTCGCGCCGATAGCGTCATTGAATCACCGCTGTCGGGAACCTCCCCGTATGTCCGCAGTTGGCCGCACTCGGTCTAATCGTCGGCGGTCGCAGTTCGGCCCTAACCGGCCATCCGTGCCGCTGGAGACCGGACAGTCGGCAAGGATCCATAACACGCTCTTCCCCATGATTGAATGGCGCGAAGAAGTGAACCCAGGTCACCTCGACCACTCGCCACAACGGTCGGCTCCTTAGAACGGTGACCCAGGCTCGCGATGAGGACGTCGCCTCGCTTCGCTGGTGCTCCCACCGTCCCATTGCGAAACTGGCTCCGCCCGAGCCGCCATTCCGCCGCAAAGGTTGAGCGCTTTCGCCGCGTCGCTAGCGGGGCGACGCCACCGAGCCGGCGTAGAACACGTCGCACTTCCCGCCGAAAAGGCTTTGGGCTTGCCTCAGCAGCCTGAGCGCCGGTCCGGCAAGCGATATCAGGATGTTCGGTTGTTCCACTTCCGGTTTGCCGAACGGGCCGCGAATTTTCTGCTGCGCAATGGCGCATCCCCGTGCGTCGACCCAGGCCACAGTCACTTCCTCGAAGCGCCCCGTGACGAAATCCAACCGTCCCTTCAGGGCGATCCGATTCGCCCTCGTCGCCATAGCGACGTCCTTGGCCTGCGCCACGCCGCGCTCGATGCGCCACTCGGAGACGAGCGTCCGAATCTGGCTGCTGCCGCCCGCACTCTGAAAAATGCTCGCAAAGTCGTATCCCTTCGTGACCACCAGGCCGAGGGGGCCCGCGAAGAAGAGAGCACCCACATCGACGAGGTTGAAGGTCTGGCTGGACTGATAGTGCACGAGTTCGCTGTCGATATCGCCGATCTCGAGTGTGAGATCGTGGCCGCGAAGGGAAGCCTCCCCCGAAGCCGACCGCACCAACTCATTCGCTGTCACTCCCTTCATCGACAGGTTTGCGGAGAAGTCCATCGGCCCGTCCCCCACATTCCTCGGTGACAAGGCTCTGAGCCATTCCGCAAGACGGAACTTCGGCAACGAGTAGTGGACATGGTAATCGGGGACGGGGCCGGAAAAGTCGGCCCGGACGTTGCCTGACCCCAGTCCGCCAAAGACATGCATCGTGACCGGGTTGAGCTCGAAAATTCCCGACTTGCCGTCGATCGAAGATTTCACATCGGACAAGACGAGATCGCTTGTACGGACGGTCCCGCAGGCGAGTGCCGCCGTGAGAGAGAGGCTCTTCAAGGGGGTCGCGCCTTGGTGCTCCGAACGCTGCAAGTGGCTCACGTCCAGATCGCAGGAGTCTGCCTCGAAACCCTTCCCGGATTGTCGATCCGCATAGAGAAGACTCACATCGGACAGGGATACGGTCGCTGTATCGGCGAACGGCACCGTACCCTTGAGGTCCGCTTCCGTTTCGAAATTGAACCTTTTGTCGCGCGCCAGCTCGATCGTTATTTTGACGTGCTTGAGCTCGACCCTATCTATCCGGACTTCCCCGTGCAGCAGCGGAAGTAGCTCGATCCAAAGGCTGGCCTGCGCTGCCGACGCGACGTCAGAGCCGCGGTTGCGGATCCGCACATCTTCCATGGCAATGTGAAAGCTCGGAACGAAGCCGATGTTCAGTCGGCCACCGACCGTGACTTCCATTCCGAGAGCGTCGGAGGCGCGGCTCTGAACGTGGCGCTTGGCATTCACTCCAAGAACCAGAAGTACGACCGCCCCGACAAGCACAAGAAGCCCCGCCACTCCGCCGACGGCGAAGAGGATGGGCTTTCGTGAGTTTGACATTCCGCTCCGTTCTTCGACTCAGGAGAAAGCGGATTAAGCTAAATTATCGCGCAGACGATGGGGCAGGTTCCTCGATGGCCATTGCAGTAGCACTCCAAGTTCAGCCTTGACAGAAACCCCGACGGCGCGTTTGCACGACCGAACTCCCCAGCCCGCCGCCTTCAATGACTGACACGATCAGTTCACTTGCCCTTCTGCTTGACGAACCACATCACCACGCCGGTAACCACGACGACAAGCAGGATCGGCACCAATATCCCGCCGTATCCACCCATTCCGCCGTATCCGCTCATCCAGCCACCGCCATTCATCATGGTTCCGTTCTGCGCCAATGCAACACCGGCGGACAACAGCGGTACCGTACCAACAACCATAGCAAGCAAAATCTTCATATGTCTTCCTCAAGTAAAGCGATGAAGCGAGCGAACCAACTCCGCGAAAGCGAGTCGACCGGAAAGGGGAGACGCCGTACGGTCGATGCGGGGTGGGTTGAGCCAAACTCAACTGGTTTTCTCAACCGCCACTGCTGCCCCCGGCGTAGGACCCAAAGCCTACTGGGACCCGACGCGAGTGTCTGTTCGATTCCGCGCATACGAGCACCTGCCAGTCTGCCTGGACGCAGAGTACGGCCGCGGTAAATGCGCGACTGCGTACAGACGAAGCGTCATCGTGCGGCAGAGATCGTTGACATCATTCTTGCGTACAGGGCTGGTCGAGCTCCGTCGATCGTTCGCGCCTGGCCAAGCTGGCTCGCTTTGACCATGCGCTGATATGGCGATTTGCGCCATGTGCGCCAACGCACAGATCGCCAAATGATCACCGCGCACAATTTCACGCTCCCGCTTGGGGGTGGCGCGTTGAAAAATGGCCATAAGCCTGCAAGCCTGCAGCGGTTCGTCGTCATGTATTGCAGTTGCGCGAGTTGCGAGCCCTGATTGTTGCCGGAGGTTCATGCAGGTCCCGCGACTGCAAGCACACGGCGTTCGACATCCGACCCAAACCCTTCGATGACACTGGAGACACCCATGAATCGCACACCCAACAAGCAATCCACCAATACGCGCTCGGCAAGCGGCGCGAATACCGCGCATCGGCCCAAGAGTGACTCGAAGCCCGCTGTGGCGAGCAAAGACGGCGTCCAAGGCGAGGGTAACTACGAGGCTGCACGCGAGTTCAACGCTGCTGAACGCAAATTCGTCGCATCGGGGAACGTCGCGGCAGCAGCGCGCGCAGCTGCGCCAACTACCGAGGCCGAACGGCAAGCGATGTTTGCGGCCGAAGAAGAGGGCAAGCGCCGCGCGAAGGAATAGGATTCGGCACCGCCGATATTAGGGTGACGCTGGCCGGCGATCAGGAAGCGCCACCGGTCAAGAATACCGGGGCCGGCACCGGTACGACTATCGACGAACGGCGCCGACGTTCGGTCAGCGAAGGCGTGACGAGCACGGGAGTGCCGGGACGGCGATGCACATCCGGGGAGCGGCGCGGTGCAAGAGCGGACCTGTGCTCGTTCCGTTCACGAAGAACGGAGACGCCTATGCGGTCCCCGCCGGCGCGAAGCTTACGGACGCGCAGTTCACAAGCTTCTAAGGGGGAAAATGTATGGCAACGTCAACCCTGCGGCAACTCCGGGCGGTGAAATACGCGGACAACGGAAGCCCTGACATCGGATCCCGGTTGAGCAAAGGCGACCAGTGTGCCCAAGTGGCGCCGGTCGCTCCTCTGGAATCGGAAAGGAAAATCAAATGACTGCGACTGCTACGACTGAAAGTGCAACGCTTCACCTTCTGCCGCCCCTGCCCTATGCGGAAGATGCCCTGGCTCCCACCATCACGGCCAATACGCTTGGGTACCACTATGGCAAGCACCATAAGGGGTACGTCGACAACCTGAACAAGTTGATCGCCGTTACGCCGCTTGCCGCCCTTTCGTTGGAGAAGCTCATCGCCGAGACCGCGGGTAAACCTGACAGGGTCGCGATCTTCAACAATGCGGCGCAAGCATGGAATCACACCTTTTACTGGCGCAGTTTGAGGCCGAAGGGCGGTGGTGTGCCCCCCGTGGCGTTGAAGCATAGGATCGAGGCTTCCTTCGGCACCCTGGATGCATGCAAGAAGGAGTTGGAGACAGCGGCGACGACCCAGTTCGGCAGCGGCTGGGCCTGGCTCGTACTGGACGCCGACAAGCTCAAGGTGGTCAAGACCGGTAACGCGGAGACGCCGCTGACCAAGAGCATGAAGCCGTTGCTGACCATCGACGTGTGGGAACACGCCTACTATCTGGATTATCAGAACCGCCGCGCGGACTACGTGAACGCCGTGCTCGACAAACTGATCAATTGGGGCTTTGCCGCCGAGAATCTCGCCTAGCCCCCCTTGCCACGACAACTTACGGAGCGGACATGATCAAGAAAGCCTGGGCAGTATGGAAGGGCGGCATCAAGGACGGTGGCGGCACGATTTCCACCGAGACGGGCGTACTCAAGGAGGCGCCTTATGGGTTCAAGTCGCGCTTCGAGAACGGCAAGGGCACCAATCCGGAAGAGCTCATCGGCGCGGCGCATGCGGGTTGCTTCTCGATGGCGCTCTCGCTGATGCTCGGCGAGGCCGGGCTGACGCCGGAGAAAATCGAAACGCATGCCGCTGTAACGCTGGAAAAACTCGATGCCGGCTACGAGATCACGGCGAGCCACCTTAGCGTGTCCGCACGAATCCCGGGAGCGGACAACGCGAAGTTCCAGGAGATTGCGAACAAGGCCAAGACGGGGTGTCCGGTGTCGAAGCTGCTGAAAGCGCAAATCACGATGGACGCGAAGCTGGAGGCGTGAACGGCGCGGGCGGAGGCAACCCTGATTCAGGTTCGCAAGCGGCAGGCACCGGCCAACAGCGATCGGGTGAAGACTGATGCAGAGGAATCGAGTTCGCTGAAATGCGCGACAAACGACACGCCGCCCCATCCGATGCTGGCGGTCTCGCGCCGCTCGAGACGCTATTCGAGACCAGGCGCGGCCGTGCGCTGCCGCTCCCTCCCAAATTGGCGCGCCTCTACGGATGTCTACGGATGCCGCTGCTGGGCAAACGTCCGTATGTATTCAGCAATTTTGTGACCACGCTGGACGGCGTCGTTTCGCTCAATACCAAGGGACACGCCGGCGGTGGCGACATCAGCGGATTCAGCGCGCAGGATCGCATGGTGATGGGGCTGCTGCGCGCCGTTGCCGATGCTGTGATCATCGGCACTGGTACGCTCTCGGCCGACCGTCGGCACGTCTGGACTGCCGCCGCCATCTTTCCGGCGCTTGGAGAGGAATACCGACA
>DATIQO010000092.1:0-3467 GCA_035470745.1 Sphingomicrobium sp. | reverse complement strand
GGGAACGCATGACCCAGTTTGACGATCGAGAACGCGCCTTCGAATCGAAGTTCGCCCATGACGAGGAAATGAAGTTTCGTATCACCGCGCGGCGCAACCGGCTGCTTGGCGAATGGGCGGCGCGGCAGATGGGTCTCTCCGAGGCCGAAAGCGAATCTTATGCAAAGGACGTCGTCCGCTCGGATTTCGAGGACGCCGGCGACCATGACGTCGTCCGCAAGGTGCTTGGCGACCTCACCGCGGCCGGCGTCGAATGCGACGAAGAGAAAGTGAGCGAGGCGCTCCGCAACAAGGAGATCGAGGCGCGGCGGCAGATCATCGAGAGCATGAACCTCTGATGCCGATGGCGGCGCAAGAGATCGAGCGGCTGATCAAGGAAGCCATTCCGGACGCCGACGTGACGATCCGCGACCTCGCCGGCGATGGCGACCATTATGCCGCAAGGGTGGTCAGCCAGAGCTTCTCGGGCATGAGCCGCATCAGACAGCACCAGGCAGTCTATTCGGCGCTCGGGGGGCGAGTAGGGGGTGAGCTTCACGCACTGCAGCTCGAAACCGCGGTGCCGAACACGGAGACTAACCAGTGAGTGACGCAAAATCCCGCATCGATGAGCTCGTCAAGGCAAATGACGTGGTGCTGTTCATGAAAGGAACGGCGCTGTTTCCACAATGCGGCTTCTCGAGCCGCGCGATCGCGATCCTCGATCACCTCGGCGCGACCTACGAGACCGTCGATGTCCTGCAGGATCCCGAGATTCGCCAGGGCATCAAGGTTTATTCCGATTGGCCGACGATTCCGCAGCTCTATGTTAAGGGCGAATTTGTCGGAGGATCAGACATCATGATGGAGATGTTTGAAAGCGGCGAGCTGCAGGGATTGCTGTCCGCTGGAGCCTGAATGGAGGAAGGGGCGGGTGCAGGGGACCAGAGAACCGCTGCAGCCGCCCCTTCGTGGCGTGGAACCAAGTGGACGCAACTAAAGTAGCAACAGGCGTGCCAATTGGATGAATCGGCAGATTTCTGCCTTTTTCCGTGCGAATGATGAGAGGTCGGCGAAGGCGTGCGTAAAGATTTCCGACACTTGGATGGATACGAACGTCGGATGGCACTTCGCCGGGCGCAGAGGGTTTGGTACTGACGTGAACCTCTACGATCCTTCGTTCGGCCGACCCGCAGGCGCCAAGTTGTTCTGCGACTTGACCCAGAGCTGGTCCGAGGTCGGAGGCGGCGTGCGCACCTATTTGCTGCACAAGCGCCGGCACATCCTCCAATCGACACCGCACAGCCACCTGATGATCGTTCCAGGCGAGCGCGACGAGATCATCGAGGAAGAGCGCGCGACGACGGTGACGATTGCCTCACCTCGCGTTCCCGGCAGCCCCCACTACCGCTTGATGCTTCGCAACGGCGCCGTTCGCCGAGCACTCGAGCGCTGCAAGCCGGACCTCGTCGAGTGCCAGGATGCCTACAACCTGCCATGGGCGGCGATCGGTTATCGCAGACGCCACAACGCGACCGCGCTCGTCGCCGCTTACATGACCGATTTTCCGACGGTCTACGTCGACCGGCCCTTGTCGAAGGTGCTGACGAAGCCCGTCGGCGGCGCGCTCTCGCGCATCTGCTATGGCTATTGCGGTCTTCTCTATCGCCGGTTCGATGCGCTTTTCGCGCTCAGCGAGAACGGCGGCGCAAGCAAGCTGAGGTCGCTCGGCATCGATAGCATCGATGTCGTTCCGCTGGGCGTCGAGCTCGGGGAGTTCGGCCCGGGCAAGCGCGACGAACGGCTGCGCCAGAAGCTTGGTCTCGCCTCCGACCAGCCACTCTTGGTCTATGTCGGCCGCCTCGACGGCGAGAAGAAGCCGAACCTTGTCGTCGACGCGTTCCGCCGCCTTCCGGCAAAGCTCGGCGCGAAGCTGGTGCTGATCGGCGAGGGGCCGCTCAAGGCGGGGATCGGGGCGCTTAACGACGATCGCATCGTGATTCCCGGCTATTTGCGAAATCGCGCCGAGCTCGCGCGCTGGCTTGCGAGCGCCGACATCTACGTCTCGGGAATGGCGGACGAGACATTCGGGATTTCGATCATCGAGGCGCAGGCATCGGGACTTCCCGTTGTCGGCGTTGCCGCAGGCGCAATGATCGATCGGGTCAGCGACGGAACAGGTCGCCTTGGGCCTGTCGACGACGCGGCGGCGATGGCGGCGAACATCCTTGAGATCTGGAACGGTGATCGCCAGGCGATGCGCGAACAGGCGCGAGCGCGCGCCCTTCAGTTCAGCTGGAACAGCAGCATGGAAGCCCTGTTCGGCCGTGTCTATCCAATGGCCTTCGCGCGCCGCGCCGAGCAATTGCGCGCAGCGCCCGCCGCCGCCGTGCTTGCAGCCTAAGCGGCAAGAAAGGCATTTTCCGGTTCGTGGATGCGCCCTATGCCAGGCTTGAGCAGCTCGAGCCGGGGATTGCCCGCGTGCTCGCGCACAATCCCTCGGCCTTCACTTATTACGGCACGCAGACCTACCTCGTCGGCGAGCGCGCGATCGCGGTGATCGACCCGGGCCCCGACCTTCCGGAACATCTCGACGCGCTCGTCGATGCGATTGCCGGCCGCAGGGTCGCGGCGATCATGTGCACGCACACGCATCGCGATCACAGCCCGGCAGCGCGGCCGCTTGCGGAGCGCACCGGGGCGCCCATCGTCGGCTGCGCACCGCTCGCCCTCGAGACGGTCGGGCCTCGGGCGGATGCCTCCTTCGATGGAGATTATGCGCCGGAGCGCGTGCTCGAGGACTTGGAAGAGATTGAGGTCGACGGAAAGCCGATCGTCGCAATCGCAACGCCTGGCCATACCTCGAACCATCTCTGCTTTTCGTTCGGCGACGCTCTCTTCAGCGGCGATCACGTGATGGGCTGGGCGACGACCGTGGTGGTGCCGCCCGACGGCGACATGGCAGCCTATATGCGAAGCCTCGATCTCCTTCGGCAGCGCCGGGACCGTGTTTATTATCCAGCGCACGGGCCCGCGGTCACGAGGCCCCAGCAATATGTCCGCCACCTGATGGGCCATCGCATGCAGCGGGAGAATCAGATCATCAGGCTCGTCGGCGAAAAGCCGCGGGCGATCCCCGACATTGTCGCCAATGCCTATCCAGGCCTCGATCCACGGTTGGTGGCAGCGGCGGGCGGTTCGGTGCTCGCCCACCTCGTGGACCTCCAGCGGCGCGGACTCGTTGAACTGCGGGGAGACGAATGGACAACCGCCTGAGGAACCTCCTAGCGCTTGCCGCGATAGTCGTCGCACTGATCCTCGGCGTGCTGCTCGGCGTTTCGACCGGTCTTGCCGACAGGATTTTCGGCGGTCCCAATCCGCAGACGATTGCGAGCGCAAGCCTTCAATCGATGCGGGCGCAGAACCGGCTGACGGTATTTGCCGCGCGCTACGTATCGGTCGTCACCAGCCAGGAGCAGAAGCTTGGC
>DATIQO010000091.1:0-22016 GCA_035470745.1 Sphingomicrobium sp. | reverse complement strand
GGCGCTTCTACACCGAACTGCTCGGCTGCCCGGAGGGCCGCAGCGCCGAAGAGTGGGTCGATTTTGACCTTTACGGGCATCAGATCGTTGCGCACCTCGCGCCTGGAGTCGTTCGCGCACGCGCGACCAACCCGGTCGATGGTGAGGAAGTCCCGGTCCCGCACTTCGGGATCGTGCTGCCGATGGCGGAATGGAAAGCGCTAGCCGATCGGCTCGAGGGAGTGGGTGTGGCTTTTGTCATCGCGCCCACGATCCGCTTCGAAGGGCAGCCTGGAGAACAAGCGACGATGTTCTTCCTCGATCCGGCAGGAAATGCCCTTGAGTTCAAGGCAATGAACGACCCGGCGAAGCTGTTCGCGAGGACCTAGTTCGACGGCTCGTCGCCCGGCGGCGCATGAAGCCGAACCCGGATGATCCGCCGCGGGTCAGAATCGATCGCCTCGAGTTTCCATCCCGATGGGTGGGTGACGCATTCTCCCTTCGCTGGGATGTGGCCAGCCAGCAGGAAGACCAGCCCGCCGAGCGTATCGACCTCGTCCTCCTCCGAGGAAAGCCGGGGGTCGACAGCTTCGGCGAGCTCCTCGAGCTCGATCCTTGCGTCCGCTTCCCAGACGCCGTCGTCGAGCAACGTCAGCATTCCTGCCTCGGCCTCGTCATGTTCGTCCTCGATTTCGCCGACGATCTCCTCGACGATGTCTTCGATCGTCAGCAGCCCCTCGGTGCCGCCAAACTCGTCGACGACGATTGCAAGGTGGATGCGCTGCGCGCGCATGCGCGCAAGCAATTCGATGACCCCCATGGACTCGGGAACGAACAGGGGCTCGCGCATCAGCGTCTTGAGCGAACGGTCACGCGACGGATCCACGCTTGCGACGAAAACGTCCTTGATGTGAACCATGCCGACAACCTCATCGAGGCTTTCGCCGTAAACGGGAAGGCGGCTGTGGCCTGCATCCGCGAAAGCGCGAACGAGATCATCGAAGCTGATGTCGCTCGAAACGGCAATGATGTCGCCGCGGGTGACACAAATGTCGCCGGCGGTCTCCTCCCCGAAGTGGAGGAGATTGCGCATCATCTGCCGCTCGGTTGGACTAAGATCGCCGGGTGCCGGCCGTGATGCTCCGCTTTCCTCGGCTTCGTCGATCGCTTCCTCGATTTCCTCGCGAAGCGTAGGCTCGGACTCGTCGCCGAAAATGAGGTGTCGCATTCCCCGCCACAGGCCAGAACCGCCGTCGTCGCCGCGCGTGGCCATCAGGCGGTCACCTCATAGGGATTGGCAATCCCGAGCCGCGCGAGCGCGCGTACCTCGCGCGCTTCCATATCCGCCGCTTGGCTTTCGTCTTCGTGGTCGTAGCCGAGGAGATGAAGCGTCCCGTGGACCAAAAGGTGAGCCGCGTGATCTTCGACACTAACGCCCTTGTCGCGTGCCTCGGCCTCGCAAATGCCGCGCGCAAGGATGATGTCGCCAAGCAATAATTCGGGGCCGGCAACATTTGTAAGATGCAAGTCGTCTTCGCCTTGCATGGGAAAGGAAAGGACGTTGGTCGGCTTGTCCTTGCCGCGCCACTCGCAGTTCAGTGCGCGCACCTGCTCGTCGCCGGTCAGCGTGACCGATATTTCGACCGGGCGCTCGGACTGCGCGAGCGCTGGGAACGCGCTTTCGGCAATGGCTGCCTCAGTGGCGGTACGGACGAACTTTTCCCACGAGCGGCTACTGTCCCACTCTTCATCGGCATCGAGCGCGATCCCGATCATCATGCCCCCACGTCGCGAACGGCGTTCGGCCCTTCATAGGCTTCCACGATCCGTCCTACCAGAGGATGGCGAACGACGTCCGCGGCGGTGAAGCGCACCACGGCGATGCTTTGGACCCGCTCGAGACGCCGCACCGCGTCGGCAAGACCGGACTTGCTTGGGTCGGGCAGGTCGACCTGGTGCGGGTCGCCGCAGATCACCATTCGGCTACGCATGCCGAACCGGGTGAGGAACATCTTCATCTGAAGCGGCGTGGTGTTCTGCGCTTCGTCGAGAATGATGAAGGCATCGTTGAGCGTGCGGCCGCGCATGAACGCCAGGGGCGCGATTTCGATTTCTCCGGAGGCGATCCGCCGTTCGACCTGCTCGGTCGGCAGCATGTCGTAGAGAGCATCATAAAGCGGGCGAAGATAGGGGTCGACCTTCTCCTTCATGTCGCCGGGCAGGAAACCGAGTCGCTCGCCAGCCTCCACTGCCGGGCGCGACAGGATTAGCCGATCAACGCTGCCATTGATGAGCTGTGACACTGCCTGGGCAACCGCAAGATAGGTTTTCCCGGTTCCAGCAGGGCCGAGCGCGAAAATCATGTCGTCGCGCGAAAGCGCTTCCATGTAGGTCGTCTGGACGGCCGAGCGTGGAACGATCGTCTTCTTGCGCGTTCGGATCATCACGCGCGGAGCGGAAGTCACTTCTTCCTGGATAATTCCGTCGAGGTGAGGCTGGGCGGCCATGCCAAGGACGCCTTCGACCGCCTCCGCGTCGACGTCATGACCGTGATCGAGCCGGTTGTAGAGACCGATGAGCACGTCTCTTGCTCGCGCGGCGGCATCCGCCTCGCCTTCGATCTGCACCCGATTGCCGCGCGCAGAGATATGCACCCCGAGCCGCTGCTCGATCGTAATCAGGTGGCGATCATAGTCGCCGAACAAAGGACCGAGCAGATAGGGCTGCTCGAACTCGATTTCGAGGCGGGCGCGCTCGGGGACAGCCTGCAATTCACGGCGTGCCATCAGGCCGCAACCTTGTGGCGGACGACGCCAGTCATGCTGTTGGGACCTGCTGCGACAAGTGTCACGTCGATGAGTTCTCCTGGTGCCGCACTGGTCTTGAAGTGGACTGACTGCAGCCAGGGCGAGCGGCCGATCATCTGGCCATCGTGCCTCCCTTTTCGTTCAATCAGCACCCGCGTGTCGGCGCCTATCTTTGACCGGTTGAACGCTAACTGGTGCGCGTTGATCCGCGCGTGCAGCCGCTGGAGCCGGTCGTCCATGATCTCGCTGGCAATTTGCCCGTCCATCGCCGCTGCCGGCGTGCCAGGACGCGCGCTGTACTTGAACGAATAAGCGGACGCGTAACCGACTTCGTCGACGATCTCGAGCGTCGCTTGGAAGTCTTCCTCGGTCTCTCCGGGGAAGCCGACGATGAAGTCGCTGGACAGGGCTATGTCAGGTCGGGCTTTGCGCATCTTCTCGAGTATCGTCAGATATGTTTCGGCTGTGTGACTGCGGTTCATCGCCTTGAGGATGCGGTTGCTGCCTGACTGAACCGGCAGGTGGAGATAGGGCATCAGCTTCTCGACCTCTCCATGAGCAGCGATGAGATCGTCACCCATGTCGGTCGGATGGCTAGTTGTATAGCGGATCCGCTCGAGCCCATCGATTTTGGCGAGCGCCCGGATGAGGCCCGCAAAGCTGCGGCCGTCATGTGCCCAGGCGTTGACGTTCTGTCCGAGGAGCACGATCTCGCGGGCACCCCCCTCCACCAGCGCCTGTGCTTCGCTCACGATATCCGTGAAGGGCCGCGAAATCTCGGCTCCGCGCGTGTAGGGGACAACACAGTAGGTGCAGAATTTGTCGCATCCCTCCTGGACTGTCAGGAACGAGCTCGGATTCGCATGGCGACGCTGAGGGAAGGCGTCGAACTTGCTGATCGCGGGCATTTCGGTGTCAACCGGACGACCTCCCGACGCGGCTTCGAGCACCATCTCGGGTAGCCGATGATAGGCCTGGGGGCCGACCACGATGTCGATCAAATGGGAGCGGCGCTTTGCTTCGGCTCCTTCTGCCTGCGCAACGCAGCCAGCAAGTGCGATCAGCGGCTTCGATCCGTCATCGCGTCGCAGCCGGCCAATGTCGGAATAGGCTTTCTCCGCGGCTTTCTCGCGGATGTGACACGTATTCAGGACGACGAGATCTGCATCATCCCCATCTGCCGCCGCAGCCATGCCTCTCGCGCCGAGGAGCTCCGCCATTCGCTCGCCGTCGTAGACGTTCATCTGACAGCCGAAGTTTTTGATTTTGAAGGTCTTGGGATTCATCTTGGACCGCCTATAGGCGAGTGGACGTGCGAGGTTAAGCCGAGCGTTTGGGCAATCGCTTCGCGGGCTTCATGGGACAGCTGCTTGCGGCCGAGATTAGGATCGAGCGGCGCCAGAACGTGGATGGTAACGGCCAAGGTGCCGCGCCGGCCGAGCAGCCGCTTCACATTCACCGAACCTGGTTCGTCGAACCAGCCGACCTGCGTTCTTGAATCGCCGTAATCAATCGCGATCGGGCGCACGCGAATGTCGCTGCCCGCAAAATTGGCCGCCTCGAGTAGGGTTGATCGAAACGGGAGGAGGTGGCTGCCTGGGCCGGTCGTCCCTTCAGGGAAAATGGTGACGGGCTTTGGCCCGTCGAGCGCCTTTGCGACCGCCATGGCCTGGTCTTTTGCTCCTTTGCGGTGGGTGCGCTTGACGTAGACTGTGCCGTTCTGGTCGGCGAGCCAATGCATGAGTGGATGGCCAAGCTCGTCCTTCGACACGAAGGTGCTGCGAAGCGAGCCGCCAAGGATGAGAATATCGAGCCAGCTCGTGTGATTGGCGACCAGCAGCGCGCGGCGCCCGGGCCTGCGGCCCTCAATCCGTGCCCGAACGCCGATAATCCATGCTGCGGCCGCAAGGAAGCGATGCGGCCAGGGCGAGCGGCCGAAGAGCCGCCTTGCGACGATGTGGACCGGCGCGACGACCGCGAGCAGCAGCACCAGCGCGGCGATGCGCATGACCGCCCTTGCGTTCAGTCTCGCGCTTTTCCTAGCGATCGCGATTGAGCGCGACTCCGTAAAGCTCCATCCGATGGTCGACGAGGCGGAAGCCGAGCTTTTCGGCGATCTTCCTCTGAAGCTGCTCGAGTTCGTCGTCGACGAACTCGATGACGTTTCCGGTTTCAACGTCAATCAAATGGTCGTGGTGGGTTTCCGAAGCGGCCTCGTAGCGCGAACGACCATCGCCAAACTCGTGACGCTCGAGGATGCCCGCTTCCTCGAAGAGCCGTACGGTGCGGTAGACCGTCGCGATCGAGATGTTCGGATCGATCGCCGAAGCACGCGCATGCAATGTTTCGACGTCAGGGTGATCCTCGCTATCACCGAGGACGCGGGCGATCACCTTGCGCTGCTCGGTGATACGCAGTCCTTTGTCGGCGCACAGCGCCTCGATGTCGATCGTACGCGTCATTTGCGAAAGGTAGTCGTGGCCGCGGGCGTGGTCAAAGGGCGCAAATGGTCAGTGTGAGGCGCGGCGAAGCAATCGAAGCGGCACTTCGATAGCCTCGCCGATCGCGCCTCTCGAAGCGACGTCCTATTTTCCCCCGCGCGTACGACGGCGCTTCGTGCCCAGCCCGATCGATTTCGCAAGGGTACGTCGTTGTTCTGCGTAATTGGGCGCGACCATCGGATAATCAGGCGAAAGTCCCCATTTCTGCCGATATTGCTCGGGGGTCATATTGTAGTGCGTCATGAGATGCCTTTTGAGCATCTTTAGCTTTTTCCCGTCTTCCAGGCAGACAATATAGTCGGGCTTTATTGAAGACCGGATCGAAACCTTGGGCTCCGGCTTCGGCTCCGGAGTGGCAGCGCTTCGCGATATTCCGCTGAGCGCCGCATGGACGTTCTGGATTAGGTGCGGAAGATCGTTCACGGCCACGCTATTGTTGCTGACGTGTGCAGCGACGATGTCAGCGGTGAGCGTTAGCAGCGTGTCTTCGGCGATATCTGTGTCGGCCATCGGGAATTCCTAAGTTCAATTGAGCAGAGGCTGGTGCATTTACGCAGACAGGACTTTGGCACTAGGCACGTCAAGTTACGAGCGCAAGTGCAGCGAAAGAAACGTCGAAGAAGAGGAACTTAACTAAAGTTGGTTCGCGAGCGTGATCGCGTCATACCTCTTGCCGTTGGTCGCTTGATAATAGTTACGGCGTCGGCCAACCGGCGAGAAACCTGCGGCGCGATACATTCCGATCGCTGGATTGCCGTCTCGCACCTCGAGATGAACCCGCCGCACACCGTCCTTTCGCGCCCGGCCAACGAAATGATCGAGGAGAAGGCTGCCCACACCGCGACCCTGGTCGCTCGGAAGTACCGCGATCAGGAGCAATTCGGATTCATCGATGACCGTGCGGACCAGGGAGAAGCCGACAACCGCCTCGCGGGATCGATCGAATGCAAGCGTCAGCGCGACCCCTGCCATGGGCAGGATGCCGCTCAGCTGCGAGCGCGTCCAAGCCTCGCCAAACCTGGTGCCGAACGCTTCGTCCATGACGTTCATGACCTGGTCGATGTGTTCAAAGGATCCGGGCGCGATCCGAACTCCTTCTGCAAGCGCCGGCGTTGCCATCAGGCCGCCTCCGGAATTCGCGCGTCGGGCGCACGAGCGTAGACTGGTTTCGCGGCAAGGCTGCGCAGCTGCTCAGGAATTTTCAGGGCGTTGCGAGCGGATGGCCAATCGTCGCGTGCTTCACCCCAGCCGCGCTCCTCGACAAGCTGCCTTGCACCTGATCCGATCACGAGCGGAGCAGTCACAAACCGTGCCGCCTCAGCGGGTACCAGGTTGCGGATGCCGGCGGGCGGACCTGCGCCGAACTCCTGCACGAACAGTTCGCCATGGCCGCCGGTCACCGCGGCCGCAATGGCGCCTTCGTGCGATGCACCGGCCGCAAGCAAGGCCAGGGACGACATGCCCTTGAGCTCGGCGCTCCAACCGATCGCAAGACCATAGGCAGCGGCGATTGCGACGCGAATGCCGGTGAAACTTCCCGGGCCGACGCCAACCAGGATGCTGGTTGCCGAGCGGCCCTTCATGAGATCGGCGATCATCGGCACCAGCTGCTCGGCATGGCCGCGTCCAATCAGTTCGTCTCGCTGCGCGACGCACTGCCCATCGCCGTCGAACAATGCGGCGGTGCAGGCGGCGCTCGACGTGTCGAAAGCGAGCAACATCTCGGGAGCAATAGTGGTCACATGCGGCTCAACGCCGCAACCCCTCAGACGGCTTCGACCGATTCCACTTCAGGAACATAATGGCGAATCAGGCTCTCGATTCCGCGCTTGAGCGTAATCGTCGAGGATGGGCAGCCGGAGCAGGCGCCGTGCATGGACAGATAGAGGTGTCCGTCCTTGTACCCGCGATAGGCGATGTCGCCGCCATCCTGGGCAACGGCGGGGCGGACGCGAGTTTCGATCAGCTCCTTGATCTGATCGATGATCTCAGCGTCCTCGGGACTATCCTCGAAGGAAAGCTGATCGAGGATATGAATTTCCGCGGCCGTGCCAGCTGCGAACAGCGGGGCCTCGCTAACGAAATGGTCGAGGAGCGTTTCAAGGACGAGGGGTTCAAGCTCACTCCACGGGACACCGGGCGCTGCGGTGACGGAAATGAAGTCGCGGCCGTAAAAGACGCCCTCGATCATGCCGCTATCGAACAAGGCGCTCGCAAGCGGCGATGCATCCGCGGCATTGGCGTCGGGAAAATCGCGTGTCCCCGCTTGCATTACGGTCTGGCCCGGCAGGAACTTGCGGGTGGCGGGGTTGGGTGTCTGCTCGGTTCGGATCAGCATGATGGCGATTTGGCCATCGCACTCGCCCTTATCAAGGACCAAAGGGAGGAATGCCGGCGATGATCCAGCGCGTAGTGCCGATTGCAAGCGCCACGCAGATCAGCGCGATCCACCACTTGCCCGGGCGCATTGGCACGATCCCGGGTTCCAGCCTTGCACGGCCGGTGATCATCGAGAGCGTCAACCTGCGTCCTCGAAGGCGGTAATAAAGGATCGCGGCGAGGTGCAGCGCAATGAGCGCGGCGATCACGTTGAACCAAAGTTCGTGGATGTCCCGGGCCTTGTCCGACATGTCGGTGCTCACAAGCTGCGCCAGCGGCCCGAAGTAGATGCCGTCACGATCTTCTGAGACGAGTCCGAGCCCGACCTGGACCAGCAGCGCGACGATTAAGGCAAGCACGTTAAGTGCACCTAGTGGATTGTGGCCAAGGCTTTCGCCCCGTCCTCGCAAATAGCCTGCGATCGACCGCGGTCCGCGCACGAAGTTTGAGAAGCGCGCCGTTGAGCTTCCAAGGAAGCCCCACAGAACCCTGAAGATCAGGAGGGACAGGATCGCGCAGCCTGACCAGATGTGCCAATCGGTATGGTGATTGTGAACCGACCACCAGCTGAAAGCGATCAACAGGGCGAGCAGCCAATGGAACACTCGCGTGGCGACGTCCCAGACCGGTTGCTCCGGCGCGTCGCAGTCGTTCAGTGCTTCATCTCCGCGCGATACTTGTCGTGACACGCCTTGCAGGCGCCGCCAAGCTCAGCGTAGCGTGCGTTGATAGCAGCGACATCACTGCCCGATGCGGCAGCATTGAAGGCGGCGGCTTCGGACTGGAAGGCGCGGAGCTTGGCGGCGAAGTCTTCCGGGCTTTGCCAGATATCGGGTTTTGCGCCGGTCTTGGCGACGTCCGGGCCCGTACCTTGCGGAAACCAGCCCGGCGCAGTGCGGGAAAGCTGCGCAATCCTTGCGGCGCTTGAGCGAACCGTGGGTAGGTCCGGCGAGCTCCCTGCGAGTGCTCGGTGAGCCGCCTTGTTCGCGTCTCCGATTGCTACCATGCCGTCGTGACGCGCCTTCATTACCTCAAGAGCACGCGCCTTGCTGAGCGGCACCGCCAGCATCGCCATTCCAATGGTTGGCGCGGGCTCGTGTCCCACTGCGCTCATCGAGGTGCTCGAACCGCTGATGATTTTGGCCTTTGCATTATTGGCCTCGCCGAACCCCGATCCGCCGCAGGCTGCAAGCGACAGGCAAGCGCAAGCGGCGGCAAAAGCAACGAAACGCATATTCCCTCCCTAAAGCTGGTCCGGCACTTTCCAGCTGTCGTCGATCATCTTGATGATTGCGGAAAAGTCCTTCGAACCTCCGCCGCGGTCGACGAAACGCTGGTAGAGTTCCTCGGCCTCTGCCCCCATCGGCGTATAGGCGCCGACGCTTTGCGCAGCCTCGGCGGCCAGCCTTAGGTCCTTCAGCATAAGGGCGGCGGCAAAGCCCCCTTCATAGTCGTGGTCAGCCGGGGATTCAGGGCCGACGCCCGGCACTGGCGCATAGCTCGTCATCGACCAGCTCTGACCCGACGCCTTGGACGAGATCTCGAAGAAGACCTGCGGATCCAGTCCAAGCTTTTGAGCGAGGACGAAAGCTTCGCACGTAGCAGCCATGGTCGCGCCCAGGATCATGTTGTTGCAAATCTTTGCAGCCTGGCCGGAGCCGAGCTGCCCGGCATGGATAACCGCCTTGGCCATTGGTTCGAGGAAGGGCTTGGCACGCTCAAACTGTTCGTCGGTACCGCCGACCATGAAGGTCAGGTTGCCGCCCGCGGCCGCAGCGATACCTCCGGAAACGGGCGCGTCGAGGAAGTCGAACCCTTTTCGTTTCATTTCCTCGCCGACCTCGCGGGCACTCGCGACGTCGATCGTCGAACAGTCGATCAGCAACGCGCCGGGCTTGGCGTTGGGAGCGATCTCGTCCTGGAACACGGTACGAACATGCTTTGCTGCGGGAAGCATGGTGATGACGACGTCGGCATCCCTGATTGCGTCAGCCGCGGACGGGGCCGCGGTACAGCCTGCCGAGGCGGCCTTTTCAACCGCTTCTTGAACCAAGTCGAACGCACGCACTTCGTGACCCGCCTTGGCGAGGTTCGGAGCCATTCCACCGCCCATGTGCCCGAGCCCGATGAATGCGATACGCGTCATTCTCAACGTCCCTTCCAATTGCCCGGCCGCTTTTCAACGAAGGCGGCCATGCCTTCCTTTTGATCTTCGGTGCCAAAGAGCCCGTGGAACAGGCGGCGCTCGAAGCGAATGCCTTGGCTCAAGGGGATCTCGAAGGCTTCGTTGACCATTTCCTTGACCGCAATCGCTGCAAGCGGCGGCATGCTCGCGATCGCCTCGGCGGTCTTCATTGCCTCGTCGAGCAGCTGGTCGGCGGGAACGACCTTTGCGATCAGCCCTGCGCGCTCGGCTTCCACCGCGTCCATCATTCGGCCAGTCAGGCACATCTCCATCGCCTTCGCCTTGCCGACCGCCCAGGTCAGACGCTGGGATCCGCCCATGCCGGGTGTCACTCCGAGCTTGATCTCGGGCTGGCCAAACTTCGCGCTATCGGCGGCGATGATGAAGTCGGCCATCATTGCAACCTCGCAGCCGCCGCCAAGAGCATAGCCCGCGACGGCGGCGATCCATGGCTTGCGCGTCGCCGTGACCTTCTCCCAGCCGGCGAAGAAGTCGGAGGCATACATTTCCGCAAATCCCTGGCTCGACATCTCCTTGATGTCGGCTCCGGCAGCGAACGCCTTTTCCGAGCCCGTGAGCACGAGGCAGCGGCGGCTCTCGTCGCGGTCGAAAGCGGCGAATATGTCGATCAGTTCGCGCAGGACATCACTGTTCAGCGCATTCAGTGCGTTGGGACGATTCAGCCTGACCAGGCTCACCGCCCCGCGTTGCTCGACGATGATGGTACCATCATTGCTCATGCGACGGTCTCCGTCTCGGGGAACGGCGTCCATTCCTCGCTCGCTGGCAGCGGCGCGAACAGCACATCGAGCATCTCTTCAGTAACCTCCTCGGGAGTGGCGGGATCCCATTGCGGGTTTCCGGTCTTGTCGATCAGCAAAGCGCGCACACCCTCGCGGAAATCGTGAGTCCGAACGACGCGCCCGGCCAGCGCATATTCCGCGCACATTTCGTCAGCGAAACTCGCCCGCGTCGCGCCCTCGGCCATGAGCCGGAGCGACACCTTGCAGGAAAGCGGGCTCTTTGTGCGCAGCGTGGCAAGCTCTGTCGTTGCCCAGTCACTTCCGTCCGCCTCCAAGGCGGAAAGAACGTCCTCGAGCCGATCAGGCCCGAATAATTTGGTGATGCTCGGGAGGTTTGACGCGATTTTCGCTTCCGGCGGCGTCGCCGCAAAGGCGCCGATCTGGCCCTGCAGGCGCTGCGGCATCTTGGCGATGCGCTCGATCATGTCGGGCAGCTTGGCCTGCGCGACATAATGTGTGGCAAGGCCAAGATAGTGGCACTCCGCACCGTCGAGCCTTGCACCGGTCAGGGCCATGAATTCGCCTACGCGCCCCGGAAGGCGCGGCAGGTACCAGCCGCCGCCAACGTCGGGGAACAGCCCGATGCTCGTCTCCGGCATTGCAAAGCGGGTATTCTCGGTCGCAATCCGGAAGTCGCACGGCAGCGAGATGCCGACGCCGCCGCCCATCGTGATCCCGTCCATGATTGCAACAGTAGGTTTGGGGTAGGCGAAGAGCAGGTGATTGAGGCGATATTCGGCGAAGAAGAATTGCTTTGCATCCTCGGCGTCGCTGCCCCCACTTCGAGCAAGCATGACCACGTCGCCGCCAGCGCAAAAACCCCGACCCTCGGCGTGGTCGATAACGACCGCTTCGACATCACCGTCGTCACGCCAGGCAAGCAGTGCCTCGCTCATGACTTCGCACATTTGCGTCGTGAGCGCGTGGATTGCTTTCGCCCGGTTGAGCCGGATCCTGCCGACCCGCGCTTCCCTGCTGATCAGAACGTCGTTCGTCACTGGCGAAGCATGTCCCGGCTGACGATCACGCGCATGATCTGGTTCGTGCCTTCAAGGATCGAGTGGACCCGCAGGTCCCGCCAGAAACGCTCGATCGGATAGTCCATCAAATAGCCATAGCCGCCGTAGAGCTGCAGAGCGCGGTCGACGACCGACGAACCGGTATCTGTCGCAAGCCTCTTCGCCATCGCTGCGAACTTGGTCTTGTCGGGCGCATTTGCAGTAACTTTCGCTGCAGCGACGTAAAGCAGGTAGCGCGCCGCCTGGAGCTCGGTCTCCATGTCTGCAAGCGTGAACTGCGTCGCCTGGAAATCGGCGATCGGCTGCCCGAACTGCTTGCGTTCCTTCGTGTAATTGATTGCCTCGTCGAGGCAGCGCTGGGCGCCTCCGAGTGAACAGGCACCGATATTCAGGCGGCCGCCATCGAGACCCATCATCGCGATGCGGAAGCCCTCGCCTTCACTTCCGACGCGGTTGCCGACCGGCACCCGGACCTCATCGAAATTTACCTGCGCCGTCGGTTGCGAGTGCCACCCAAGCTTTCGCTCCTGGGCGCCAAAGCTGACTCCGGGCATGTCCTTGTCGATGACGAGACAGGTGATCCCCTTGGGGCCGTCCTCGCCAGTACGGACCATCGTCACATAAATCTCGTTCTCACCGCCGCCCGAAATAAATGCCTTCGAGCCGCTCACCACATAATGGTCACCGTCGAGAACGGCTTTGGTCTTGAGAGCTGCGGCATCGGAGCCCGACGCCGGCTCGGTCAGGCAATAGCTCCCGATCCGATCCATCGTGATCATCGATGGAAGATATTTTTGCTTCACCTCGGACGATCCGAAGCGATCGATCATCCAGCTTGCCATGTTGTGGATCGAGATGAACGCGCTGGTCGAGGGGCAGCCGTAAGCCATTGCCTCGAAAATCAAGGCTGCCTCGAGGCGACCAAGACCGATTCCGCCCGCTTCTTCCGATACATAGATGGAGCCAAAGCCAAGCTGGGCGGCTTCGCGGACCGTATCGCGCGGAAAGGCCTTCTTCTCGTCCCACTCGGCCGCAAAGGGCGTGATTGCGTCCGCGGTGAACTTGCGCGCCATCTCCTGGATCTGGAGCTGGTCGTCGGTAAGGTCGAACTGGGTCATCGGGCCGCGCTCTAGGGCGCGGCCTTATGGTCGACAAGAGCGCTCGGTCTCGCGAGTTGGCGTAGAACGCCAGAGACGGAGCGAACCGTGATGTCTCTTTGCCGTTGGCACGCTTCAGCCAATGTCATCCTTGCCGGGAGCGGGACTAGACCGCGCTTTCTTGCAGCAATCCCTCGAAACGAAGGACATTCTGCACTGAATCGCGTTGCAGCATGCGTTGGTAAAAGGCGCGGAGGTTTGGCCACTGGTCGAGGCCGATCATCGTGTCCGTCCACCGCGATATGACGAAGAGATAGGGATCGGGCAGCGTGAGCTCGTCGCCCATGAGGAATGGCCCTGTTCCGAGCCGTTCGTCGATCCAGCTCAGTTTCTTTGAGAGATCGCGGGTGACGAACTGCTTCACTTCGTCGGTCGCCTCGCGATTGAAGAGGAAGCTGAAGCGCTTGTGGAGCTCGGTTGTAATGAAGTTCAAGAGCTCGAGCACCCGGTAACGGCTGAAGTTCCCTAGCGGCGGAAGGACTTCCGGCCAGGCGGCACGGTCGCCGATGAATTGAAGAATCACTGCATTCTCGGTCAGCACGTCGCCGCTCTCGAGCTGCAGTGCAGGTACCGCGCCCTTCCGGTTAACGTCGAGATAGTTGCTTCCGTCCTCAAGCCTCTTGGACTTGAGGTCGACCCGCCTCGCATCATGCTCAAGACCGATCTCGTGAAGAAGGATGTGGGGCGCCTGGCTGCAGGCGCCTGGCGAATAGTAAAGGATCAGCAAGCCAGCCTCCCTGTCTACTGAGAATTGTCTGTCCCGACGTCGTTCACGTCCGGATTGTCAAAGCCGTTCTGAAGCTGGTTCGAAGGAGTCGTGCTGCTCTCGTCGGCGGGTAAAGTCTCGATCTGGGCGTTGTCCGCTGCGACCTGATTGTCGGGGACACCCTCGTCGATCGCGATATTCTGGTCCTGTGACGGCTGGTGCCGGTGGCAAGCGCCAAGCGCGAAGCTCGCGATCCCGACTGCGACGATCAGCTTAGCATTTCGCATAGGTGTAGCTCGCTGCTGGATTGCTTTCGGTACGTACCAACGTGTCCCGGTTCAGTTCTAGCGTCTCGAACTTAGTCCAGTTCTGCCCTTCCCCTGTAAAGTCGAAATTGCCCGTAATCGAGTCGTCGTCGGCGGTTGTCCCGCCGGCCGGCACTGCGCGCGACTCGTAGAAGTTGAGGCCCTCTGCAGTGACAGTGAGCAAGCCCTTGGCATCGCCCCTGGCCGACGTGCAATCGGCGGGCGTAAGCCCCCATCGGCCCTGCAGCGAAAGTGGGATTGCCGCTTTAGAGGCAGTGGTCGGAGCAGTTTGCCGAGCTTGGTTCTCGGGCGGCCCTCCCTGAGGGTCGAGCGTGGGCTTGGCCGCCGCAGCGGGAAAGTTCACGGCCGTCGCGTTCGAAGCGACCGGGTCCGGCTTGCTGCACGCGAGCAACCAGATGGTTGTCCCAAGAGCAAGGAGGATGGCCATGAATCGCATGACCACCCAACGCTGTAGAGCGCTACTCGTATCCCGTCCGCAAACTCAGCCCATCGTCGGGATCATGAACGCGTTCTTGTTGTCTGCATCGACAAACCCGTCCGGCCAGCGCTGCGTGACAACTTTCGACTTGGTCCAGAAGCGAAGGCCCTCCTGTCCATACTGACCAATGTCGCCGAAGCCCGAGCGCTTCCATCCGCCAAAGCTATGGTAGGACACGGGAACCGGGATCGGGACATTGACGCCGACCATCCCAACGTTGACGCGCGCGGTGAATTCGCGCGCCGCGTGACCGTTTCGCGTGAAGATGGCGACGCCGTTTCCATATTCGTGCTGCGAGGGGAGGCGCACTGCTTCCTCGAAGTCCTTCGCGCGGACCATCTGCAAGACCGGGCCGAAGATCTCGTCCTTGTAGCTTTTGAAGCCGGGTTTCACATGGTCGAAGAACGTCGGGCCGATGAAGAAACCCTCCTCATGACCCTGGAGCGTGAAATTGCGTCCGTCGACGACGAGCTCACCGCCTTCATCGATGCACATCTGGATATAATGTTCGATCCGTTCCTTGTGGGCCTTGCTGACCACTGGGCCATAATGGGCGTCGGGGTCCGTCGAGACACCGATGCGGAGCGATTCGATGGCGGGGACGAGCTTTTCGCGGAGCCGGTTGGCGGTTTCTTCGCCAACGGGGACAACCACCGGAAGCGCCATGCAACGCTCACCCGCCGAGCCGAACGCGGCGCCAGCAAGATCGTTGACGACCTGGTCGAGGTCAGCGTCAGGCATGACGATGCCGTGGTTCTTGGCGCCGCCGAAGGCCTGTACGCGCTTCCCGTTCGCGGTGCCGCGCGAATAAATGTAGTGGGCGATGTCCGACGAGCCGACGAAGCTCACCCCGGCGATATCGGGGTGGTCGAGGATCGCGTCCACCATTTCCTTGTCGCCATGAACGACATTGAGAATGCCGTCCGGCAATCCGGCTTCCTTCATGAGCTCCGCAAGACGTACCGGGACGCTCGGATCACGTTCGCTCGGCTTTAGAACGAAGGCGTTGCCGCAGGCGATCGCCATTCCGAACATCCACATCGGGATCATCGCGGGAAAGTTGAACGGCGTGATACCGGCGCCGATCCCAATCGGCTGGCGCATCGAATAGACGTCGATCCCGGGACCGGCGCCCTGGGTATACTCGCCCTTGAGCGCCTGCGGGATCCCGCACGCATATTCGATCACCTCGAGGCCACGCTGAACGTCGCCCTTTGAGTCAGCGATGACCTTGCCGTGCTCGGAGCTCAGCAGGAGTGCGAGATCGTCCATGTTCTTTTCGACGAGCTCTCGGAACTTGAACATGACGCGGGCGCGGCGCTGGGGGTTCGTCGCGGCCCAGTCGGGCTGGGCGGCCTTGGCTGCATCGACCGCCTTCTGGAGGTCGGCCGTTGTGCCGAAGCGGACACTGGCCTGAACCTGGCCCTGATTGGGGTCGAACACATCACCCTGGCGCTCGCCCGAGGCAAAAGTGGATCCGCCGATGAAATGGTCGATGCTGCGAAGCATTGTAACGCGTCCTTGGATTTGAGCTGTCTGGGGTGGCAGCTCCCCTAGACCTGCGCACAGGCAAATGCCAGTTGCCCAAGGCGGGAAGAGGGAGAGTCGGATGCGTAAAGCCGCGATCTTGATGTGCGTCAGCTTGATCGGTGCGGCGCCGCCGCCCGAGACGGACGCGAGGCTGCGTGCGATTGCCTCGCGGGTCAGCCAGAAGGAGCTGCGGCACACGATTTCCAAGCTGGTGGGCTTTGGTACCCGGCACACGCTTTCTTCGCAGACGGATCCCCATCGCGGAATCGGCGCTGCACTTAACTGGGCACATGATGAATTCGGCCGCTACTCAGCGGCCTGCGGCAATTGCCTGACGATCGTGAAGCCCGGACAACAGTTTACCGGTGAGCGCATTCCAAAGCCGACCTGGGTCTACGACATGGTGGCGATCCAGCGCGGGACGAAGCGCCCGAACGACGTGGTCATCATCCAGGGCCATATCGACAGCCGGGTGACCGACATCATGAACGCGACCTCGGACGCACCCGGCGCGAACGATGACGGGTCGGGAACCTCGGCGGTAATGGAAGCAGCGCGGATCCTCTCCAGGCACAAGTTCCCCGGAACGATCGTCTATGCGACGCTTTCTGGCGAGGAGCAGGGGCTCTACGGCGGCAAGGTGCTGGCCGATTATGCGAGGCAGCAGGGCTGGAACGTTGTTACGGTCCTGAACAACGACATCATCGGCAACAGCTGCTCCTCCGATGGCGTTTGCGATTCCACTCACGCTCGAGTGTTGTCGGAAGGGCCGCGGTCCCAGGGCCAGCAGGACCTTGCCGCGCAAACGCATGCGCTCGGCGGCGAAAACGATGCGCCATCGCGCAACATATCGCGGTTCCTCGATTCGCTTGCCGATCGGCTGAAGCTCGGGCTTGACGTTCGGCAGATCTGGCGAACCGACCGGTTCGGCCGCGGCGGAGACCATATTCCCTTCCTCGAACTCGGCTATCCCGCGGCCCGGATCAGCGTCGCGGTCGAGAATTACAACTGGCAGCATCAGGACCTGAGGACGGAGAAAGGCATTCGCTACGGCGACACGATCGACCATGTCGATTTTGGCTATCTTGCGAAGATTACGAAGCTCAATGTCGCGGCGCTCGCAGCGATCGCGAGCGCTCCGCCCCCGCCCGAGCCAAAGGTGGAAGGCGCTGTCAGCACGGATACGACCCTCACCTGGCCCCGAGTGCCGGGCGCAGCAAAGTACAGGGTATGGTGGCGCCGAACCGACGCCAGCCAGTGGCAGATCAGCAAGGATGTCGGCAAGTGCGTGGGGGCATGCACCGCAGTCCTACCGCATATCCGTGTCGACGATTGGGTCTTCGGCGTGTCGTCGATAAGCAGGAACGGCTTCGAGAGCCCGGTCGCGTCGGCTGTACCAGGAGGCGCCTTCCATCCTTATATTGGTCCCAAGAAGCCCTGACGCGTTCTTCCTGCGTCATAGGCGGTAAAGGAGCAGTCATGGCGGGTGGATGGACGCGGGATGGCGCCGTTCAGGAGCAGATCGAGGATACGGTAAAGGATGCGATCCTTCGCGCCCGCGCCCACACGCCAAGGGGTGAGAGCGCGCTCGAATGCGACGATTGCGGCGAACCGATCCCCAAGAAGCGACGCGATGCGCTGCCGGGCGTTCGCACCTGCATCCGCTGTCAGGCCGAACGAGACAAGAAGGTTGTTCACTCGACGATCAATCGGCGAGGCAGCAAGGATAGCCAGTTACGCTGACCATTTCAGCCGGTTCGGCTATTTGCCCGTGAGCGCTCCTTATTTCTCGACAGTCGCGCGTTGATGTTCATGGATCCAGACTTTCGCAAATCGCGACGATAAGGAGTTGAATGGCCCGCAAGCGCTCCGCCGACCTTCCCAGCAGAAAGCAGATCCTGGACTTCATCAGCACGTCGGATCAGCCGGCAGGCAAACGCGAGATCGCGCGTGCATTCGGCATCAGGGGCGATGCCAAGATCGCGCTCAAGAAACTCCTCAACGACATGGCCGACGATGGCCTCATCGAAGCTGGTCGCGGACGCGCGTTCAACAAGATGGGCGGCCTGCCTCGCGTCACGGTGTTCAGGATTATCGACGCTGACGAAAGCGGAATCGTCTTTGCCCAGCCGGAACATTGGGAAGCTGACACCCCGCCGCCGAGATTAAGGGTGATCGAAGGGAAGCGGGAAGCCGCTCTTGGCATTGGCGACCGCATCCTTGCCCGGACGGAGGAGCGGGGTGAACGTTTCGTCGCTCATCCCTTGAAGAAGCTTGCTCGCAAGGCGCAGCTCGTCCTGGGCGTACTGCGGCAGGAAGGAACGCGGTTCTGGCTGACCCCGGTGGAGAAGAAGGAGCGGCGGGAGCTTCCCATCAGCGACGTTGCGGATGGGGAAGCCGGCGACCTCGTCCTGTGCGAGGTTTCCGGTCGCGGGCCGCGGGTGACTGCGCGCGTCGATGCGGTGCTGGGCGACCCCTTCGCGCCCAGGAGCTTCAGCTTGATCGCCATCCATAAATACGAACTGCCGCATGAGTTCAGCGGGGCGGTCGTCGAGGAAGCCGGCCGGGTCGCCAGGCTTGCGCTGGGCGAACGCGAGGACCTGACGCACCTGCCGATCGTCGCAATCGATCCTGCCGACGCACGCGACCATGACGACGCGATCTGGGCAACGCGTGACGATGATGAGGACAATAAGGGCGGCTGGAGGGCGATCGTCGCGATTGCCGACGTCAGCTTTTACGTCCGGCCCGACTCGGCACTCGACAAGTCTGCCCGGGCGCGGGGAAACAGCGTCTACTTCCCGGACCGCGTCGTCCCGATGCTCCCCGAGGAATTGTCGGCCGACATTTGCTCGCTGAAGGAAGGCGAGGATCGCGCGGCACTCGCCTGTCATCTTGCAATCGCCAAGGACGGAGCGATCAAGAGCTGGCGTTTCAGCCGCGCGAAGATTCGCGTTGCAGCCAACATCGCCTATGAGGACGCGCAGGCCGCGATCGACGCTTCCGAGGAGGACAGGATCGAGGTTGCCTCGCCCGTCTGCTGGATGCCGCAGGTCGAGGGACCTTTGCCCGACAACCTCGTCGAGATGGCGCTGAAGCCGTTGTGGGGGTGCTGGCGGGCGTTGTACTCTGCGCGCACAAAGCGAGAGCCGCTCGAGCTCGACCTTCCGGAGCGCCAGGTCGTGCTCGACGAGAAAGGACGGGTCGAATCCGTCGCGCCCCGCGAGCGGCTCGACGCGCATCGGCTGGTCGAGGATTTCATGATCGCTGCGAATGTCGCAGCTGCACGGGCGCTCGAGGCGAAGAAATCGCCCGTCATGTACCGTGTCCATGAAGCGCCGAGCCGCGAGAAGCTGGAAGCGCTAAGGGACTATCTCAAGACGTTCGGCATCGAATTCACGCTCGGCCAGGTGATCAAGCCTGGCACATTCAACAGGATCATTGAGCGAGTAGGCGAGGCCGATTTCCGGCCCGAGATCATGGAGCAGCTGCTGCGGACGCAAATGCAAGCTCGCTACGCCCCCGACCGGCTGGGCCATTTCGGCCTCGCGCTCGGAACCTATGCGCACTTCACCTCGCCGATCCGACGCTATGCGGACCTGCTCGTCCATCGGGCCCTGGTCAGTGCCTACAGGCTTGGCGAGGGAGGGTTGCCACCGTCGGACGCGGAGCATTTTGAACGCATAGGCGAGCAAATATCGGGACTTGAGCGACGGGCAATGGAAGCGGAGCGCGAGACAGTCGACCGCTACGTCGCGGCCTATTTGGCGGACCAGCGGGGGCAGATCGTCATGTGCCGGATCACGGGCGTCCAGCCATTCGGCTTTTTCGCGACGGTCGTGGACTTCGGAGGCGACGGCTTGGTGCCAGTGTCGACGATCGGCGAGGAATATTTCCGCTATGACCAGAAGGCCCAGCAGCTGATCGGGGACGACACGGGAACGACCTATCGGCAGGGCCAGAAGCTGAAGCTGCGGATTGCCGAGGCAGATCCGGTTTCGGGTTCGCTGCGGTTCGAATTGCCCGAAGAACCGGAAGGCGGGACGCGCCCAATGCGCGAGCGCAGGGACCGCGTGCCTCCGGGCCGCCGAGGCCGTCCGCCCAATATTCGCCACCAGTCGCGGAAACGCTGAACTGGCGTCGCAACCTTTGCCCGCCAAGCGTATTAGGCTGCTGAGCAGAGGAGAGTCGGATGGCTTACAAAATCGCGATCATCGTTGGCAGCCTTCGGGAGGGTAGCCTCAATCGCAAGATGGCCCGCGCCATTTGCTCGATTCGAGGCGACAATCTTGACTGCTCGATCATCCCGATTGGAGACCTGCCGCTTTACAACCAGGATCTCGACCCCTCCCCGCCCGAACAGTGGACAAGGTTTCGCGGCGCGGTTGCAGGCGCCGATGGCATATTGTTCGTCAGCCCGGAATATAACCGAGGAATCCCCGGCGTTCTCAAGAACGCGATCGATATAGGTTCGCGTCCCTACGGCCAGAGCGTGTTCGACAAGAAACCCGCGGCTATCGTCACCGTCTCCCCTGGCAGCATCGGCGGCTTTGGTGCGAACCACCAGATTCGCCAGGCTGCCGTCTTCCTGAACATGCCGGTCATGCAGCAGCCGGAAACATATCTTGGGCATGTGACGGACGACAGCTTCGATGGGAATGAATGCCTCAAGGAGGGGCCGCTAAAGGACTTGGTGACGAAGCTGGCGCATTCTTTTCACGACTGGGTGGAGATGATCCACCGATCGCGTCAGTTGCTTGCGGAAGACGCGGCGCACGCAACCACTCAGCATCCTGCAACCGCCAAGGAACATGCCTGACACTTGGCCGAGGCTGACAACCTTCTCTAGGCTGTAATGGAAATAGAGCGGGAGGGTCGCATGGAATTCGCCTGGCTTTCACGTTGGCAGCCCCAGCTGCTCGCAGTTTTGCGCATTGTCGCGGGCCTCTTGTTCCTTGAACATAGCATTTCGAAATTCTTTGGCTTCCCGGTGCCGTTCGCGATGCAACCGTTGCCGCCGCTTTTCATGGCGGCCGGTGTAATCGAGCTCATTGGCGGAATTCTCATCACCCTTGGGCTGTGGGCGCGCATTGCCGCATTCATCGCCTCTGGAGAGATGGCGATCGGCTATTGGATGATGCATTTCCCCAAGAGTCCCTGGCCACTGGCGAACATGGGCGAGAGTGCAATCTTCTTTTGTTTCGTTTTCCTTTATATCGCGGCCGCGGGACCGGGCGCCTGGAGCATCGACGGCGCGCGGATGAAGAATGGTCCGGTCAGGTAACCTTCGCGCGAGCCTTGAAAGATTGCTGATCCCATTCACGCGATTTGAGGATGGCCGCTAGAACGTCAGCCGCGCGGACCATATCGACGTGATTGTTGTAAAGCGGCGCGAAGCCGAAGCGCATGAGGTCCGGAGCTCGAAAGTCACCGATCACGCCGCGCGCGATCAATGCTTGCATGATCGCGTAGCTCTCGTCGTGGGCGAACACCACGTGACTTCCCCGCTGCGCCGAATTGCGCGGTGAGGCGAGGCGGAGCTCATCACCGCAACGCATCTCTACTTCATCGATGAACAGCTGCGAGAGCGCTCGCGACTTTGCTGCAACGTCTCTCATCGAAATGCCGTCGAAGGTTGCAATCCCGGCCTCCAGTGCGGCCATGCCAAGGACCGGCGGAGTGCCGGAGAGGAAGCGCATGATGCCGCTCGCCGGTCGGTACTCGTCCGAAAAAGCGAAAGGTTCTGCATGGCCCATCCATCCCTGGAGCGGCGACTCCAGCTCAGACTGAAGGCGGTTCGCGACATAGATGAACGCCGGCGCGCCCGGCCCGCCGTTGAGATATTTGTATCCGCAGCCCACGGCGAGGTCGCAGCCGCTTGCGTCCAGCTCGAGCTCGATCGCGCCCGCACTGTGCGACAGGTCCCAGACGGTCAGTGCCCCAGCGGCACGCGCGGCAGCGTTGATGCTTTCCATATCGAGGATCGCAGCCGAGCGATAATCGACCTGGGTCAGGGTGACCGCGGCTGTGTCTTCGTCGATCGCTGGAAGAATCTCGTCCGGCTCGACGGCCTTGAGCTTAAGGCCGAGCATTTCCGTCAATCCTTGTGCGACATAAAGGTCGGTCGGGAAATTGCTCCTGCGGGT
>DATIQO010000090.1:0-60983 GCA_035470745.1 Sphingomicrobium sp. | reverse complement strand
GCTTTGAACTAGATCGATGTCTTAGTTCAGGTGGTTCGACACGTTATTGAAGGTCGAGCTCAGCTTGTTGCCGATGCCCTGCATCGCGCCGATGGCCGCAACAGCGATAAGCGCTGCGATCAGGCCGTATTCGATGGCGGTGGCGCCCTTCTTGTCTTTGATCAGCTTCAGAAACTTGCTCATGGTCTTCGCTCCTGGTTCCAAGTGCAGAGGCTTGCGCCTCAGCCTGCGACGTCCACTTCGCAGGTTGCCCCAACCGTACCGCTAGACCCGTTGAGAAAGTCTTACGTCGAAGGGTTGCTCAAACGTTAAATTTAAGCAGTCACTGCGGGACTTAGCTGCATTCGAACGACGAAGAATGAGGGCGACGAGGATGACCGGACCGATAGGGTTGAGGTTCACCAGCTCGCCGCCGCCGATTTGCCCGATGACGAGCAGCGGAAGAGACCAGAGCGCAAGGAGGATAGCCGCCCCCTCCTTCTTGTCCGCGAGGTAGAAAAAGGCGGGAACGAGGAAGAGCCCGTCATAGTAGAAGAGATAGGGGCTGATCAGCATCGATGAGGCGGCGAGGATCGCGATCTTCGCGCCGAGCTCGCTCTCCCCGCGCCATGAGCGCCAGACGAGTACAGCGCCAGCGAGTGCCACCAGAGCGTGAATGACGATCGAGGGCCCCTCCTCGATGCCGATTTCCCGGGCGGCCGCATAGATGCTGGCAAGCTTCGACCAGCCCATGAGGCCGTCCCCGGTGACCTTGATGATGAGCGGCGCTTCACCGAGCCATGCGGTCGTGGTTGCGGGCCCGAAGAGGACCAGGCCGAGAAGCATGATCCCGATCGAGGATGCAGCCGCGCCAAGGATGGCGCGCCATTGCCGCCCCGCGACGAGCGCAATCGGCAAGAGAAGCGCAAGCTGCGGCTTGATCACCAGGCAACCAAGGACAAGCCCGGCTGCCGCGGGAGATCTGCTGAGTAGCGACATGCCGGTCATGAAGATGCCGGCGGTCAGGAACCCATTCTGGCCGATCGCCGCGTTCGCGTAGACGGCGGGAAATGCCGCGGCGAGCCAGCCGGACCGGGGCATGAGCCGCCTTGCAGCGAACATGTAGAAGGCGAACGTGCACAAGGACCAGGCGGCCATGGCGACCGGGAATGACACCAGGCCAAAGGGAAGGACGAGCAGCAGGTAGGCGGGGGGATAGGGAAAAGGGAGCTGCGCGCCGACACTGCTGAACGTCGCCGCGGTCGCCTCCACGGCACGCAGCACATTATTGTCGTAGGCAGCCCATGAATGGCCGGCGAGCGTTAGCCGCGCAGCTCCCCAGACAGCGAGGAAGTCGCGATCGCCCGGCTGCACGAAGTTGCGCCAAAGTTCGAACAGCGAAGCGGCAAGGATCACGGCCGCAAAGGCGTTGCCGACGAACCTCCAGGAAGCATAAGGATCCGCCTGGCCGGACCGGCTCGAAGCCGGCCAGCCGGTGTTTTCACTCCCTATTGGCCCTGCAGGCATCATCTTCCGCCGATGCGTTGATCCTGGCGGAAGCGTTTAGGCTCCTAGCGCTAAGGAAGACTTACCGGCCTGAGGAGCGGCACCTCAGACGATCTTCTGGCCGGTTGCTTCCCAGTCCTTGAGGAAGCTCGCAATCCCGGCATCGGTGAGCGGGTGCTTGAAGAGCTGCCAGATGATCTTGGGCGGCGCGGTCATCACGTCCGCGCCGATCTTTGCTGCTTGAACGACGTGCATCGGATGGCGAACCGAGGCGACCAGGATCTGCGTTGCAAAGTCGTAATTGTCATAGATGAGGCGGATATCGGCAATCAGCTCCATGCCATCGAAGCCGACATCGTCATGCCGCCCGACGAACGGCGAAATGAAGGTCGCGCCGGCCTTGGCGGCAAGCAAGGCCTGGGCGGACGAGAAGCACAAGGTCACGTTGACCATCGAGCCGTCGCTGGTCAGCGACTTGCATGCCTTCAGCCCGGCGGGCGTCAGAGGGACCTTGATCGCGATATTGTCGGCGATCCTGCGAAGCACCTCGGCCTCGCGCATCATGCCCTCATAATCGAGCGCGACGACCTCGGCCGAGACGGGCCCCCGCACCACCGAGGCGATTTCGCGCACGACCTCGAGGAAGTCTCTGCCCGACTTGTGGATGAGGGACGGGTTGGTGGTGACGCCGTCGAGCAGGCCGGTGTCGGCAAGCTCGCGGATCTCGGCAATTTCGGCAGTGTCGGCAAAGAACTTCATGACTTTTGCTTGGCGTCCGGCTTTTGATGGAAGAAGGGGCGCCATAGCCGGTGGCGCCGGGCGCGTCACCAGATTCAGGAGCAGCCAATGAGTGAGCATGTCCGACTGGAAAGACATGGCCCCGTCCTTAACGTTACGCTCGCCCGGCCGGAGCGGCGCAATGCGATCACGATCGCAATGTACGCAGCGCTCGCCGATGCGGTTGAGCAGGCGAGCAGCGATCCCTCCCTGCGGTTGCTGGCGCTGCGCGGCGAAGGTCCGGATTTCGCCGCCGGCAACGACCTTGCCGACTTCCTCGACGCGCCGGAGCGCGGAAGCGAGGAAATTCCCGTCTGGCGCTTCCTTCGCGCGCTCGCGACATGTGAAACACCGATTGTCGCCGCGGTCCACGGCAATTGCGTCGGGATCGGCACGACCATGCTCCTTCATTGCGATCTCGTCGTCGCGGAGGAGGGCGTGCGCTTCTCGCTGCCCTTCGTCGACCTTGGACTTGTGCCCGAAGCGGCCAGTTCGCTCCTCCTGCCGCGGATTGCCGGGAGGCGCCTTGCCGCGCGCTATCTCCTGCTCGCGGAGCCATTTGGGCTTGAGGAGGCGCGCTCGATCGGTCTCGTTAGCCACCGGGCCGCGGCAGGAGAGCTCGAAGCGACGCTGAACAGGATCGTCGGCCAGCTCCTCGCCAAACCGCCCCAGGCGCTGCGCGAGACGCAGCGGCTGCTAAGGCTTGGCGGGCGAGACGAGATCCTCGAGCGGATGCGGCTCGAGGGAAATGCCTTCGCCGAGCGCCTGAAGTCAGCCGAAGTGAGGGAGGCGATCAGCGCTTTCTTCGAGAAGCGCAAACCCTCTTTCGAAGAGAGCTAGCCGTTGACTGAAGTGTAGGCGAGCTTGCTGCGCGTCAACGTGATCGTTGGCCCCGTGAAGAACAGGAAGTTCATCGTCCGGGTGTAGGTGATCGTCAGTTGGCGGCAGCTGACGCACGTCGTCGCCGATGGCGTCACCGGGTCCTGGATGTTGAAGGAGCCGCCGTAGGGCCCGAAAAGCTTGGCCTGCATCTTGGCCTTGATGTTCGCATCGGTCGGGATGTGGTTGGTCGTCGTCGTATCGTAGAGCGTGGCGTAGCGGGCCCCCTCGCCAAGGGCATGCTGCATGCCCGCGTTGGCCTCGTACAGCTGGCAGAATTCGAAGATGCCGTAGATCATCAGGATGAGGATCGGCAGCGACAGCGCGAGCTCGACCACCGCTGCACCGCGCTCATCGCGCGCGAGGAAGCTGAGGCGCCTCATTGTGTGCGAAGCCCCGCCCGCCCATGCAGCGTGTAGGTGCCGTCCGCGTTGGAACCTGGCCACCTGCTCGTTGCGAACATCGGCGTGAAATTGTGGGTGATGTCGATCGTGACCCATCGCGCGGTCCCCGCCTCGGTCGCGCAGGTCGTGTTATAGTCGGCCTGCCTGACACCATTGCACTCAAGCCAATAGTCGACCGTCACGGAGCTGCTCGTGACGTCGCTGAAGCCGGCTGCGGTTGCAGCGGTTACGGCCTCGGTCTTGAGCGTATTATAAGTGCTGGCGTTGCTCTGGTACTGCTGCACCTTCTCGATCGCCCTGTAGGCGGACTGCTCGAGGATGAGCTTTTGCGAATAAGCGCGGCTGAGATCGGTGACGCCGACCACCAAGCTGCCGAAGATCGGCAGCACGAGGGCAAGCTCGATGACCGAGGCGCCCCGCTCGTCGCGAGAAAGGCTGCGAAGGCGGATCATGCGACCAACCTCACTTTCCGGCCCGTGAACGAATGCGATGCGGAGCCCGCAGGGCAGCTGTTGTTGATTGCCGAATTACCCGAGAAGGTGAGCGTCAGCGCGACCATCTGCAGGCAGTTGGTGTTCATTCCGGCCGTGCCGAGGAATGTCAGCTGCTGATTGGGGAAGTATAGCGCACCCTGCAGCACCGAGTTCGCGTTGCCGTTGATGAGGTTACAATTGCTCGTGCAGCTGGTGGCACGCCGATCCTGGTAGATCATGATCCCCTGGTACGTGCCTGTGTCAGGCGCGACGAGGTTGAGCTTGCCGCCATTGATATTGACGTTCCCGATGTTCGAGCCGGTGCTGCTGGTCAGGATGAACGTGCATTGAAGACAGGTCAGGCTCGCATTGTTGTTGGTCATGCTGAGGCTGGTCTGGTCAAGAACGTAGGTACCGCTCGGCAGGATGACATTGCCCTGGATGCTGAGCGTACCGCTGCTCTCCTTGAGGCAATAGGTGCCTCCCGCCGTGATCGGCGAACCTGGAGCGGTAAGATCGACGGTCCCGTTGGGCTTGTTGTTGTTGCCCGTGTCCCAGGCCGAGAACTTCTGGCAGCCGGTGGGCGTTGGCGGGTTGATATTTGCAAACGGGTCGGCCTGCGGAAGCGTGAAGGGCTGGAGCACGGTACCCGTTCCCCAATTGTCGCTCGCATCGATACCGCCGACTGCCGCAATCGGGCTCGCCGTGACCGTCGATGATCCAAACGCGACCGCCGCGTCCATCGAAATGGAATCGGTGATCATGCCGCAGCCGAGGTTGACGGTGGCATTGCCGCCCGCGCTGATCCCGGTGGCGGCCGTCTTGATCAAGCTGATCGCGCAATAGTTGCCACCCGGCACAATCGTCGCGGTCGCGCTGGCGTTGATCGTCGGCGCGGTGCTGATGAACATGCTCGAGAAGCTCAGCTGGCGCTGGACCGAAAGATCGACCTTCACCGCCATGCTGTCAGACGAAAAGGAGCCGGTCGTCGGCGGGTTGGTCACGGTACAGTTCGGGGTCATGCCCGTGTGGTTGTTCTTGCGAATGTCATAGGCAACCGGGTCGGTATAGGTCGCAGTCGGGATGTTGCTCGAACTGCAGGTTCCGACCGAATTGCCGAGGACTTCGGCATAAACGCCCGCCGTTGCGGCGGAATCGGCGGTCCGCTGGAGCTGCCGTTTCCACAAGGTCCATTGGATCGTATCGCTCGCGAGGCCCGCCGAGCCCACGATCAACGGTAGAGCGGCGCCGGCAATCACAAGGGCGTTTCCACGCCGGTCTCTCCAGAGTTTTTTGAGGAACTTGAACATATTTCGCGTGCCCGATCCGCTGAGATGCGCTTTGGGGAGCCTCTAGACCCGACAGGGTAAGCGAACCGTTCAAGGCCGTGGTTAACACACATTCATCAAGATCCGCCGACTTTGCCTTGTTTTGGCGTGTCTTAGTTTTATAATACACCAGAAACCCAGCGGCGTTGACCGGCCTTGCGGCGCGCAGCACAAGGGCGACGAAAGGATATGCAGCCATGGCCACCGAAGCGGCGCCAGCGACCGAAACCGCAACCAAGACGAAGCTCAACCTCAACCCGCCCGAGGCATTGCAGCCCGTTGAGCCGTCCGAGGCCGCCGGGCTCGTGCCGCTCAAGGCGGAGGAAACCACCGAGCTCGACAAGCGCGTCGGCCAGTTTGTCGATGAGCTTGCAAGCCTCGATTCGAACAGTCCTGAGTTCGGCAAGAAGGTCGACCAGCTGACCGCTATGGGCCGCAAGGAGATCGCCGAAGCCGCTGGCGCTTCGAACCGGTTCCTCGACCGGCCGGTCAAGGCAATCGACAGCGATACCGGGATCGGCGCCGACCTCACCGAGCTTCGCAAGACCGTCGAGGACCTCGACCCCAAGCGGCAGGGCAGCCTCTCGCCCGGACGCAAGCTGTTCGGACTCATTCCGTTCGGCAATCGAATGAAGAACTATTTCCGCCAGTACCAGAGTTCGCAGACCCATATCTCGGCGATCCTCGCGCGCCTTGCGTCGGGCAAGGACGAGCTGCTGATGGACAATGCGGCAATCGATACCGAGCGCGCGAACCTCTGGAAGACGATGCACAAGCTCGAGCAGATGATCCACATCTCCAAGAGCCTCGATCAGCGGCTCGAGGACAAGGCGAACGAGCTGGACGCGACCGATCCCGCCAAGGCCAAGGCGATCAGGGAAACGGCGCTCTTCTACACGCGCCAGCGAACGACCGACCTCCTGACGCAAATGGCGGTGACCGTTCAGGGCTATCTCGCGCTCGATCTCGTCAAGAAGAACAATGTCGAGCTCGTGAAGGGCGTCGATCGCGCATCGACCACG
The DNA here is from genome assembly GCA_035470745.1 of Sphingomicrobium sp. Taxonomy (GTDB): domain Bacteria; phylum Pseudomonadota; class Alphaproteobacteria; order Sphingomonadales; family Sphingomonadaceae; genus Sphingomicrobium. The sequence continues at coordinate 54,615 of DATIQO010000090.1, read as the reverse complement.
ACCGTTTCGGCCCTGCGCACCGCGGTGACGGTCGCCCAGGCGATGACCAACCAGAAGCTAGTCCTCGAGCAGATCGGCGCCTTGAACACCACCACCGCCGGAATGATCGATTCGACGGGTGAAATGCTGCGCACGCAGTCGAGCGCGATTCACGAGCAGGCTGCAAGCTCCACGATCCCGCTCGAGACGCTGCAGCGCGCATTCCAGAACATCTACGACACCATGGACCAGATCGACCAGTTCAAGCTCCAGGCGCTCGGCAACATGAAGCAGACGGTCGACACGCTCGGCAAGGAAGTGGAGAAGTCGAGAGGCTATATCGCGAGGGCCGAAGGCGTGAACCAGGCGAAGCTCGGAGCTCCGTCAGCATCGCCGTTTACTCCGATCGAGGCCAAGTGAGCGACGTCACCGACAAGGTTGAACGGGCGATTGCCCGCTTCGAGCGGGTCGCGGACCAGCTTGATCACCGCGACGGACCTGCCCGCGAGGCCGCTCGGCGGGAGCGCGAACGGCTCAATGCAGGTCTCGGCCGGACAGCGGCGAAGGTTGCCGGCGGGATCGTCCTCGTCTGGCTTGCGACCCTCGTCATCGGATTTGTGAAGCCGATCGGGATCTTCGGCTTTCTTGCCGCACTGATCGCGACGCTGGTCGTTGCCGGCGTTCTCATTGCGCGCGGCGGCAAGCAGGCGGTTTCCGCCCCTGCCCCTTCGACCGATCTTCCGAACGGCGCGATGGTCGAGCGCTTCGACTCCTACCTCTACAAGGTCCGCCGGGACTTACCTCCGCCAGCGCAGACACAGCTCGACGCGATCAGCGCGCTCATGCCACCCCTCAAGCAGACCCTCGAGCGCGTCGACACGCTCGACCCGCGCGCCCAGGACGCGCGCCGGCTGATGTCCATACATCTGCCCGGCCTCATCGAACGCTACGCCAACGTCCCGCCCGCCTTTCGCGGCGAACAGGATGGCGAAGGCAAGACCGTCGACGAGCGGCTCGTCGAGAGCCTCATTGCCGCCCGCACCGCGCTTGCCGATATCTCCCAGCAACTTGCCCGACAGGACGTGGCGGCGTTCGAAACCCAGGGCCGCTTCATCAAGTCCCGCTACGGCGAGGACGGCATCGAGACCGAAGACAGCTCAACCACTTAGCGATTGCGCGGTGCGTTCGCGCCGCTCATGATGATGCCAGGACAATCCAGGCCGGAGCTGAGGGGGAATGCAGCTTGCCTTGCCAAGGAACGACCAGGAGCTGAAGCGAGGTTTCCGGCTGCCGCCCGTGGTGCCGGACTTCAATACGCTCGGCTACCGGCTGTTTACCGCCTTCTGGGTCCTCGTATTGCTGTTCGCAATCGGCGGCCCCCTGGTTGGATCCTATCAGCGCTACACGCAAAAGCCGAACAACTCGCAGCTACTCCTCGGCAGCCGCGCGGGCTTTGCCGTATCTCCCGCTGACGCGACGGTGGTGCGTTTTACTGTCGGACCGCAGGAGAAGTCGGGCGCGATCGTCGCGGGCGATCACATCCTTGCAATCTATGGCCTGCCGCTCCCGAAATCGATGCCGGTCAACGAGGAGGCGCTATCGAAGCACGCCGACGATCCCGCCTATATCGCAATGGGAAACCTGCTGTTCGGCGATGATCAATCGCAGGTTCCGCTGACGTTACGCGATCCCGGCGGACGCGTGCGCGAAGTGACGGTGACGACCGGTGAGCATCATATCGACGCGGGCGCGCAATCGCTTGGGGTGTCGCCCCGGATCCTTAGCTTCATCGATCTTTTCCACATTGCCTTCTATCCCTTCCTCCTCTGGGCAGCGTGGCTGCTACACCGCCGCAATTCGCGCGACGTCGTCAGTTCGCTCCTTTCGCTTGCGGTTCTCCTCAACATCGCAGCCGAGCAGCCGTCCTCGATCTTCCTTGCGTCGTTCGGGGTTCCCCGCCCCGTCAACGTCGCCGTCTACGATCTCGGAAACATTCTCCTGCTCGCCGGCATCCTCTTGTTTCCGCACGGCAATCTCTCCTGGCGGGTAATTGGGCTGATTGCCTGCCTGCCGCTCCTGATGTTCCTCCATGGACAGACCTACCAGGCCTATTTCATCGCCTTGATGGTCATCGGCGTGCTTTCCATGATCCGCCGGCTGCGCCGGACCCACTCGAGCGAGCAGCGGCAACAGATCCGCTGGGCCCTGTTCGGGATCAGCGCCTATGCCGTGCTGCGCTGTGTTTCGATCGTCTGCGATTATCTAAAATGGTCGACGGGAAGCTTCGGGCATCAATTGCTGGTCGAGATGGCCGCCGGCATCAGCTTTGCACTTGCCGCGCTGTTCCTGCAGCTCGGCCTGCTCGTCGCGCTTCTTCGCTACCGTCTCTACGATGCCGAGATCGTGATCGGGCGATCCGTCAATGTCGCCGTGATCACCTTGGGTGTCGCCGCGATCTTTGCCGCAGCCGGGGATGCGCTGAAGCAGATCGTCTACAATTATTCCGGCAACACCAACAACGAAGGTCCGATCATCTTCGCGGCAGCGCTCGCGACGATCATGGTCAACCCGATCCAGGATCGCGTCCAGCGCTGGTCGGAGAAGCGCTTCCAGAAGAACCTGTTCCTCCTTCGGAACGATCTGCCTCAGAGCGTCAGGGACATGCGCGAGACTGCTCCGCTTAGCGAAATGCTCGGCCAGATCCTCGCGCAGGTCGAGCGCGGGGTACGCGCGGTCAGGGCGGCGATAATCGTCGATAGCTGCGTCCTCAGCGCCCGCGGGCTTTCCAGCGATGAAGTGGACGCGTGGCGCACATCCGTCTTCGCGAACGGCCATCCATGCGACGTCTGCGAGGCATCCGATCGGCTGTTTCCGATTCGCGTGCCGCTCGTCCCGAGCTCCGATCAACAAGAGCCGGTCGGTTACCTCATCGTCGGGCCGCGCCCCGATGGTTCGATCCCTAGCCGCGAAGAGCAAAAGGCGCTTTGCGAAGTCTCCGAGGACATTGCCCGTGCAATTGGCACGGTCGTAAAGCGCGAGGCTCGCGAAGCGCAGATCAACGAGCTGATCGCCGACAACAGCCGGCGCATCCAGGCGCTCGAGGCGGTGCTTGGCAGGACCCGTCCAGCCCCGTCGGCGAAACGGTCGCGTGGATCCGCCTGAGCGTCCCTGATTCGACCAGCGTTCATTGACCCCATTCAAATCAAAGCATAATTCAGGAACAAGCGACATCAGGGGGTGATTCATGTTGCGTGCCTTGGCTTTGACCGGGCTGCTGGCGATCGCGCCGATAGCTGCCCTAGGCGGCGGCTCGGCGGCCGCACAGCAGCATAATCCCCAGCAATGCCAGGACACTCCGCAGAAGCAGGCCAAGCGCTCGATGTTCGGCAGCATGCTCGGAAGCATCGGCGGCAGCATTCTGGGCCATGCCGGCGTCGGGGGAGAAGTCTATTCACTCGCCATGCCGGCCGCATCCTATCTTGGAGACGAGCTTCTCAAGATCCTCGACTGCAAGGAGCAGCAGCAGGCAGCCAAAGCTACCGACCAGGCGATCCGCGGCGGCGTGGGGACCGAGGTGAACTGGAAAAGCGAGAGCCGCTCCAACGTTTCCGGCAGCTCCAAGGTCACCGGACAGCAGCAGATGGCGGACGGGTCGCAATGCCTGACGGTCACCGATGTCGTGATCGTCGATGGCGAAGAAACAACCGTGCCGAAGAAAATGTGCAGGGCCCCCGGCGCAAGCGCCTACGTCAAGGTCTGAGCCGATGGCATTCCGCATCAAGCCGGTCGTCGGAGCATGCCTCTTGCTCCTCAACGTCGCTGCCGCGGATCCTCCGGACCCCGACAATCCGACCTGCCCCAAGCACCTTAACTGGTCGACCTACCCCGAGATGAAATTCTCGCTCGAGACGATCAACGGTGTGCGGGTGCTGAAAGCCGAAGGCCAGATCGACCAGGATGTCGCCGCGAAGCTTCAGGATGCGCTCAAGACCAATGACCCGGTCCAGGAAATCTGGCTGCGCTCGCCGGGAGGGGATGCCCGGGCAGGCAACGCCGCCGGCAAGATCATCCGCGACGCCATGATCCCGACCAGGATCCCGCAAGGCTGGGCCTGCTTTTCCGCATGCAACTTCATGTTCATGGGCGGCGTCGTTCGGTACGTCGATCCGGGCGGGCTCTTCGTCGTCCACATGTTCACGCATGTCGGCGACAAGGAGGCGGTCCGCTCCGAGCTCAACAAGGGGACTGACAGCGCCATTGGGCTGATCGGCGACGTGGAGCAGGATTCGGCCCTGCTCGCGAGCGAGGACAATGATTTCCTGATCCGGATGGGAGTGTCGCGCAAGCTGCTGACCGACGTCATGTACCAGCAGAAGGCGGTCGCCGATGCCAAGGACAGGTCCACCCGGCGCTGCCTGACGCAAGATGAGGATTATCGCTACAACGTTGCCACCAAGATCCTGAACTGAGCTGAAAAGGGAAAGCCGGAAGATGCGTGCGAAGCCAATGCTGTGGGGCGCAGCACTTGTCGTCGCCCTGAGCTCGACGATGGCTGCGGCCAGCGTCGTGGTGGTGAAGTCGCTCGGGCCCTCGGCCAAGGCCTATCCGCCGGGCAAGACCATTCCGCCGAGCGCCAAGATCACCCTCCAGGGCGGAGACGTCGTCACCGTGCTTGGTCCCAGTTCGGCGCAGACGCTTCGCGGGCCCGGCAATTTCGACGCGGGACAGATCAGCCTTGCCTCGGCGGCCGGGCAGCGCGGCCGCTTCGGCGCGCTGCGGGCAGCGGAGGTCGCCCATAACCCAAGTCTCTGGGACATCGATGCGACACAAAGCGGCAAGGTCTGCGTCACTGACGCAAGCAAGCTCCAGCTTTGGCGCCCGGACAGCGATGCCGCTGCAAGCGTGCAAATCCGCTCGTCAGACGGGCAGGCCCAGAAACTGAGCTGGGCTGCCGGCAAAGCGCTCGCGGCATGGCCCGCCGGGCTGCCGGTGAAGAGCGGCGCGCAATATCAGATCGATTGGGGCGATGCTGGCGACAAGAACAGCGTCGATGTCGTAACCTTGGGATCGGTGCCCTCGGATCTCGTCGGTACTGCCCAGGCCCTGATCGAGAACGGCTGCCAGAACCAGCTCGACCTCCTCGTGGCGGGAGTGAGCAAGGACGCGCCGCCCGCGCATTAATCAGCCGGTTACGCCCTTAGACCTCAAGAGCGCTGCCTCCGCCGCCGACACGCCGATGCTCGCCAGCACGCTTTGGGTATGCTCGCCGAGGCGAGGCGGGGGAAGGTCCGAATCTGCGCGCTCGCCGTCGAGGCGAACCGGCGAACCGACGAGCGTCACGCCGGCGATGCTGCGAACCATCTGCCGGTGCTGAGCCTGGACGTCGCCGAGCGCCTGGGTGATGCGGTTGATCGGGCCCGCCGGGATGCCCGCGGCCTCGAGCTGATCGAGCCATTCCGCCGCCGTCTTGCGGCCAATGGCCTCGCTCACCAGCCGGACCATTTCCTCGCGGTTGGCGACGCGAGCGCCGTTCGATGCGAAGCGGTCGTCAGCAAGCCATTCGGGCGATCCGCAAATCTCGGCGAGGCGAGCGAATTGCCGGTCGTTCCCGACCGCGATGATAATCGGCTGATCGGCGGCCTCGAAAGGCTGGTAGGGGACGATATTCGGGTGCGTGTTTCCCTGCCGCGGCGGGTCTTTTCCCGAGATGAGTGCGTTCGACGCCTGGTTCGCGAGCATCGCGATCTGGGTGTCGAATAGCGCCATGTCGATGTGCGCCCCCTCTCCTGTCCGTTCCCTCCGATAAAGCGCCGAAAGGATCGCAATGCAGGTGTAAAGGCCGGTGAAGAGGTCGACGACGGCTACCCCGACCCGCATTGGGCCCCCGCCCGGCACCCCGTCAGGCAGGCCGGTGATGCTCATCAGCCCGCCCATGCCCTGGATGATATAATCGTAGCCGGCCCGCTCGGCGTAGGGACCATCCTGACCAAAGCCGGTAATCGAGGCATAGACGAGCCGCGGATCTTGAGCTCGCAGCGACTTTGCATCGAGACCGAATTTCTCAAGCCCGCCGACCTTGAAATTCTCGATGAGAATGTCGGACCGGGCGGCGAGCCTGCGGACGAGCGCTGCGCCCTCGTCCTGCGAGAAATCGATTGCCGCCGATTTCTTGCCCCGGTTGCAGCTGAGGAAATAAGCGGCGACCCGTTCTTCACCTTCGCCGTGCCATGGCGGACCCCAAAGGCGCGTATCGTCGCCGGCGCCTGGCCGCTCGATCTTGATCACCTCCGCTCCAAGGTCGGCGAGCAGCTGGGTGCACCAGGGCCCCGCGAGCACCCGGCTCAGATCGAGGACCCTCACACCTTCCAGCGGTTTCAATGACGCCGGCTCCAGAAGCGCCGGTCGGCGAGGACCGCCTGTGCCGCATTATGTCCCGGCGCGCCCGTGACACCGCCGCCGGGATGAGCACCCGAGCCGCAAAGATAGAGGCCTTTCAGCGGCATCCGATAATCGGCGGCTCCGATCATCGGGCGCGCGCTGAATAGCTGGTCGAGCCCCATCTTGCCGTGGAAGATGTCGCCGCCGATCAGGCCAAAGCGGCGCTCGAGATCGAGCGGCGAGTGGATCTGGCGGCCGATGACCGCCTTGGCAAAGCCCGGCGCATGGGCGTCCACCACCGCGATGATCTGGTCGGCAGCCTTCTCACGCTCCTTGTCCCAGCTTCTTCCCGGTCCAAGATCATAGCGGAAGTGCTGGCAGAAGAGGCTCGCAACATGCTTGCCCCTGGGCGCGAGGCTCGGATCGAGCGTCGAAGGGATCAGCATTTCGATGATCGGCTGCTTCGCCCAGCCGTTGACCGCGGCGTCGAGATAGGCGCGGTGCATGTAATCGAGGCTTGGCGCCATGATGATGCCGGCCGTCAGGTGGTTGCCCTTCTTGGGCAAGACCGTGAAGTTCGGAAGCTCGGCCAGGGCAACGTTCATGCGAAAGGTTGCGCTTTCGCATTTCCAGCCATGCATGCGCGCCGCGACGTCTTCCTCGACCGCGCCGCGCGGCAGCAGCTGGTCGAACAGGAGCCGTGGATTGACGCCCGCGATGATCGTCTTCGCCTGGTAGGCCTTGCCGCCGGCGACCACGCCCGAAGCGCGCCCGTTCGTGACGATCACTTCCTCGACAGGCGTATTGAGCAGGATATCGACGCCCGCCTCCCGGCAAGCTCGCGCCATCGCCTGGGTGATCGATCCCATTCCGCCGATCGCGTGGCCCCAGGCCCCCGGCACGCCGGCAGCCTCGCCAAACAGGTGGTGGAGAAGGACGTAGGCGGTGCCGGGCGACTGCGGCGAGGCGAAATTGCCGACCACTCCATCGAAACCGAACAGGGCCTTGGTCAAGTCCCCTTCGAAATGACGATCGAGGATGTCGGACGCGCTGCGCACGGCAAAATCGTGAACGACCCTCGTTTCGTCGAGGGTCAGCCCGGCCATGTCGCGCCCGAGGCTCAGCAGCTTTGGAATGGCGCTGACCTTGCGGCCGACGTTGGGCGGGGCGCGGAGCAGCCATTTCTTCAGCAACCGAACGACCGTCTCGAGCTCGCTGATGTAGCGGTCGTAGGCCTCGGCGTCCGGCTTGCTGTGGCGCGCGATTTCCTTGCGCGTCAGGCCGTTCCGGCCGGCGAGCAGATAGTCTCCGTCGCCGGGAAGAAAATTGTCGGTCTTGCGCAGCACGACCTTCAGCCCATGCCGCTCGAGCTGCATGTCATGGATGACCTTGGGCTGAAGGAGGCTGACCGTGTAGCTCGCCGCGGAGTTCCTGAAGCCCGGTAGAAACTCGTCTGTGACGGCAGCGCCGCCAACGTTCGGAGCCGCCTCCACGACGGTCACCTTCAAACCCCTCTTTGCGAGGTAATGAGCGCAGGTCAGACCATTATGCCCGGCGCCGATTACGAGAGCATCACATTCCATCGATGTCCCACCGCTGATTGATCTAATCGCCTAGAGGGACGCTCCGACGGCGTCCAGAGCATCGCCGTTCACGCAAGAACACGAGGCTCCATGTCGCTGGTGTTGCGAAGGACGATGAACGTGCCCAGCATTTCCCCGGCAGGGACAGCCGTCTCGCGCCTGATCGCAAGTACGGTCGCCCCAACGACGACCAGCGTCCGCCCCGATTTGCGGACGAGCGCTTCGGCGCGCAGCAGGTCGCCGGCCGCCGGGTTCATGAGATTGATCTTGAATTCAACCGTCAGGACCGAGGCATCCGCGGGCATCGTCGTATAAGCCGCGTATCCGCACGCGGTATCGGCGATCGCGGTGACGACGCCTCCATGAAAATAGCCGTGCTGCTGGGTGAGGTCCTCGCGATAGGGCACCTCAATGATGGCGCGCCCATTCGCCGCCTCGACGAGCTTTGCTCCCAACAGGCGCATCAGTCCCTGGCGGCCGAAGCTATCGGCGCAGCGGCGATCGAGATCGGCCTCGCCGGTCACCGCATCAGCACCAGCTCTTCGGCCATGGTCGGATGGAGCGCAACGGTCTCGTCGAAGTCGCTCTTCTTCAGCTTGGCTTTCACCGCCACCGCTGCTGCCTGGAGAATTTCCGGTGCGTCGGGTCCGATCATGTGGATCCCGACGATCTCGTCGGTGCCCTCGTCCACGACCAGCTTGTAGAGCGAGCGCTCGTTGCGACCGGCAAGGACGTTCTTCATCGCCCGGAAGTCGGACGTGAACGTCTTGACGGAGCCAAGCTTGTTGCGCGCGGCACCTTCGGTGAGGCCGACGCCGGCAAGTGGCGGATGGCTAAAGACGGCCGAGGGAATACAGCCATAGTCGACCCGTCGCGGCTTGTTGCCAAAGAAAGTATCGGCAAATGCCTGGCCCTCGCGGATCGCGACGGGCGTGAGCTGCACGCGGTCGGTCACATCGCCAACCGCAAAGATCGAGGGGACGTTGGTGCGGTTGTCCTCGTCCACCCTGACCTCGCCCTTGTCGCCGAGCTCGACCCCGATCTCCTTGAGGCCGAGACCTTGCGTGTTCGGCTCGCGACCGGTCGCGAACAGCAGCTGGTCCGCCTCGATGTCATCGCAGCCGCTCATCGCGACATGGAGCGAACCATCGTCGCGGCGCTCGATCCGGTCGATCGTTGCATTGAACTTGAAGTCGATCCCCTTGCGGAGCGAAATCTGGATCAGGCGGTCGACGAGCTGCTGGTCATAGTGGCGAAGGATAACGTCGGTGCGATTGACCAAGGTCACATGCGTTCCGAACTGGTGGAAAATGCCGGCAAACTCGTTCGCGATATAGCCGCCTCCGGCGATCACGATGCGTTTCGGCAGCTCTTCGAGGTGAAAGACCTCGTTTGAACTGATCGCATGTTCGATCCCCTCGATCAGCGGCATGACCGGCGTGGCGCCGGTGGCAATCAGGATCTTGTCGGCGGTCACTTCCTTGCCGCTTGCGAGCTTGACCAGGTTGGGGCCGCTCAGCGTCGCCCGCTCGTGGAAGATGGTCACCTGGTGGCTGGTCAGGGTCTCGGTATACGCGCTTTCCAGCCGCTCCACTTCCGAGAGGACATTGTCGCGCAGGACCGGCCAGCAAAAGCTCTTTTCAGGCACGTCCCAGCCAAACATTGCCGCATCGTCGAGGTCCTCGGCGAAATGCGCGCCATAGACGAGCAGCTTCTTGGGCACGCAGCCGCGGATGACGCAGGTCCCGCCGACCTTATGCTCCTCGGCGATGCCGACACGCGCGCCATAAGCCGCCGCAACGCGCGAGGCGCGAACGCCGCCCGAGCCGGCTCCGATCACGAATAAATCGAAATCGGCCATCAGATCCCTGCCCTTTCCATCAATGCCCTTGTCGACACGTCGAGACTTTCCTCATCCTCGCCTTCCGCGAGCTGGCGGGCGATCTGCTTGCCAAGCTCGACCCCGAACTGGTCGAACGGATTGATCCCCGTCAGGATCGCATTGGCGAAGGTGCGGTGCTCGTAGAACGCAATGAGAGCGCCAAGCGTCCGCGGATCGAGGCGATCGAGGAGAATCGACACGCTCGGCCGGTTGCCTGAATAGCTTCGCTGCGGATCCTCGCTCGTGCGCCCCGCCATCAGCGCAGCCCCTTGGGCAAAGGCGTTGAGCAGAAGCAGCCGGTGATGCTCGGGATCCTGCGCATCGTCGGCCTCGCTTACTGCGATGAACTCGACCGGAACCAGTACCGTGCCCTGGTGCAGAAGCTGGAAGACCGCGTGCTGCGCGTCCGTTCCCGTGCCGCCCCAGGTGACGGGCGCCGTCGGCACCTCGACGACCTTGCCATCCCTGGTCACGGATTTGCCGTTCGATTCCATCTCGAGCTGCTGCAGGTAGAACGGGATCAGCCGCAGCCGCTCGTCATATGCGAACACGCCGCGGGTCTGGCAGCCGAATGTTTCCACATAGAGCCGGTCAGCGAACGCGGCGAGGAGCGGGAGATTCTCGCGAAGCGAGGCGAAGCGGAAGTGGCGGTCCATTTCGGCAGCGCCTTCCAGCAGCGCCTCGAAGGCGTCCCAGCCAAGCGCGAGGGCGGCGCTCAGTCCAACCGAGCTCCACAATGAGTAGCGTCCACCCACTCCCTCCCCGAATTGCAGGATGCGGCTCTCGTCGATCCCATGGTCGAGCGCCGCCTGCGGATTTGCGGTCACGGCGATGACCCGCCCATCGGGGTCGCTTACACCCGCGCCGCGGAGCCACGCCCGGGCAGCATCCAGGTTGGCGAGGGTTTCAAGCGTCGTGAAGGTCTTCGAGGCCGCGACGACAAGCGTCGTTGCTGGATCGAGCGGCTCGACAGCATCCTCGAAGGCAGCGCCGTCGATGTTCGACAGGAAGCGGACGGTGAGGCTCGAGCTCCGCCGTCCAAGGGCATCGACCAGCAATGCGGGGCCAAGGACGGATCCGCCGATCCCGATGTGGAGAATGCCCGTCAGTTCCCCGAAGGCGCCGGCTTCGATCGCATCGACGAGAGCGCGCATGCGCTGGCGCCGCACAGTCGAGAGGTCGACATCTTCCGGAGACCCGCCGCCGCGTTCGGCGACATGCGTGGCGGGACGGCCTTCACTTTGGTTGACGACCTCGCCGGCGAACAGCGCATCACGCGCAGCTTCAAATCCCTTTTCTCCCGCGCGCTCGATGAAGCGGTCGATGAGGACGCTGTCGAGATGCGTCTTGGTCCAGTCGAAGTAGATGCCGGCGAACGTCGAGGTGAGACGGCTCAGGCGGTCGGGTTCAGCCTGGAAGAGCTGTTCCAGCGTCTTCCCGGCTTGTTGCTGCTGTTGTTCAGCCATGGCCGCGCACATAGTGGCAACCCCGGCAAATGCCACCCCGGCTTGACCTTGGGCTCCTCCTCGCCAAACAGCGGACCGGATGGCCCTCCGCTCTTCCCGCCGCCGCTCGGCAAGTGACGAAAAACCGGAGAGCGCCTGGAGCCTCGCACGCTTCTTCATCCTGCTGGTCATCTTCACCTGGGCGCTTCGCAGCCTCGTCGTCCAGCCGTTCAATATCCCGTCGGGCTCGATGCTCCCGACGCTTTACATCGGCGACTATCTCCTCGTCGCCAAGTGGAGCTACGGCTATTCGCGCTTCAGCTTCCCGCTCGGCTTCCCTTCATTCGGCGGGCGCGTCCTGACGCGCCTGCCCGCGAGGGGGGACGTCGTGGTCTTTCGTGTCCCCGCGGAGAAGGCCGACCTCGTCAAGCGCGTGATCGCCATTCCCGGCGACACCGTTGCGCTGTCCAACGGTCAGCTGATCCTCAATGGTCGACCGGTGCCCCGGCGCCAGCTGCCGGCGTTCGAGATGCCAGTCAGTCCAAACAGTCCGTGCAAGGCCGTTCCGCCGGCGCTGCCCGCGTTATCGCTGCGCGCCGGCAAGCCTAGCTGCGCTTATCACGCCTATCTCGAAACCCTGCCCGCCGGCCCCACCTATACCGTGCTCGACCAGGTCGAGCACGGACCCGCCGACGATTTCGCCCCCGTCCGCGTTCCACCTGGTCACCTGTTCCTTATGGGAGACAATCGCGATGACAGCCTCGACAGCCGTTTTCCAACCTTTGAAGGCGGCATAGGCATGGTTCCGGTTGACGATCTGATCGGACGCGCGCTCGTGACCTTCTGGTCGACTGATGGCAATGCCTCCTATCTGAAGCCATGGACATGGTTCACGGCCCTGCGTGCCGGCCGTATCGGGAACAGCTACACTGGAGATTCTGAATGAAAGGGGATGTTGCAAAGTTCGTGCGCGAGAAGCTCGGGCATGAGCCGAATGACATCCGTCTGTTCGAGCTGGCGCTCACCCACGCCAGTGCGGCAAGCAATAATTATGAGCGGCTCGAATTCCTCGGCGACCGCGTCCTTGGCCATGCCATCGCGCGCGCGCTCTATGACCGTCATCCGCAGGAGCCCGAAGGTTATCTCTCGCGCCGCTACAACGTGCTTGTCGCGCGCGAGACCTGTGCCGAGATCGGCCGCGAGCTCGGTGTTCCCTCGCTCGTCCGGCTCGGCAAGCAGGCGCGCGAGGATGGCGCGAGCCAGAGCGAGAATGTCGTCGGCGACGTGGTCGAAGCGCTGATCGGGGCACTGCTCATCGATGGCGGGGTCGACGCGGCGCAACAATTCGTTGCGCGGATCTGGGAACCCCTGCTGGCCGAGCAACGCAAGGCGCCCAAACATCCAAAGTCGGCCCTCCAGGAGCTTGCCGCGGCGCGCGAATGCAAACCGCCGCTTTACGAAGTGATCGGGCGCACGGGTGCGCATCATGCTCCAAGGTTCACGATCCGCGTCACCGTGCCGGGAATTGGCGAAGCGACCGCCGAAGGCGCGAGCAAGCAGGAGGCGGAAACCGAGGCCGCCGAGGCGCTGTTGAACAAGGTGCAACAATGAACGACGAAACGCGCGCCGGCTTCGTCGCAGTGATCGGTGCTCCCAATGCGGGAAAGTCGACGCTGGTGAATGCCCTGGTCGGACAAAAGGTCGCGATCGTCAGCCCGAAGGCGCAGACGACGCGCGCGCGCCTGATGGGCATCGCGGTTGCGGAAAGAGCGCAGATTCTCCTCGTCGATACGCCCGGGATTTTCGAGCCGCGGCGGCGGCTCGATCGGGCGATGGTTGCCGCCGCCTGGACCGGAGCCCAGGACGCCGACCTCATTCTCCTGGTGATCGACGCCAGTTGCGGCCTCAACGCCGAGGTAGAGCGGATCATTCGCCCGCTTGCTGAGCGCCACCGGCCGCTCTTCATCGCGCTCAACAAGATCGATCTCGTGAACAAGAGCAGGCTTCTTGGCCTTGCGGCCGACGTGACGGCTCGTCTTGATCCGCAAAAGGTCTTCATGATCAGCGCCGCACAAGGCGATGGCGTTGACGATCTCAAGCAGGCGCTTGCCGGCGCGATGCCGAAGGGCCCGTGGCTCTACCCGGAGGACGAGGTTTCAGACGCGACCGATCGCATGATCGCTGCCGAATTGACGCGCGAGCAGGTCGTCAACCAGCTCTACCAGGAAATGCCCTACGCAACCGCGATCGAGACTGAAACCTGGGAAGATCGCGGCGATGGATCGACCGTGATCCACCAGCAGATCCTCGTCGAGCGCGACAGCCAGAAGGCGATCGTCATCGGCAAAGGCGGCCGCAGGCTCAAGGCCATCGGCGCTGCCGCGCGCGCCGAGATCAGCCACCACCTCGGTAGGCCGGTCCACCTCTTCCTCCACGTCAAGGTCGAACCGAAATGGGGCGAGGACCGATCGCTTTACCGGGATATCGGCCTCGAGTGGGCTGACTAGAAAGCTGCCAGCAGTTCGTCGACCCATTGTGGCACCAGCTGGCCGGCGGGTCCCGTCCGGCTCTCGTTGAAGAAATAGCTTCCAAGGCTCGGCTCGAGGTTGAGCTCGAGCGTCCGCGCACCGGCATAGCCTGCCGTCTGGACAAAGCCGGCCGCGGGATAGACCTCGCCCGAGGTGCCGATCGAAACGAACAGATCGCAGCGGCGCAGCGCCTCGTCGATACGCTCGATCTCGTAGGGCATTTCGCCGAACCAGACGATGTCCGGCCTGACCTCGCCTTCCATCCCGCACGCCGGGCAGGCCGAAGCCATGGTCATGGGGCTCACCCAGTTGAATCGATCGCCGCAGCTCAGGCACCAGCCTTTCATCAGCTCGCCGTGCATGTGGATCAGGCGCTTCGAGCCTGCGCGCTCGTGAAGGTTGTCGACGTTTTGCGTGACCAGCAGAAAGTCGCCGGGCCAGGCCGCATCGAGGCGCGCGAGCGCCTCGTGAGCAGCATTTGGCGCCGCGGTTTGAAGATCGGCGCGCCGGGCATTGTAAAAGCCATGGACGAGCGCCGGGTCGCGCGCGAAGGCTTCGGGAGTAGCGACATCCTCGACGCGGTGGCCTTCCCACAGCCCATCCGGTCCGCGAAAGGTCGCGAGCCCGCTCTCCGCAGAAACGCCGGCACCGGTGAGAATGACAATGTTGCGAACATCCATGGCGCCAGCATAGGCATGGCCGGACATGAGCGAAGCAAAAATCCGCATCGGCATCGGAGGCTGGACATTTCCACCTTGGCGCGGCTCCTTCTATCCGGACGGCCTGCCGCAACGGCAGGAGCTTGAATATGCCGCACGGACATTCGGCGCGATCGAGATCAACGCCACTTTCTATGGCCGGCAAAGCCCCGCGAGCTGGGCTTCCTGGGCAAGACAGGTTCCCGACGACTTCCAGTTCGCCATCAAGGGTTCACGCTACGTCGTCACGCGGCCAAGGCTTGCCGATGCCGAGGAGGGACTGGCTACCTACCTTGCGCAAGGAATGGCGGTCCTCAAGGAGAAGCTCGGGCCGATCCTGTGGATGTTCGCTGCGCGGCGGCAATTCGACGAAGACGACATCGCCGCATTCCTGAAGCTGCTCCCCGATCAGCTCGACGGCATTACGCTTCGGCACGTCATCGAGCCGCGCCACGAGAGCTTCCGGGACGACAGATTTCTCACTCTTTGCCGTGAGCACAATGTGGCGGTCGTCTTCGGCGACGACGACGAGTTCCCGACCATCGACATGGACACGGCAAGCTTTGCCTATGCCCGGTTGCAGCGCATGCAAAGCAGCCTGCCGACCGGTTACGATGAGGCCGCGCTGGCGCGGTTCGCGGCCAAGGCACGCCAGTGGCGCGCCGACGGGCGCGATGCCTACATATTCATGATCAACGGCGCGAAGGAACGAGCGCCGGCCGCCGCAGTGGCGCTGCAACGCAAGCTCGGCATTTAAATTGCGTTAACCATATCGAAGTGCTTAAACACTCGTTGGAACGACGCCGCCTGTGCCGGCGTCTCCTGCCGTGTGGCTACGCCGTTCCCTATTGAAGCGGCGAACCCTTGGGCTCCTGCAAACGGGGGAGAATTAAACATGCGAAAATTGATACTGACTGCACTTGCCGCGGGAACATTGCTTTGTTCCATGCCCGCTGCAGCCCAGGAGCTGCCGGTCAAGACCGGGGACTTCTGGGACGTCGGATCGGTCACGATCGATGACGGCCATTTCGGGGACTATGCCGACTTTCTTGCGAGCCAGTATCGCAAGAACATGGAGTTCCGGAAATCGAAAGGCTGGATCAAGGGCTATTATATCCTTGCAAACGTCAACAAGCGGCAGGGCGAACCCGACCTCTATCTTGTCACGATCTTCGACCATGTGACGACGCCGGCTGAAGACATTCAGCGCGAGAAGGAAGCGAATGCCTTCCTCCAGCAAACGACGCGCCAGTCGATGGCTGGAAGCGGACAGCGGGCGACCTATCGCCACCTCGGTTCGGACATGCTTCTCCAGGAAATGGTCTGGTCGCACTGAGCCCATGCTGGAGCACCGCCGTTGCGCGGTGCTCCAGCTTTCGCCACAACTGCCGGCCATGCGCACCGCCGACCAGCCGCTCCGTATCAGCCTTTTCGCGCCGGCCGGCCGGATGGGCCAGGCGATCACCGTCGCGGTTGGCCATGATCCCTCGTTCACGATCGACAATGATCATGGCGACGTACTGGTCGACTTCTCCGCGCCTTCCGCGCTTCAGGCGAGCCTCGACCGCGCCATTTCCGCAGGAATACCAATTCTCGTCGGAACGACTGGACTTGCCGACGACGCCGATCGGCGGATCCTCGCGGCGGCCCAGGAAATCGCGGTCCTCCGCGCGTCCAATACATCGCTTGGCGTCGCTTTGCTGGGCGAGCTCGTCGAGCGGGCCGCTCACGTCCTTGGCGCCAATTGGGACATCGAAATCGCCGAGACCCATCACCGACACAAAGCCGACGCGCCATCAGGTACGGCGCTGACGCTCGCGGAGGCCGCGGCGCGCGGCCGTGGTGCGCCGTTAAGGGCGGAAGCGGGCCGCGCCGGAACCGGGCTCAGCCGCGCGGTCGGCGCCATCGGCTTCAGTTCGCTGCGCGGCGGGACGGTTGCGGGCGACCATGACGTGATGTTCCTGGGCGAGGACGAGCGACTGATCCTGTCCCACCGTGCCGAAAACCGGATGATCTTTGCACGCGGAGCTCTTGCCGCGGCGCGCTTTCTCGTCGGCAAGCCCGCCGGCCTCTATTCCATGCGCGACGTCATCGGCGCCTTGTGAGGACGCCAGCGTCCGGTTCGCCGGGCCTTGCCCGTCGCCTCGGCATGTTCGACGCGACCATGCTCGTCATGGGCGGCATCATTGGCTCGGGGATCTTCGTCACCCCGGCCGAGGTCGCGCGCCACGTCGGAACCCCTTTCCTCATCGTCGGGGTGTGGATCGCGGGAGGACTGGTCGCGCTTGCCGCATCCTTCATCTACGCCGAGCTTGCCGCGCGCCGACCAGCGGTCGGCGGCCAATATGCTTATCTGCGGGATGCTTACGGGCCGATGCCGGCCTTTCTTTATGGCTGGGCGCTGCTGCTCGTCATCCAGTCGGGAGGAATGGCCGCGGTTGCGATCACCTTCGCACGCTATTTCGCGGACCTTGTTCATCTCGCGCTGCCGGAAAGCATCATCGCCGTAGCCGTGCTTGCGCTTCTCACGCTGATCAACTGCCTTGGCGTCAAGTCCGGGAGCAATGTCCAGAGCGGCTTGATGCTGCTCAAGATCCTGGCGATCGGCGCGCTGGTCGCCGCCGGATTGTTGCTTGCCCCGGCAACAGCGGGCGCGGCCCGGCCGGAGGGCGCCATTTCGCTTTCCGGAGCAGCAGCGATCGGGGCCGCAATGACCCCTGTCATGTTCTCTTATGGCGGCTGGCAGACATCGAGCTTCGTTGCCGGCGAGATGCGCGACCCGCAGCGCGACCTTGCCCGCGGTCTCCTGCTCGGCGTTGCGGGCGTGGTTCTTCTCTACACGGCCGTCGCCTTCGTCTGCGTTCACGCCCTTGGACCAACGGGCCTTGCGAATTCGAAGACACCGGCGACCGACGTCATGCGACTTGCACTGGGAGAGAAGGGCGCGGCGTTCGTTGCGATCGCGGTCACGATTTCCACGCTCGGCTTTCTCAGCCAGGGAATGCTCACGGCGCCCCGCGTCTATTTCGCCATGGCCGAGGACGGGCTTTTCTTTCGAAGCGTCGCACGCATCAGCGCGCGGACGCGCGTTCCTGTCGTTGCCATCGTTCTGCAGGGACTGGCAGCGGCGGTCATCGCCGTCTCGGGAACATTCGGGCAGATCCTCAACTACGTGGTCTCGGTCGATTTCATCTTCTTCGGGCTGACCGGATTGGCGCTGTTCGTGTTCCGCCGCCGCGATCCCGATCAGGACATATTCTTCAAAGTGCCGGGACACCCCTTCACAACCGGTTTCTTCGTCCTCGCGTGCTGGGCGATCGTCGCGGCGACCGTCTTCAACAACAGCATGAACAGCCTCATCGGCTATGCGATCCTGCTGGCCGGCGTGCCCGCCTGTCTCTACTGGCAGCGCAAGAAGCGCCAGACGCCTCAATGAGACTCATGCACTCGCAATATATGCACTGGGCGAAGTTCAAGCCGCCGGTTCGATATCCGCTGACGGGGAGCGAAGTCCCACATTTTCGGATGGATGCGCTGCCGATTGCGATTGCGGACCTCGATCTCGATGGAGCAAGCCACCCCCGATATGCGCCTCTGCGGAAGCTGATCGCGGCCCGCTATGGTGTTGCTGCCGACCAGGTCGTCACCGCCGACGGTACGTCGATGGCGAACTTCCTCGCGATGGCGACGCTGATCTCGCCGGGCGACGAGCTGCTCGTCGAGAGCCCAGCTTACGAGCCTTTGCTTGGAGCGGCATCTTTCCTCGGCGCCTCGATCAAGCGTTTCGAGCGCAAGCCCGAGGATGCGTTCCGGCTCGATCCTGCCATCGTCCGGCAAGCAATGTCCGACCGCACGCGCCTCATCGTCATCACCAACCTCCACAATCCCAGCAGTGCACTTGCGGGCGAGGATGAGCTGCGCATGGTCGCAGCGCTGGCCGGCTCGGCTGGCGCGCGCGTGCTCGTCGATGAGGTCTATCTCGATTCCGCCGTCCCGCCGAGACGGAGCGCGGTGCATCTCGGCCCCGAATTCGTCTGCACCAACAGCCTGACGAAGGTTTATGGCCTGAGCGGCCTTCGCTGCGGATGGGTTCTCGCGGAGCCCGAACTTGCCGAACGCATGTGGCGGCTCAACGACCTGTTCGGCGTCAACCAGGCGCACCCAAGCGAGCGCCTCGCCTGCATTGCACTTGAGAATATCGACGCCGTCATTGGCAACAATCCAGCAATGCTTGCCCACAATCGCGAGCGTTGGAACGCCTTCGTCAACGCGCGCTCGGATCTCGACTGCATGCCCGCCGAACACGGCATCACGGCATTTCCAAAATGGCGCGGGGGCGATACCGAGCGGCTCGACGCCTGCCTTCGCCAGAACCACGAGACGGCGGTCGTTGCCGGGCACTGGTTCGAGATGCCGGAGCATTTCCGCGTCGGCTTTGGACTTTCAAAAAGCGATTTCGAAGAGGCCCTGAAGCGCCTCGGTGAAGGGATGGACGAGCTCAAGTGAAGCGCGACGAAGTTTTTGAATTCTTCCGCCGCCTTGCCGAGGCGAACCCTTCGCCAACGACCGAGCTCGAATATACCAACCCCTACACGCTCCTGGTCGCGGTCGTGCTTTCAGCCCAGACGACCGACGCTGGCGTGAATATCGCAACGAGGCCGCTGTTCGAACACATCAAGACCCCTCGGCAGATGGTCGAGTTGGGCGAGGAGCGGCTGCGGGAAGCGATCAAGACGATCGGTCTGTTCAACACCAAGGCGAAGAATGTCATCGCGCTCAGCGAGGCGCTAATCGCCGATTACGGAGGCGAAGTCCCAAGGACGCGCGAAGAACTGCAGGCGCTCCCGGGCGTCGGCCGCAAGACTGCCAACGTCGTGCTCAACACCGCCTTTGGCGAAGAAACCTTCGCGGTCGACACCCATGTGTTCCGGGTCTGCAATCGAACTGGCCTCGCGCCCGGCAAGACTCCTGACGAGGTCGAAGGAAAGCTCGAAAAGATCGTCCCGCAGCCGTTTCGCCGCGACGCCCATCACTGGCTGATCCTGCAGGGCCGCTACACCTGCAAGGCAAGGTTGCCCGAATGCTGGCGCTGCCTGGTAAGCGATCTTTGCCGCTACAAGCCCAAGAGCCCTCCGCCCGAGGAGCGCGTCAAGGCCAGCGGCGCTCGAAGCGAGAGCCAAGGGTCGTCAAAAGCTCGTACTGAGAAAGGCCGGACTGCCGCGACGCCGAAGCCAGGTCGTAGTCGATCTCGACCCAATCGCCTTCCTTGAGCCGTGCTGCGGCGCTGCAGTCGATCGCGATAAGGTCCATCGACACGCGCCCAATGACCGGCAGCGCAAACTCTCCCGCGAATGCCGACCCGCGCGAGGAAAAACCTCGAAGATAGCCGTCGCCATAGCCGATGTTGAGGATCGCCGCCTCGAGGTCGCGCTCGGCAATGAACGTGGCGCCGTAGCCGCAGCTCTCGCCGGCAGGAATAGTGCGCCGCTGGACGATCTGCGCTTCGACACGAGCAACCTGCCGGATGCGCCCCTGAGCCTCCGAGCGCTGGATTCCGCCGTAGAGCGATATCCCGGGTCGAACGAGGTCGAAGCTAAAGTCGCGGCCAAGGCAAATCCCGGCGCTGTTGGCAATGCTGTAGCGCCGGGCCGCAACGGCTGAAGCAACCGCACGGAAGCGCTCGAGCTGCATTTGGTTCATCGAGCTGTCTTCGTCCGCGCAGGCAAGATGGCTGTGCAGCGTGTCGATCGATAACCCCTCGAGCACGGCGATCTCGGTCGGCCTGAGGCCGAGCCGGTTCATGCCGGTGTCCACCATCACGTCGCACGGCCGCCCGGGCGCAAGCTCCTTCCACCGTACGACCTGTTCGGCCGTGTTGAGGCACGGCCGCGCCGCAAGTGCGAGTGCCGCCTCGACGTCGTCAGGACCGATGCCATGGAGGACAACGAGGCTCACGCCCTGGACGATCCCGGCGAGAACAGCGGCTTCCGCCCAGGTGGAAACGAAGAAGTCCCGGCAACCAGCCTCGATCAGCGCCAGGGTGACTTCGCTTGCGCCAAGCCCATAGCCGTTCGCCTTCACCGCGGCGCCCGCGGCAACATCGGCTTGGTCCTGCAACCAGCGCCAGTTCGCCTGGATGGCCGAGCGGTCGATGGTCAGGCGCAGCGGATGGTGCATCGCGTCGCCGTAACGGCGCTATTCTCGCCCGTCGAGGTTCGCTTTGGCTTGCTCCCAGTTCCGTCCGTCGAACTGCTCGATCGAGAGTTCGACCGGCTCATCGAGGCAGTTGGCGTTGACGCTCCATGCGCCAGGATGGGAACGCGGCTGATAGAAGCTCTTGGTACCGCATCGTCCGCAGAACAGGTGCTCGGCTGCGCCCGTTCCGAAGCGATAGCTGCTAAGATCCTCGCGGCCGGTGATCAGCTCGAACTGCGCGTGCGGCACGACAATGTGCAGGAAACCCGTCATCCGGCACATCGAGCAATTGCAACTAAGCGCCGGCACGGGCGCCTCCTGAACCTCCGCCTCGAAGCGCACCGCGCCGCAATGACAACCGCCCGTGATTTTCATTCAGTCGGTATAGTGCGGATCAGGCCGATCGTAGAGACCCGCGAAATGAACCAGCGGAGGTCTCGGGCGGAGAAGCACCGACCAGCCTTCACGGAACGCCCACTCACCGCGATCGCAATCCAACGCACGAACACAACCTCTAAAGCCGCCTCTTGTTTGGTCGTAGCTTGATCAATCCACTTTGTTTCCCCTGCATGGATTCGAACGCTGCGATTTCGCCGGCGCCGCAGCCTCATTCGCCGCTCAAGTCCCCGTTGCTCTTGAAATGGTCAGCGTCAGGCGCTGGTCGGCACGTGCGATATCAAGGACGACGGACTTTCCGGCACCATCCAGCACGCGTCCAAGTTCCGACGCGCTCGCAACCGGCGCGCCGTTGACCGCAACCACGATGTCGCCCGCCTGGAGACCGGCGCGAGCCGCCGGCGTTTTGGGCTGGACGAGCGATACCGCCGTACCGCTCGAGCGCGATTGGCTTAGACGACCAGCGAGGGTCGCGTCGAAATCTTCCGCGCGAAAGCCGAAGGCCGTGGTCGGCGACGGCGTCGCCCGCAGCAGCTCATCCTCAATATCTGCGACCACGTCCGCGGGAATGACCGAATTCGGCGGGCCGCCCGGCGCCACGATCCCGACGACTTGCCCGGCGCCCGAGACGAACGGCGCTCCCGCCGGAAGGTCCGCTCCCATCGGTTGCAGGCGGATATAGGCATCGGCTCCGCCGCCATCCGTCAGGAAATCGCTCGCAACCATAGCCGCCTGCGCGCTGCATCCTGCTCCCGCCGGGTTGCCAAGTGCAAAGCCGAAATCGCCGATGCGCGGGAAGATCTGGTCGGCAAGGCGGACCGGCGTCAGCCCGGTGGCGTCAGTCTTGATGATGCTAAGGCCTGATACCGGGTCCGAGCGCGTTTCCGTTACCGCATTCGCCGGTCCGGCTCCGAAATGGACTTCGATGTTCCCGCTCGGGAGCGCAGCCGTTGCAGCGATGACCCACCCGTCGGGAGAAATTGCAAAGCCGCCCGTCGCGGAGCCGGTAGCGCCGGCAGGAACGATGGCCGCGATCGACGGGCAGAGCGCCGCGATGGTCTCAGCGATGCTCGGAAGGCCAGTTTCCGGCCTGACGATCTGGATGATTGGGCGGCGCGGCTGCGGCGTCGCCTGCTGGGGTTGGCCGGTCGGCGCGAACGTGCGCGCGATATAGCCGCCGCCGATCGCCGCGATGAGCACAACTGCAATGATAACGAAGAGATTGCGCAAGCGGCTATTCACCAAACAATTCCCGCTGAGCCTTCTCCATCTCGTCGGTGTAGCGACGATGGACAAATTTCTCCGAAAGGGTGCCGACGACCTCGCCATCGTCCGTCACGACTGCAAGCACGTCGGCGCCAATGCTGTCGAAAATCTTCATCGCCTCCCGAACGTCTTCGGCCGCATGAAGCGCAACGCCCTGCATGCCCGCAAGGGTTCCAATTTCGGTCTCCTCTTCGAGCCCAGTGTCGTACGCGCGCGGCGTATCGACTATCCCGAAATAGGCCCCGGTCGCATCCGTTAAAACGACCGTCGAGGTCGAACCCAGCGGGAATCGACGTCTGAACTCGGCAATGGTCATTGCTGCAGCCGCGGTATTGGCCGCCCGCTGCATCATCTTGCCGACAGTCAGCGTTCTCACCCAGCCGACATCGCGCGCGCTCCGTATCGTCTGGCCGCGGGTATGCATCCGCCAGGTCGAGAAGGAGAAGCCGAACGTCTCCCTGACAACGGTGCTCGCGCAAAGTCCGGCAGTCACTGCCACGCTCGTCAGCGCGAAGTCGTGCGTCGTCTCGAGTACCAGGAGCGACATGGTCATGGGGCCGCCGACGATCGCGACCGCCATTGCTGCCATGCCGATCAGCGCGGCGTCGGAGGGGTCGATCGGCGGAGCGCCGTTGATCCGGGCAAGTGCTCCGGCGAACAGCTGTCCGGCGAGCGAACCGATGAACAGCGAGGCAAAGAAGAGGCCGCCGCGAAATCCGAACCCGAGCGATACGGCCGAGGCGAGGATCTTGACGACGAACACCAGGAGCAGGAAGCGAAGCGCGACTTCGGCGCCAAGGTCGAGGTGCAGCGCGCCATGGCCCGAAGAGAGGACCTGCGGTGTCACCAATGCCAGCGGGATCAGTAGCAGCCCGCCGATCGCCGGGCGCGAAACGTCGGCAAGCGAGGAACCGCGCACGGTTTCCTCGATGAAGGTGACGGCGCGCATGATCACAATTGCAATCCCCGCGCAGACGATGCCGAGGCCGGCATAGACGAGATAGTCCTCGGTCGTGATCGCCTTGGCGCCGGGAAGTGCAATGATATAGGCTTCAAGACCAAGGAGCCGCGCTGTCAGCACAGCCGAGAGGGCAGCAGCGGCAACCGGTGCGATCGCCGCCGGCGTATAGGCTCCGATCACGATCTCGAACGCGTAGAAGGCGCCCGTCAGGGGTGCACTGAAGGCTGCACCGATCGCGGCGCCAGCCCCTGCCCCGAGCAGGATCCGCATGTCCGCGCGCCTCAGCCGCAGCCATTGCCCGACGACCGAGGCAAAGCCGCCGCCGGCCTGCGCATAAGCCGCTTCAAGGCCAACCGATGCGCCGACACCGTTCGACAGCAACGTCTGCGCGCAGACGAGCACGGTGTCGCGCCAGGCAACGGCGCCGCCATGAAGCGCATTGGCTTCGACGACGTCCACCGGAGTCCGCCAGCGGCGCACTGCGGCGCGGCTGGCAAGGCCCAGTACGAGGCCGCCGACCGGGAGCGCCAGGAGCGACAGCGGCGAAACCGATTGCGCAGCGCTAAGGCTTGCACCTCCAAGCCCATAGATCAGCGACTGGATAGCGTGCGCCGTCCTGTTGAGTGCAAAGGTGAGGAGCCCAGCTGCAATCCCAAGCGCCACCGCCAGTGCGACCAGCGCCGCCTCGCTTGAGCGGAACAGTCGGCGCACCAATGCGATGGTTCCGCTGGTCCGAACGACGCCGCTCATAGCGCGGACGGCTGCAATTCTCATTCCCGCTTTGGCGCTCGGCTCCATTCAACCTCAATGGCAAGCGGGGCTCGGCTTCACAACCGATCGTGGGACGTCCTGGGCTCCTTTGCCCCGCACGAAAGTGGATAAAGCCTCAAATCCGGCGCCGCCGTCATTCGACGGTGACGCTCTTTGCGAGGTTGCGCGGCTGGTCGACGTCGGTGCCCTTGAGGACGGCGACATGATAGGCGAGCAATTGTACCGGTACCGCATAGACGAGCGGCGCGATCAGCGGATGGACGTGCGGCATCTCGATGGCCGCGATGCAGCCCTCGCCCGCCTCTTCGATGCCCTCGCGATCGCTGATGAGCACGATCTTCCCACCCCGCGCGCGAACCTCTTGCATGTTGCTCACGGTCTTTTCGAACAGCGGCCCCGACGGGGCAAGGACGATCACTGGCACATTGTCGTCGATCAAGGCGATCGGTCCGTGCTTCATCTCGCCGGCAGCATAGCCCTCGGCGTGGATATAGCTGATTTCCTTGAGCTTGAGGGCGCCCTCCAACGCCATTGGATAGTCAGGCCCGCGGCCAAGGTAGAGGACGTCGCGCGCCGGTGCGATGAGATGCGCCATCGCGGCGATCTCTTCGTCGTGATCGAGCGCGGCATTGAGCGCTGCGGGCGCCTCCTGGAGGTGGCCGACGATGTCCCGTTCCTCATCGCGGCTGAGCCGTCCTTTCGCACGCGCCAGATTTGCAGCGAATGCCGCCAGCACCGCCAGCTGGCAGGTGAAGGCCTTGGTCGATGCGACGCCGATCTCGGGGCCGGCATGGGTCGGCAACAGAAGGTCCGCCTCCCGCGCCATCGAACTTGTGGGAACGTTGACGACGACGGCGATGCGCTGATGCTCGGCACGCGCGTGACGTAGCGCAGCCAGCGTATCGGCCGTTTCGCCGGACTGGCTGATGAAGAGTGCAAGGCCACCGGGCTCGAGAACGGGCTCGCGATAGCGAAACTCGCTCGCGACATCGATGTCGACAGGGACCCGGGCGAATTGCTCGATCCAATATTTCGCAACGAGCCCGGCGTAGAAACTGGTGCCGCAGGCAACGATCGTGACACGGTTCACGGCTGCAAGATCAAGGTCTCCCGTGGGCAGCGCGACCTCGCCTTCGAACGGCCGAACATAGCTTTGGAGAGTTTGTGCAACCACGATCGGCTGCTCGAAAATCTCCTTTTGCATGTAGTGGCGGTAATTCCCTTTCTCGACAGGCGCCGAGGACGCACCGGATTCAACGATCTCGCGCGTCACGGGCTGGTTATCGCGATCGAAGATCTCGATCCGGTCGCGCCCGACGACCGCCCAATCGCCCTCCTCGAGATAGGCGATGCGCTGCGTCCAGGGAGCAACGGCAAGCGCGTCCGAGCCGAGGTAATTCTCACCCTCGCCATAGCCGACTGTCAGCGGCGCACCGCGGCGGGCTCCGATGATGAACTCGGGATGGTCACGGAACAAGAAGGCAATCGCAAAGGCGCCCGCCAGGCGCGGGAGAACTGCCGCAACCGCCGCCTGCGGCGCAGCACCGCGTTCCAACTCGCGGGCGACCAGATGGCCGACGACCTCGGTGTCGGTTTCGCTTTCGAACTTTCGCCCCTCGGCAATGAGTTCGTCCCGCAGCGGCTTGAAATTCTCGATGATGCCATTGTGGACCAGGGCCAGGGCGCCGACGATGTGCGGGTGTGCATTGCCGATGGTAGGGGCGCCGTGGGTCGCCCATCGTGTATGCGCAATGCCCGTATTTCCATGGAGCGGATGGGCCGCGAGCTCGCGCGCTAGATTGTCGAGCTTCCCCTCCGCGCGGCGACGCTCGAGATGACCGTTGTCGATCGTCGCGATCCCGGCCGAGTCATAACCGCGATATTCAAGCCGCTTCAGGCCGTCGAACAACCGCTGCGCAACGTCGCTCGTACCGACGATTCCCACAATTCCGCACATGCTATTCTGCTGCTTTCCTTGTCATTCGTTCGCGGAAGCGCTTGGCCCATCCCGCGATTCCCTTCTGCTCGCTGCGTTCGAGCGCGAGGCTTTCGGGTTCGACGTCGCGAGTGATCACGGATCCAGCGCCGACGATGGCGCCTTCCCCGATCGTTACGGGAGCGACGAGCGCCGTGTTCGAGCCGATAAACGCGCCTACCCCGATCTGCGTCCGGTGTTTGCCGAAGCCGTCGTAATTGCAGGTAATCGTTCCTGCCCCGATGTTGGCGCGGGCTCCGATGCTGGCGTCGCCTATGTAAGAGAGGTGATTGACCTTTGCGCCTTCCCCCACGAGCGCATTCTTGAGCTCGACGAAATTGCCGACCTTGGTCCGCTCGGCGAGCCGCGTCCCAGGCCGGATACGCGCAAACGGCCCGATGCTTGCCTTGGGGCCGATGATGGCGCCCTCGATATGGCTGAAGGCATGGATCGTCGCTCCGTCAGCAATCTCTACGCCAGGACCGAAGACGACGTGCGGCTCCACCGTCACGTCGCGTCCCAGCTTTGTATCGTAGGCAAACCAGACGCTCTCGGGGTCGATCAGCGTTGCGCCCTCGTCGAGCACCTGCTCGCGCCGCCGCCGCTGCCATTCGAGCTCAAGATGGGCGAGCTCGGCGCGGCTGTTGACCCCGGCCGTCTCATATGGATCGCCTTCGATGACGACGGCATCCCGGCCCTCTGCAGCCGCGATATTGACGACATCGGGGAGGTAATATTCACCCGCCGCATTGTCGTTCGAAACCTGGGCGAGCCAGCGGAAGAGGTCGCGGGCACGGAGAGCCATCATGCCCGAATTGCAGAGCCGGACCGCGCGCTCGTCGGCAGTCGCGTCCTTATATTCGACCATCTTCGCGATGCGATCGCCGTCGCCGAGGATGATTCGGCCATATTTGAGCGGATCTGGCGGAGAGGAAGCGAGCACAACCACACCGGGAGCGTCGGGTCCCTCGAGCCTGTCGAGCATCCGCTTCAGCGTCGCGGCTTCGACGAACGGCGTGTCGCCGTAGAGGATGAGGACTGGCCCGTCATAACCCGCGAGCGCTTCCGCCGCCTGCTGGACGGCGTGTCCGGTCCCTTTCTGTTCGGCCTGGACTGCAATTGCCGCGTCGCGTCCGGCGATCGCTGACTCGACCTGGTCCCGGCCCTTCCCGACTACTACGACCCGCTTGTCGGCACCGAGGGCGTCGACCCGGTCGAGCAGGTGCAGGAGCAGCGGACGGCTCGCAATTGGATGAAGCACCTTGTGCGTGTCGGACCGCATCCGCGTACCCTGCCCGGCGGCAAGGATGACGACGGCGAAATGTCGCTGCTGACTCATTGGCGCGGGCAATGGCATGGCGCTCCAAAGAGCGCCAGTGCTCTTCGGAACGGAAAAGGGCGGCTCCCGAAAGAACCGCCCCCACTCGTCTTCAAGGAGCGAAGCCTAGAAGATGTTTGCGTAATACTCATTGCCCACGAAGCCCATTTTCTGGACGTGGGCCTTCTTGGTGATCGCAAGCACCTCGTCGACCACCTCGTAGCGGGCGGTCGCGTCCGGCTGCAGGTGGAGCTCGGGGACCGGGTTCATCTGCTGCGTGGTTTCGAGATACTGCCGCAGCTGATCCTGCGTGATCGGAGTTCCGTTCCAGGTGATCTGGTCCTGCGCCGTCACTCCAACCGTGTTCTTGAGCGGCTGGATCGGCGGCGGCGGGTTGTTCGGCTGGTTGACCGGAAGGTCCAGCTTCACCGCATGGGTCTGCGGTGGAATGGTGATGATCAACATGATCAGGAGAACCAGCATGACGTCGATCAGCGGCGTCACGTTGATGTCGAGCATCGGCTCGCCTGAAGAGTTGTCGCTAGTGGTCTGCATCGACATGGCGAGATGCTCCTACAGGCGCGGAACCGGACCCGCGCCCGGTTGCGAAATGAAGCCGACGCGCTGGAACCCAGCCTCCTGCATGGTGAGAATGGTCGCACCAATGCACTTGTACTGCGTGTTGATATCCCCGCGGATGTGCGCCTCCGGCATATTGTCTTCGTTGATGTTCTGGACTCCGCCCACGGCCTTGATCTGGTCTTCCAGCTTCTTCACGGCCATGTCGAGCAGCTCTTTCTGGTTAACCTTCTTCAGCTCCCAGTAGACCTCGCAAGTGTTGCCAGGGCCGTTGCGGACGCTCAACGAGACGTTCTCCGGCTTCGTAATCGTCGGTTCGTAGCGCACCTTCGGCAAGGTCACCGGAACCTGGTGGACCACGACGGGGATGGTGATCAGGAAGACGATCAGGAGCACCAGCATCACGTCGGTCAGCGGGACGACGTTGATGTCCGAAATCGCGCTGTCGTCGTCGCCTTCTTGGATTACTGTTCCTGCCATACGGCTGGGTTCTTTCCTAAATTCAACGGATGCGGAAGCCCGGCCCCGAGGCCGGGCTTCCCATCTGGATTACTTCGCGTTTGTCGGCGTTGCCTCCGTACCCGTCGCGGTGCGGCCGGTGCGGAGCGGCTCGCTGCCGGGCTGGGTCGGGGCGCCGCTCGTCCTGGTCGCTGCGCTGCCCTTGACTGCCGGGCCGGTGGTGCCGAGGAGGCGCGGCTTCACTGCGCCGCCCGACATCATGTAACCGTGAATGTCGTTCGTGAAGGCGGCAAGGTCCTCCATGATCGACTTGTTGCGGCGGATCAGCCAGTTGTAGGCAAGCACCGCAGGAACGGCGACGACCAGACCAAGAGCGGTCATGATGAGCGCCTCACCGACCGGGCCGGCAACCGTGTTGATCGACGCTTCGCCCGACGAGCCGATCTTGATCAGCGCGCGGTAGATGCCGACGACGGTACCGAACAGGCCGATGAACGGAGCGGTCGAACCCACCGTTGCAAGGAAGGCGAGGCCTTCACCGAGCCGAGCTGAAATGGAACCCTGGCTGCGCGCCAGGCTGTTCGCCATCCAGTCGTGCTGGTCGATGGGATCGGTCAACTTGCCATGCTGGTCCTGCGCCTGGAGCGCATCGTCGACGATCGAGCGATATGCGCTCTTCTGGTCGAGCTTCGTGGCTGCTTCGCGCAGGTTCGGCGAGTTCCAGAAGCTCGCGCGGACCTTGCGGCCCTGAGCGATGATCTTCTGCTGCTGCATCAGCTTCGTGAAGAGGATGTAGAAAGAGAAGATCGACATCAGGACAAGGATGGTGAACACCGAAATGGTGATGATGCCACCCTGCTGGAGAGCGGGGCCAATGCCGTATTGTGAGCCCTGTGCTGCTGCTTCTTGCATGCTTAACTTTCCTTCTGAAAACCTGTCTGAAAAAATCTGATTGCGGTTTTAACCGTTCAGCCTCCAGATAATCGCATCGTCGTGCGTATCCGAAATCGGGTTCCCGTTGCTGTCATGTGCCGGGGTAAACCGCGCTCGACTCCTCATGATTCGACAAGTCGTATTGTCCAATAGACTCGAGCCGCTTGAGGACGTGACTGTGCAACCGGTAACCCGCCCGTCAGGACCGATGTCCAGGCGGAAGCCGGTTCTCCCCTCCTGGCCCGCCGCGGCGGCCGAAGCCGGATAATCGTCGTCCGAGACTAGAGATGCCAGGTTCGCGCGCGCACGGGCCGGTTGTACGACACGCGGAGGCGGAGGCGGAGGCGGAGGCGGAGGCGCCGAAATGACCGGCGGAATAACCGGCGGCGTCGGCGGCGCTGTGACCGTTTGGATGGTTGGCGGCGGCGGCGTATTCACCTGGACGAGCGGCGGGGGCGTCACCGGCGGCGGCGGCACCTTTGGCATGTCCTTTGGCGGAGGCGGCGGCTGCTGCGGTGGCGGCGGCTTCTGCTCGACGTCGATAACCTTGAGATTTTCCGCTGCCTTCTTCACGACATCGTACGCAAGACCCGTAACGATCGCATACAAAAGCGACCCTACGACTGCGACGGTAAGGAAGATCGACAGCGCCGGATTGCCGCTTAGCTGTTTGCGTTGCGCGTAGGACATTTAACCCGCACTTCTCCTCGACACGCCGTGGTTAACCACGGTCAAGACCGGACGTTCAGACGCTCGCCCTGCCAGTGATGGGACCGCCGATGCGACACCACGTCCTCGGCGACAAGCGCGCCTCCTTATCGCTGCGACAAAGGCCGTGCAATGGATTTTGTTCCACATCCGGAAGGCGTGAAACTATTGACAGCTCAGCGCTTTGCTCAGTCCCGCGGCCACAGCCCCCTGAATGATGCGATCTCAACGCCCACCCCATGCGCCTCCGGATAGATGTCCGGCTTGGACGTTCTGACCCGCAATGCACTCACCCCGCGAAAGGCCGCGAGACGATCGAAAATGGCGTGAGCAAGCGTCTCCTGGAGATTGAAGCGACCCGAGGCGGCGATCTCCTCGACCTCGGTGCGAAGAAAATCATAATTCCAAGCCCGCTGGGGATCGTCGTCGAGCGGCGCGGCTGCATCCTCGAGCCAGATTTCGACGGTCACCAGCAACCGCTGCGGAGAACCGACCTCAAAATCGTGGAATCCGATATCGGCCTGGACCTCGAGCGATTCGAGCGTAATTCGTGCCGATCGGACCTTGAGCCTTTCCGGGACGAGGCCCTCGAGCTTGGGCGTGCTCATTCGCGGCCCAGGAATTGGACGTCGCGGCCGAGTGCGAGGAATCGCTGGCCGGAATCGATCACGAGGATTTGGCCGGTCACACAAGCGGCGTCGACGAGATAGGCGATCGCCCGGACGACATCGCCGGCCTCGACGCCCCGGCGAAGCGGATTGTTGGCGTGCATCTCTTCGAAATTCTCCTCGCTCTGGCCGCTCGACCGAAGCATCAGCGCTGGGGCAATGCCGTTCACTCGGATGCGACGCGGTGCAAGCGCACGTGCGGCCAGCTCCGTCAAGCTGGCAAGCGCCTGCTTGGAAAGCGTGTAACTAAGATAGTCGGGGTTCGGCGCGGCAAGCTTGGAATCGAGCAGGTTAACGACGAGCGAATCGTCGCTTCCGTCCTGCTCAGCGGCAAAACGCTCGATCAGCAGCGCCGGCGCCCGGACGTTGATGGCCATATGCGCCGAGAATTCATTCGCGCTGAAGTCGCCAAAGCCATCCCAGGCGAAACGCGCAGCATTGTTGACCAACAGCCTCGGGGGAGGAAGGCCGAGCGTCGCAGCAAAGACGAGGTCTGCGCAGCGAGGATCGTCGAGATCCGCGACGACCTTGGTAGCGCCTTCTGGAACCTCGTCACTGTCGTGATGGACGTGCGCGATCACTGACCAGCCGGCGTCGGACAGCCACTGGGCGATTTCTCGTCCCACGCGCTTTCCAGCGCCGGTGACGATCGCGGTACGCGGACGTTGGTTCATTTCGACGAATGCAAGTGACGAAGCAATCCGGCAGACGCAAGGCCGGATTGCCTCGCATGGCTCGCAGTGACTAGTTGAGCTCATGCCCGAGAGCCGTCCACCGATCGACCTTCGCGGGATCAGCTTTACCGACCTGGAGAAGCTGATCGAGCAGCGGCGCGCCCCGCCGGTCGAGCAGTGGAACCCGGAACATTGCGGACATTCGGGCATGCGGATCGCCCGCGATGGCACCTGGTACCACGAGGGAGCGCCGATCCGACGCCCCGAGATGGTTCGGCTTTTCTCCACCGTCCTGAGGCGCGAGCCGGACGGTCGGCATGTCCTGGTCACGCCGATGGAAAAGCTCGACATCGAGGTCGAGCGAACACCGTTTCGCGTAGTCGCGATGGAAAGCACTGGCACCGGGAAGGATCGGCGGATCGCATTCCAGCTCGACACGGGCGATGCAGTCTTGCTCGACGCAGACCACCCCCTCCTGATCGCGGGTACAAGGGACAGTCCCTCTCCCCGTGTCCTCGTCCGGCACGGGCTCGAGGCCGAGCTGTCGCGCGCGGTCTATTACGAGCTCGCCGACCTCGCGGTGGGCGAGGGAACAGATCCGCCCGGGATCTGGAGCAATGGCTCGTTCTTCCTGCTCGATGTGCCGGAATGAGCGCACTTGCCGACCGGTTGCGCGAAGCGCTTGCAGGCGAGGCTTCCCAGCCGCCGCTCGATGGTGACTATCCCGAGATGAGGGCCAAGGCCGGCGTCGAGGCCGCCGTCCTCATCGCGATAACCGAACGCGAGAATCCTGGCGTTCTCCTAACCGTGAGGCGCGAGCATCTGCGCACCCACGCCGGGCAAATCGCCTTCCCCGGCGGCCGAGTGGATGCAGGTGAAGATGCAATCACGGCTGCGCTTCGCGAAGCTCGAGAAGAAATCCTGCTGTCCCCGGCCTCGGTCCAGGTCGTCGGCGCGATCGAACCGTATCGAACCGTTACCGGATATGTGGTCACACCCGTCCTCGGCGTCGTTCCGGCGGATCTTCCGCTCGAACCGCACGAGCACGAGGTCGCCGAGCTGTTTGAGGCACCGCTCGACATTCTGCTCGACCCTTCTGAGCAGCGCCTTCGAACCGCACTGTTCCAAGGACAAGAGCGCCACTATTACGAAATTCTCTGGAACGAACGCAGGATTTGGGGGGCAACCGCAGCGATGATCGTCAATCTCTCGCGCAGGCTGCAGTGGCCCTGAGGATCGACCCCGCCAAGTGGCGCCGCCATCGCGGAATGGAGCGGCTGCTCGACGCGCTTGGCGCCAGCGAGGGGCTGACTCGCTATGTCGGCGGCGCCGTAAGGGACGATTTGCTCGACCATGCCGTCAGCGATGTCGATCTCGCCACCCGATTGCAGCCCGAAGATGTCGTGCAGCGGCTCGAGGCGGCGAAGATCAAGGCGGTTCCGACCGGCATCGACCATGGAACGATCACTGCGGTGAGCGACGGGCACGCGTACGAAGTGACCACCCTTCGCCGAGACGTCTCGACCGACGGGCGGCGCGCGACGGTCGCCTTCACGACCGACTGGGAAGAGGATGCGGCCCGCCGGGACTTTACGATCAACGCGCTCTCCGCCGACCCCCTGACGGGCGAGGTATTCGACTATTTCGGAGGGCTCGACGACCTCCAGGCCCGCCACGTGCGCTTCATCGGCGACCCGCTGAAACGTATCGCCGAAGACCATTTGAGGATCCTTCGCTATTTCCGTTTCCACGCGCGTTTCGGCTCGGGAGAGCCCGACAAGGCCGCGATCGAGGCCTGCACGCGGCGCGCCAATGACCTCATGGCACTGTCGCGAGAGCGGATAGCGGACGAACTCCTCAAGCTTCTCGGTCTGCCGGACCCGTCGGCGACCGTCGGGCTCATGCTCGACCGCGGGATTCTCAAGCCCGTCATCCCGGAAATCGATGCCGACCGCCTGCCCGAACTGCAGCGACTGGTCGCCGCGGAAGCCGCAGCGGGCATTGCGCCTGAGGGTCTGCGACGGCTCGCAGCGCTGCTGCCGCGCGATCCGTCAATCGCCGAGGCGGTCGCGGTTCGCCTCAAGCTGTCCAACAAGGCTCGTAAACGGCTCGCGTGCGCCGCCGCCGGGGACATCGGCCCAGCTCCTCAAGCCCTTGCCTACCGGCTCGGGAGCGATTGCGCGGCGGACCGGCTGCTGCTTGCAAACCGAGTCGATGATGCCGCCCACATCGCGGACTGGCGCCCTCCACGCCTCCCGATCGGAGGCGGCGCGCTCATCGCCCGGGGCCTCAAGGAAGGACCGATTGTCGCGCGCACTCTAAAGCGGATCGAAAGTCGCTGGGTCGAAGCGGGCTTCCCTGGAGGCGCGGAGCTCGATGCCATCGTTGCCGAGGCCATGGACAGCGTCAGTTAGCCAGCCATTTCGCGCCGACGCTTGGGCTTTCGCGATCGCCGCACCGGACGGATGATTTCGCCGCGCTTCTGGTTCGAGCGCACCTTGAGAAGATCCTGGCGCGAGAGAATGCCGACGACCCGCCTGGTCTCGGGCTCGACGATGGGAACGCGCCCGGTGCCGGACTCAACCATCATGTCGGCAACTGCCCCGCACGGCGTGTCGGGATATGCAACGAGCGTCGAGGCGTCGGACAGCACGTCGACAAGGCGACCCTCGAGTTCGGGCCCTTCCTGCTGCCAGCGTAGCGCGTCCGTCCTCGACACCAATCCAAGCAGTCGGTCAGTGTCGTCGACAACGGGATAGGAGCGATGCTGCGCGTCCTCCCTGAAGAAGGCGACGGCCGCGGAGAGCTCCATTGTTCCAGGCAGCGTCGCTGGACCCGGCGTCATCACCTGGCGCGCCTGCAGGAATTCGAGCGGGTCGATCGTATATTCCTGGAGAATGTGACGGCCTCGCCGCGCGATCTTCTCGGTGAGAATCGATCGGCGCATCACCAATACGCTGACCGCATAAGCCGCCGCCGCAGCGGCAAGGGTCTCCGGAAGCGCATTCAAATGATTGGTAAGCTCGGCTGCAAAAAGCGCCGCGGTCACGGGCGCGCGCATCGCGCCGCTGAGGATCCCGGCCATCGCTATCATGGCCCAGAAGCCGGCATCGCCAGGCAGCCACTGGCCCAAGAGATATCCCGCGGCACCCCCGATGATCAGCAGTGGGGCAAGAATGCCGCCGCTCGTTCCGGAACCGAGCGCAACCAGCCAGACGATCGATTTCACGATCACGAGGTTGATGACCACCCGAAGCGTGAGCGCCCCGTCGAGAAGCGCCTGGATGCTCGCATAGCCCGCCCCGAGCACGCGCGGTTCAACCAGGCCGCCCAGGCCGACGATCGCCGCGCCCAGCGCCGGCCACCACATCCAATGGACGGGCGACCGATGGAAAGTGTCTTCCACCCGGTAGAGGAGCCCGGAGAGAATTGCGGCTTGGGCGCCGACGAGGAGCCCCAGTCCGGCCGCGATCGCGATCGGCTGCATTCCTTGGGGAGTTGGCGCAGCGAACGGGAACAGCGGCCCGCTTCCCATCAACAATGGCCGCCAGGCGAGCGACACGAGGGTCGCCGTGACGACCGGCACGAAGCTGCGCGGTTTCCATTCGAAGAGGAGAACCTCGAGCGCCAGCATCACCGCCGCGAGCGGCGTGCCGAAGATCCCGGTCATCCCCGCGGCGGCACCCGCCACGAGCAAGGTCTTGCGTTCGGCCGCACTCAATCGGAATCGCTGCGCGAAGAGGGAGCCGATCGCACCTCCCGTCATGATGATCGGACCCTCGGCGCCGAAAGGTCCGCCGCTGCCAATCGAAACCGCCGAGGAAAGCGGCTTGAGGATTGCAACCTTGAGGGAGAGGCGGCTCTCGCCGAAGAGGATCGTCTCGATCGCCTCGGGAATGCCGTGGCCGCGAATCTTGTCCGAGCCATAGCGCGCCATCAGACCAACGATCAGTCCGCCGACGACCGGCGTCACCACCATCAGCGGCCCGGCATGGACCTCGGCCATGTTTGCGGCTTGGACCGAGAGACGGCCGAACCAGAACAGGTTGGTCGCGATCGCGATCAACTTGAGAAGCACCCACGCGCCCAGGGCGCCGCCACTGCCAACGGCGAACGCCATCAGGGACAAAAGGAGCATGCGCCAGTCGGCGCTGTGGTCAGCAAGGCGCCGAGGGTGGCGCAGCGATTTCGAAGGCATGGGCGCGCATGAAACTGGCTCGCGGGCGAATGCAACGCCCGCGGCCCTCACTTGATGTTGGTCAAGGTGCGGGGCTCATTGCAAGAAGGCGCCGGGCAAGCGCGATTTCGGCAAGGGGATCGGACCGGACCGCGCCGGAACTTCCCGCAGCGAGCGCTGCAGTGAGCGCCGAATCCTGCGGCACGAGCCCTTCGTAACAGGCGAAGAGGTCGGCAAAATGCGCGTCCATGGTCCGCGAGCAGCTCGCACGAACGGCGGCGGCCCGCTGGAGCTCGGGTCCGCGATTCACAAAGCGCGCAATCGCCTGCTCGAGTGAGCGCTCCTTGCCTGCGGTGTAGGTCGTGCCCGCCCCATCGACCAGTTGATCGATCGCTGCCCCCCGGTCGGGAATGATGAGCGGTATTCCGCTTGCACGTGCCTCGGCCGCAACGAGGCAGAAGGTCTCCGCTTCGCAGCCATGTACCAGCGCGTCCGCGCTGGCGAGGAGGGACGCAAGCTCGTTTCGATCGCGGATCGGGGGAAGCACGGCCACGTTGCGATATTGTTCGGCGATCATTTGCAGCTTCTGCCGCTTGGAGCCATCGCCGATCAGAGCAAGCCCGACGGGGAGGCTGCGCCCGCATTCCCCGGCGGCTCGAAGCACAACGTCCCACCGTTTCTCGGCCGAGAAACGGCCGACGCCAAGGAGCAGGATCCCGTCCGGTCCGAGGCCAAGCGAAGCAAGCGCTGCGCGGCGCAGTTCAGCCGACCTCAGCGAAGGCGAGAACAGGCCGCCCTCGACACCCATCGGGATCGTCATGGTGTTTGCAACGCCGCCGGCGGCAAGCCGCCCGGCCAGCTGGCTGTTGGCGCAGACGACTGCGTCGAACATGCGGCCAAGGCCGCGAAGGTGTCGCCAGAACCAGCCGAACCATCCGTCGATCGCCTTCTCCGACGCAATCCCACCGAGCCACCGGTAAGCATAGGCCGCCATTGGATCGGCATGCATGACGAGCGAACGCGTGGCCGCTCCCTGCCATCGCCCCACCATCGTCGCACTCGACCAGGGCGAGGAAGCCTCGACATGGTCGGGCTGCCAGGCGTCGAGGGTCGCATGAAGCAGCCGCTCGTCGTCGAAATAGCGATAGCGCCGGTCAACAGGAAGCTTGGGCGACGGGATCGTCACGAGATACGCGCCCGGGCCGCGCTTGGTCACTTGGTGGTCCGCACCCGGAGCCACCACGATGATTTCATGGCCAAAGCGCGCGCTTGCGCGCAGCTTCGCTTCGACATAGGTGCGTACGCCTCCCCCCTGGGGGGTATAGAAGGCGCTGACGTCAACGATCCGCATCCGTGTAAGGGAAGCGGTTCGGCGCCGTAAAATTCAAGTGAAGCTTTGTTAATGGACTGGCGCAACAGGTCGCTTCGGCGCAAATGCGCGCGCATGCGGACAAGTACTGAGCACCTGCTTCTTGCATCGGTCCACGACGTGTCGCCACGCTTCGAATCCGAGGTGGATCGGCTCATGGACCTGCTCGCGCCCTATGTCGGGGGCCGCGTTGCAATGCTCGTCGTTCCCAACCACTGGGGCGATTCTCCGATCGTCCCGGGATCGCCCTTCGCGGCGCGGCTGCGTCGCTGGGCCGAGAACGGCGTCGAGATGTTTCTCCACGGCTACTTTCACCGGGACGAAGCTGCGCATCACGGAACTGCCGACCGGCTGCGTTCACGTTTCATGACCGCCGGCGAAGGAGAATTCCTCGGCCTCGCGCGTGCCGATGCGGAAGCACGGATCGTCGAAGGCCGCTCGCTCCTGGAGGAGGTTATCGGGCGCCATATCGACGGCTTCGTGGCGCCTGCATGGCTCTACGGCGAAGGCGCGCTAAGAGCGCTCGAGGAGTGCAGGATCCCGATCGCCGAGGATCATTTGCGGGTCTGGTCGCCGGCAACTGGCGCGCAGCTTGCCCACGGCCCGGTCATTACCTGGGCGAGCCGAACTCGTCTGCGTCTTGCATCATCGCTCGCGGCAGCGGCTGTTCTACGCCATGCACCCCTACGGACCTTGCGCATCGGCGTTCACCCGCCCGATTGCCGCCATCCCGCTCTCGTTCGGAGTATCCAAAGGACATTCGCACGGGCAGCGAGTAACCGCCGTCCGGCCGCATATCGCGCGCTTCTCGCGGCCTAGTTGCAGTGATCGCGACCGGCCGCTGATCCTACGACCGCCGCCGTGACTTCCAATATTCGAGCGCGGCATCCGCCGCGAGGGGCTTTGCGAAATAGAATCCCTGGCCGGAAGCGCACCCAAGCGTTGCCAAGGTCGTCGCCAGCTCGACCGTTTCGATTCCCTCGGCGGTCGTCGACATGCCGAGTGCCTCGGCAAGGCTGAGGACGGCGCGGACGATTGCAACCGCGTCTGGATCGACCATCATCCCGGATACGAAGCTCTTGTCGATCTTGAGAACGTCGATCGGAAGGCGCTGGAGATAAGCGAGGCTCGAATAGCCGGTTCCGAAATCGTCCATTGCGACCGTCGCATCGAGCGCCTTCAAGGCGTCGAACACGCGGGTTGCACGAACCGGGTCCTGGACGATGGAGCTTTCAGTCAATTCGAGGGTCAGGCGATCGCCGGTTAGGCCGCTCGACTTGAGTGCGCTCGAGACAACGGCCGCAATGTCGTCGCGCGCGACTTGGATCGCGGACAAGTTGACGCCGACATAGATCGGCAGCTTCTCGCCGGACTTTCGATCCCAGGCCGCAAGCGTCTGCGCCGCCTGGTCCATTGCCCAGCGTCCGAGCTGCAGGATCAACCCCGATTCCTCGGCGACCGGGATGAACTCGGTCGGGCTGATCTCGCCGCGATCCTCGTGCGTCCAGCGGGCAAGCGCCTCGAACCCCGCGACCTCTCCGCTCTTCAGGTTGATGAGAGGCTGGTAGAAAAGCTTGAGCTGATCCTTGTCGAGGGCACGCCGAAGCTCGGTCTCGATCGAGAAGCGCCGCCGTGCCTCAGTTGCCTGCTTTGGCTCATAGACCTGCGGCTTGCCGGCGAGCTTGGCCTGCTTGACGGCAAATTGCGCATTCCGAAAGAGCTCCTCTGGGTCTTGCCCTGCATGCATCAGCGCAACGCCAATCGCGCATTCGACCCGGATCTCCAGCTCGGAGAGCTTGAACGGGGTCGCCATCACCGCCTGAATGCGCTCGGCTGCCTTGAGCGCGTCTTCGACGCCGCGGCGCAGCGAAACCAGGATGCCGAACTCATTCCCGCCCGTGCGTGCGAGGACGTCCCCTGCCCGGAGGGCAAGGATCAGCCTTCGCGCAAAGGTGATGAGCAGCTCGTCGCCGGCGAGGCCGCCCATGGACTCGTTGATGCGAGAGAAGCGCAGCATGTCGACGACAAGCACCGCGTGCTCGAGGTCTCGCGCGACCCTCCCGCCGGCATTCTCGATTGCCTCGGTGAATGCCAATCGGTTCGGTAGCCCGGTCAGACTGTCCCGGAGCATCTCGGCGCGCAGCGTCCGTTCCGCCTGGAGCTCGACCGTTCGGTCGACGACGCTCAGCAGGCAGCGTTCGGCCGCTCGACTTGTCTTTTGAAGCGGCGCGAGCTTGATTCGATAGAATTGCGCAGAAACGCCTTCACCGTCGGCGAAATCGAGCTCGCCTGCCGAATCGGTGCCGTCGAAGAAGCTCAAGAGAAGATCGGCAATCGGTCCGCTCTTGAGGCAGTCCGCCTCGTTCCAGTCGAGAGCAGAGCAATTGGACCGCTCCACAAGATCGACAAAGCGGCTGTTGTGCGCCGCGATTTTGAAGGCGCCTTCCTTCGTGCGTTCGATAACTGCAGCAGCGATAGGAAGAGCGGAAAGCAAGCCGCTATCGCCCGCAGTCGCAAGGTGCGGGGGTGCGCTTAAATCGTCGGCCCGATGGCGCGCGATTGCGGTCGCCGAGCGGGATGCTGCAGCCTGCATGCCGCTCCTATCGCGGCAGAGGAGTTAATTCCGAGTATCTTTTTGGCCTCTATCGGCTTTGTTAATCTAAGCCGGTTAACGACTAGTCGAAGCGATTGCTGCGCGGGAAACCGATCGGCGGCATCCGTCCGGCAGCGCCGCGCGCGGCCCGCCACGGAGAAAGGTCGCTTTCCGTCCTGATGCGTCCGCTCTCGCCGCCAAGCGCCCAGCTCAGCCCCTCCTCCAGACGGAACGCGATCGCATCGCTGAGGCCGCCGTCGCGATAGCGCTGGAGCATCACGCCCTGGCCGCGGGCGAGTTCCGGGAGTTCGGATAGCGGGAAGACTACCATCTTTCGGTTTTCGCCAACAACCGCGACGGCGTCTGCGGCCGCAGGGATCAGCCGCACGACTGCCACGATCGCACCGGACCGAAGATTGACGAGCTGCTTGCCCTTGCGAGTCTCGGCAAGCGTTGCATCGCCGCTGGTGACAAAGCCCCTGCCGTCAGACGAGGCTATCAAGAGCTTCACGTCCGGGCGGACGACGAGAAGGTGGACGATGTCCACGTCGGCCTCGAGGTCGATGAACAGCCTGACCGGTTCGCCGAAGCCGCGGGCGCTTGGCAACTTGTCTCCGGCAAGCGTGTAGACGCGGCCATTCGAGGCAAAGAGGGCAAACCTGTCGGTCGTCTGCGCATGGAAGTGGATGAACGGGCCGTCGCCTTCGCGCCACTTGAGGTCCGCGACCTGCTCGAGCGCGAGATGGCCTTTCATCGCGCGAATCCAGCCGCGCTGCGAAAGGATGACGGTGATCGGCTCCTTCTCGATCATCGCCGACCAGTCGATTTCCCTGGGCGCCGCCGACTCTTCGACACGGGTGCGGCGCTCGTCGCCGAACTTGTCCTTGAGCACGGCCAGATCACGCTTCAGGCGAGTGCGCTGGCGCGCCGGACTTTCAACCAGCTTCTCGAGCTCGTCGCGTTCCTTTCTGAGCGCTTCGCGCTCGCGACCGATTTCCATCTCTTCAAGGCGTCTCAAGGACCGCAGCCGCATGTTGAGGATCGCCTCCGCCTGGCGGTCGGAAAGCGAGAATTCCTCCATCAGGACCGGCTTCGGCTCGTCCATGGTCCGGATGATCTCGATGACCCGGTCGAGGTTGAGGTAAGCGATTAGAAAACCATCGAGGAGCTCGAGCCGTTCGTCGATCTTGCCGATCCGCACCTGGCAGCGCCGGACGAGCACCTCGAACTGGAAGGTCAGCCATGCGGCCAACGCCTCCTTGAGGCTCATCACTCCAGGCGTGCGGCTCGCGTCGAGCACGTTGAGGTTGAGCGGGAAGCGCACCTCAAGGTCCGTCAGCCGGTAGAGACTCTCGAGCAGCAGGTCCGGATCCACCGTTCGCGCGCGCGGCTCGAGGATCAGCCGGACCTGTTCGTCGCTCTCGTCCTTGACGTCGGCGAGGATCGGCAGCTTCTTGTCGGCAATGAGCTGGGCGATCTGCTCGATGAGCTTGGCCTTGGCGACACCATAGGGAATTTCGCTGACGAGCAGGTGCCAGCCCCCGCCCTTCTCTCGCTCGACCTCGATACTGGCCCGCAAGCGGAACGAGCCGCGACCCGTCTCATAAGCGTGCGCGATCGCCTCGCGGCTGTCGACAAGCACGCCGCCAGTCGGAAAATCGGGCCCGGCGACGAAGTCCATCAGTGCCCGGGGCTCGGCCTTCGGATTGTCGATAAGGTGGACGGCGGCATCGACAAGCTCGCCAAGATTGTGCGGCGGGATCGAGGTTGCCATGCCGACCGCGATCCCGCTTGCGCCGTTGGCAAGGAGATTGGGGAACAGGCCCGGAAAGACTTCCGGCTCTTCTTCCTCGCCATTGTACGTCGGCCGGAATTCAACGGTCCCCTCGTCGAGCCCCGCCATCAGCTGCATCGCAACCGCCGTCAGCCGCGCCTCGGTGTAGCGATAGGCGGCCGCATTATCCCCGTCGATGTTGCCGAAATTGCCCTGGCCGTCGACGAGCGGGTAGCGAAGCGCGAAATTCTGCGCGAGCCGCACCATCGCGTCGTAGACCGACTGATCCCCGTGGGGGTGATATTTGCCGATGACGTCGCCCACGACGCGGGCCGATTTCTTGTAGGCACCGGCGGGGTCGAGCCGCAAGAGTCGCATCGCCCAGAGCAGTCGC
Source organism: Sphingomicrobium sp. (assembly GCA_035470745.1). Lineage (GTDB taxonomy): Bacteria > Pseudomonadota > Alphaproteobacteria > Sphingomonadales > Sphingomonadaceae > Sphingomicrobium. The sequence continues at coordinate 12,912 of DATIQO010000090.1, read as the reverse complement.
CGATGAACCGGCTTCAGACCGTCGCGGACGTCCGGAAGCGAACGCGCGGTGATCGTCGAGAGTGCATAGACGAGGTAACGCTCCGAAAGGGCGGCGTCGAACGGAGTTTCAATGACGGAGGAAAGGTCAGGATCGGCCATGGGTCCTGCCTAGCAAGCGCGGCGGCGGCCCGCCACCGGTTCGGCGGCTTATTCGGCGGCGATCGGCAAGGGCTGCGGCCAGCCGCCTGCCGCGTCCTCGAGCGCGCGCTTCATCTCGGCCAGCAGCCACTCGCGAAACCGCTTCACCTTGGGGACCATTCGTCGCTCGGTCGGGTAGACTAGCCAATAGGCCCAGCCGCGCGTCGATACGCGGTCGCGAAACGGGACCGTCAGGCGTCCAGCTGCAACGTCCCCCTTCCACAGGAGCGGCGTCAGCAAGGCGAACCCCTGCCCCGCCATGGCCGCGTGGCCTTCGTCGGCCTGGCTGTCGAGACGAACGCCGGGGCGACGAAAAACGCCATCATCCGCGGGGACGCCATTGTCGGCGAACCACTGCTGCCACCAATCGTCGCTCGGGTTGATGAGGTGCTGGTGCGGGATGTCGCGCGGCTCGAGCTTGCGGCCAAGCCCTGCCTCGACTTCCGCGACGCAGGCAGGGCTCGCCATCGGGGTGAAGCTCGACTTGAAGAGCTCGTAATGCTCGTGACCTTCCCAGTCGCCTCGCCCGGCGCGGATGGCGACATCGGCATCGCCCGAACGCAAGTCCACGAGCTCGTTGCTCGTCGTCATCCTCACCGCCAGCTCGGGATGGTCGATCTGGAATGCACCAAGACGCCACGCGAGCCAGGTGTTCGCGAACGTGTGCGTCGTGGTGATCGTCAGGAGCGATTCGTCTTCCTCACGATGGGTTGCAAAAGCTGCCTCGATGGCATCGAAGGCGCTCGACAGCGCAGGGAGCAGGCGGCCGCCGAGCGGGGTCAGCCTCACCCGCCCCTTCTCGCGCACGAACAGCGGCGCACCCATCCTCTCCTCGAGACTCTTCACCTGGTAGGACACTGCCGCCTGGGTCATCCCGAGCTCAGCTGCCGCAGCGGTGAAATTCTCCGTCCGCGCAGCGGCTTCGAAGGCCCTGATCGCAGCCAGTGGCGGAAGCCTCCTCATCAACCCACCTCATAAGTCCAGTTTATCGTTTCCGCGAAGCGTTTGATTGGCGTTCGTCGGCGCTGGAACATAGATAGAATTCACGTCGCTGGCGAAGGAAAAATCCCTCCCCCCAAAGCCACCTTCGCCGGCGACCACCAACAGGAAGGGAGACGCGCCATGTCTTATGGCCACACCGATCGTGCGTTCGTTGAAAACGGCCCCGTCGAGCAGGTCGCTAAAGTCGACGCAATGCGCTCGACTGCCCGTTCCTGGCACGTGCTCGACGAGGCTCGCCGCCTCGAGCTGATCGAACTGGCGCTTGGCGCCGCGAACGACCGGCTCGACGGATATCCGCTGGCGATCTGACCCGCGGGAAAAAAGGAGGAAAGGATGATCACCATGATCGACGAGATTTACGACCGCAACTACCAGGCTGCGCGCACCGAGCTCGGCGCCGCGCTTGCGCATGGGATTGCCCGGTTTGGCCACGCCGTCGGGAACGCCTTCGAGGTCCTGAACAGGATCGAGTACCAGGCCCCCTGGGCCGCCAAGGCGAAGCGAGCGAAGTGAGGCGACAAGCGAGTTAAGGAGCGCGGCCCGCACGCACCGCGCTCCGCCCTATCCACTCGAGTTCGCGTGTTGAACCAGCACATTCAGCCGTTTGTCCAATGGTCGGATTGCCTTCCTGGCACCGCCGTCGCCGCGCCGAATCAGCCGGCGCTTGAAAGATTGCTAAGTCCTTGTTTTCCCGCTTCGGAAGCGGGTTCCTGCGAGCTTAGTCCCCAGCAAGCTCGCAACCACCACCTCACGGTAAGATGGATGAATTGCGGAGGGGCGGCGGCTCGCCTATAGCCGCCGCTTCTTCCTTATTTTTCGTTGGAGTGACGCGAACCGTGGCTCGCCGCCGCCAGATATACGAGGGCAAGGCCAAGATCCTCTACGAGGGTCCCGAGCCCGGCACGCTCATTCAATATTTCAAGGACGACGCGACCGCGTTCAACGCCCAGAAGCGCGGAACGATCAGCGGCAAGGGCGTAATCAACAACCGTATCTCGGAGCATATCTTCACGGCGCTCCAGACGATCGGCGTCCCCACCCATTTCATCCGCCGCCTCAACATGCGCGAGCAGCTGATCCGCCAGGTCGAAATCATCCCGATCGAGGTCGTGGTGCGCAATGTCGCGGCCGGTTCGCTCTCGAAGCGCCTCGGCATCGAGGAAGGCACGCAGCTGCCGCGGACGATCATCGAATATTATTACAAGGACGATGCGCTTGGCGATCCGATGATCGCCGACGAACATATCGCCTGCTTCGGCTGGGCGACGCAGGACGAGATGAATGACATCGCCGACATGGCGATCCGCGTAAACGACTTCCTCTCGGGCATGTTCGCGGCGATCGGGATCCGCCTGATCGACTTCAAGCTCGAATTCGGACGGGTGTGGGACGGCGATTATAGCCGGGTCATTCTCGCCGACGAGATCAGCCCGGACGGATGCCGCCTGTGGGACATGAAGTCGGGCCAGAAGCTCGACAAGGATCGGTTCCGGCAGGATCTTGGCGGAGTCGAGGAGGCATATCAGGAGGTCGCCCGCAGGCTCGGTCTATTGCAGCCGGACGATGATTCCGCGGTGCTCGATTTCGATACCCATCGCAAGAATCGCGGGCGCTAGTCACTACTTCTCTTCGGCCTCTGCCTCGCTGATATCGACTTGACGACAAGCGCCCCCGAACCGGCGCGTGAAAAGCTGGAGCGATCAACAATGATTGGCAATGCTTAGCCGCGTCCGTGTCGTCACCATGAATAATGCTCTTGGGCCGCTCGACTATCGAGTGCCCGAGGGCCTCGAGGTTGGCCCGGGTTCGGTGGTCGTCGTGCCGGTCGGGCCGCGTCAGCTCCTCGGCATTGCGTGGGAGAGCGACCGGCTGCCGACCGCCGAAGTTCCGGACGCTCGGCTGCGCCCGCTCGGCGCGCTGCTCGATGTGCCGCCGATCGCAGGGCCGCTGCGCCGGCTTTGCGAATGGACGGCCGACTATTATCTCGCGCCGCTCGCTTCAGTGCTGCGGATGGTCCTGCCCTCGTCAGCCGCGCTCGAGGGATCCCGCCAACTAACGGAATATCGGCCGACGGGGGTTATGCCCGAGCGGTCGACGCCGCTGCGCGAAAAGGCACTCGCATCGCTGGAGGGCCGCCAGGGCACCATCCGCGAGCTCGCGCATCATGCAGGGGTCAGCGAGGCGGTTCTTCGCGGACTCGTCAATGCCGGCGCACTCCAAGCCATCGCCGTCGATGCCGATCGCCCGCTTGCGATACCCGACCCCGATCATGCACCGCCCGAGCTCAACGGCGCGCAAAGCGCGGCAGCGGCAAGTCTTGGACAAGCGATCGGGAAAGGCTTTGATCCCGTACTCCTCGACGGCGTGACGGGCTCGGGCAAGACAGAGGTCTATTTCGAAGCCATCGCCGAGTGTCTGCGCCAGGGAAGGCAGGCGCTCGTGCTCCTTCCCGAAATCGCCCTCACCGAGCCATTCCTGAAGCGGTTCGAGGCGCGCTTTGGCTGCTCGCCTGTCGCCTGGCACTCCGACCTTCGTTCCTCGCAGCGACGCCGCGCCTGGCGCGGCATTGCAAGCGGCGAAGCCGCGGTGACCGTCGGTGCCCGCTCCGCCCTCTTCCTTCCCTATCCGAAACTCGGGCTGATCGTGGTCGACGAGGCACACGAGCCGAGCTTCAAGCAAGAGGACGGCGTCCAGTATCATGCCCGCGACTGCGCCGTGATGCGCGGCAAGTTCGAGGACATTCCGGTCATTCTTTCGACCGCGACGCCGCCGATCGAGAGCCGGCACATGGTCGAATTGGGGCGTTACCGCGAGGTTTCGCTGTCAGAACGCTTCGCCGGTGCGGCGCTTCCAGAAATCCGCGCGATCGACCTCACCCGCGACCCGCCCGCGCGCGGCCGCTGGCTGGCGCCGCAACTCGTCGCGGAGCTCGAGGCCAATCTCGATCGCGGCGAACAGTCCTTGCTCTTTCTCAATCGCCGTGGCTTCGCGCCGTTGACCCTGTGCCGCCACTGCGGCCACCGTTTCCAGTGTCCAAACTGCACCGCCTGGATGGTCGAGCATCGGCTGATGCACCGCCTCGCCTGTCATCATTGCGGCCATGTCATGCCGCCGCCCAAGACCTGTCCGGAATGCGGGGAGGAAGACAGCCTCGTCGCCTGTGGTCCCGGCGTCGAGCGGATCGCCGACGAGGTTGCGGAGCTTTTTCCCGATGCGCGGACCGCGATCGTAACGTCTGACACGATCTGGTCGCCGCTGCGCGCAGCAGAGTTCGTCGGCGCGATGGAGGCCGGCGCAATCGACGTCGTCATCGGGACCCAGCTTGTCACCAAAGGTTATCATTTCCCCAACCTCACCCTCGTCGGGGTGGTCGATGCCGATCTTGGCCTTGCCGGCGGCGACTTGCGCGCGGCTGAGCGCAGCTTCCAGCAGATCCAGCAGGTCGCCGGGCGCGCCGGGCGCAGCGAGAAGCCTGGGCGCGTTTTCGTCCAGACGCACGACCCCGAGGCGCCAGTCATCGCCGCGCTCGTGTCCGGCGATGCGCCGGGCTTCTACGCCACCGAGACCGAGGCGCGACGCGAAGCCGCGATGCCGCCGTTCGGACGCCTCGCGGCGATCATCGTTTCCGCCGAAGACGCAGCCGAAGCGGAAGGGGTGGCGCGGCGGATCGGGAGCGCCGCGCCGACGGTCGATGGCATGGCGGTCTTCGGGCCGGCACCGGCTCCGTTGGCGATGCTCCGCGGCCGGCATCGCCAGCGGCTCCTCGTTCACGCCCGGCGCAGCCTCGACGTCCAGGATGTAATCCGCGAATGGCTCGCGGCGGTGGACTGGAACGCCAAGGTCCGCGTCAGCGTCGACGTCGATCCCTACAGCTTTCTTTAGGCAGCACTCGCCGCTCGCCGGCGCACCCAGCGCGGCATCATCAGCTCGCCGCGCTCGACTGCCGCCCACACGATCCAGATGCCGACTGCGGTCGCGACGAGCAGCGCGAGCAGCGACGCCTCGAGGCCGAACTGGCCGCCCGACAGCAGCGAAGGCCCACTCAGCTTGGCCTCGACCAACCCGTGCTCGCCAAGGCCTGAAACCGGAACATCGAAGATTTCGCCCTGGGTGAAATTCCAGGCGGCGTGCAGCCCCATCGGAAACCACAGGCTGCGGGTCAGCATATAGGCGCCGCCAAGGAGAACACCCGCCTCAACCGCGATCGCAAAGGACGAGAACCACGTAGCGTTCGGATTCATGATATGGGCAAGGCCGAACAAGGCGGATGTGAGGACAAGCGCGGCCCAGCTGCCGCCGAATTCCTCCAGCCAGCGAAAGAGGATGCCGCGGAACAGCATCTCCTCCATGAAACCCGGGATAATCGCTGTTCCGACGAGTTCGAGGACGAGGCGGGACGCGTCGCCGGCACCTGTAATCCGATAGACGCCGACAAGCGCGGCAAGTCCGACAATCGCGCTGAAGATGAGGCAGCCAGCAGCAAGTCCAAGGCCGAGGTTGCGCAATGCATGGTGCGCCGGCAGGTCGTCGCGCCGGTGTTCCCCCAGGCGGATGATGACGAACTTGTAGACCGCAAGGACAAGGCAGATTTCGATGATCGCGTGGACAATCTCGTTCCAATCGGGTCCGATCGGAAGAGGGATCGACCGCAGCCCAATGCCAAAGGCCACCGCAACGATGTACAGCACCACGGCAATGACCAACGCCACCAGTGGATAGTCGGCGATGCGTCTCCAGAGCGGCCGTTCGCTATCGCCCGGCGCTTCCAACACTTGCTGCATGAACCCTCCGTTTGGACTGTTGTTCAGCCAAAACGACGGGCGGTGGCAAGCAGCTAGTTGGCGAGCGGAAGTTCCGGGGAGGCGACGACATGCCCCTCGGCGGCCAGAAGCATCTTCTTCCGCTCTATGCCGCCGCCATACCCGCCAAGCGTCCCATCGCTCCGGATCACGCGATGGCATGGAATGAGGACGCAGACATGATTGTCGCCATTGGCGCTTCCTACGGCACGAACGGCAGTAGGCTGGCCGATCGCTGCCGCGATCTCGGCGTAGCTGCGCGTTTCGCCGGGCGGGATCTTGCGCAGTTCGCGCCAGACTGCCTCCTGGAATGCAGTGCCGGCGACATCGATCGGCAAATCGGGCGCTGCTAGCGGCCTTTCAATGGCTTCGAGCGCTCCCCCGACCAGTTCCTTCAATCCTCCATCATCCGCGATGATCGTCGCCTTGGGGAAAAGGCGCTTTAGCGTTGCTTCGCTGTCGTCGAAGGTCAAACGGCAAATTCCCTTCGACGTCGCCGCGATCAGCATCTGCCCAAGGGGGCTGTCGAATGTCGTCCAGCGGATCGTCTCGCCGCGACCGCCGTCGCGCCATGCAGAAGGGGTCATGCCGAGCCTCTCCTTGGCATCGCTGTAGAACCCGCTCGGGCTCTGGTAGCCCGCCTCGTAAACCGCGTCGGTGACACGGCTGTTTGTTTTCAGCGCAAGCTCGGTCCGGCGGTTGCGAAGACCGCGGGCATATTCGGCCGGAGAGACACCGAGGTCACGCTTGAAGAGCCGCTGGAAATGGTGCGGCGCATAGCCCACCGCAGCCGCAAGCTCGGCGAGGCTCGGCATCTCCTCGGCCGCCTCGATCAGCTTGATCGCCGCCGCAACGGCTTCGCGATCGCGGCCGACCTCGTCCGGCTTGCAGCGGAGACAGGGACGGAAGCCCGCCTCCCGCGCCTCGGTCGTCGACGAATAGATGAGCACATGTTCACGCTTGGGCCGACGCGCCGGACAGCTTGGCTTGCAGTAGATGCCAGTGGTCTTCACCGCCCAGACGATGCGGCCGTCCCAGCTGCGGTCGCGCCGCATGAAGGCTGCCCAGGCCGTATCCGGATCGAGGCGGGTGACGGTCGCCATCGGCTCCGCTCTACTTGCCTCGGCGCGAGGTGCAAGGCTCGCCATCTTCAGGTCCTTTCGATCTTCGCGGAATAGCAGCCCCGCACCGCGTTGTGAGCATGGATCATTTCGATCTCGGGATTGCCCAACAGCTTGCGGATTGCAGCGTCAGCCTCTCCCGGCTGGGCGAGGACCGCGTCCTTCATCATCCCGTCCGCGCCGAAGCCGCGCAGGGAAAGCACGCGGTTCTTGAAAACAGGAGGCACTTCGTCGACGTACTCCGCTTGCACCTCGGCGTTTTCCGCCACGAAAATGGCGTGGCTCGCGCGATAGGGATTGGCGACATCGTGGCTGACGTGGTTCAGCAGGAGGACGCTTTCGCCGATCTCGCGATCCTTGAGGCTCACCCGGCAGGGAAAGGTCGGGGAGGTGACGGTCATCCGTACGATGCCGCGCTCAGCAAGCCGTTCGTCCGACAAACCGAAGAGCGGCCGAAAAGGGGCGGGGTCCAGTCCCCGAACGACGTATGACATGTGGCGATGGCTCCTTTCGAAGCCTCGTCTAGCTCCGCTCGCCAGCCGCCGCTTCCGCAAGCTTGCGGTCAAACCTAAAGCTTGCGGTTGCATCGCTGCAAACCCCTTGCTAGGGGCGCGCCAACCGATCGGGGGCGTGCGGTGCAAGCCGTTTCCACGCCCCGTTTTTCGCATCGGGGCAACATTCCGGTACTGGAGCTTTTCGCGCGTGGAGACATCCGGCGGCATTCGGGCCAGCTTAGCAGGGCGCTATGCGTCCGCGCTCTTCGACCTTGCGCGCGAGCAGCGGCAAATCGAATCGGTCGGGAAGAGCCTCGACGCGCTGAGCCAGGCGCTCGTCGATTCCAAGGACTTCAACGAACTGATCACGAGCCCGCTCGTCTCGCGCTCGGAAGCGGGCAAGGCACTCGCCGCGCTCGCGACCCAGCTCGGCCTCGATCCGGTCACGAGCAACTTCCTCGGCGTTCTTGCAAGGAATGGCCGCAAGAAGGAGCTTCGCGCCGTGATCCTCGCTTTTCGCCGGCTCGCTGCCGAGCACCGCGGCGAGACGACCGCAGAGGTGGTTACGGCGCGCCCCCTCAACGACGATCAACTGGGTGCGCTTAGGCACCAGCTCCGATCGCGTGCTGGCCGCGACGTCAACATCGACGCAGCGGTCGACCCCAACATCCTCGGCGGAATCATCGTCAAGCTGGGCAGCCAGCAAATCGACGCGTCGATCCGCACAAAACTCAACCGACTCGCCCAGGCGATGAAAGGCTAAGCAAATCCATGGACATCCGCGCCGCTGAAATCTCCCGCGTCATCCGCGACCAGATCGCGAATTTCGACGCCGAAGCGCAGGTTTCCGAAATCGGGACCGTGCTTTCGGTCGGCGACGGAATCGCGCGCATCTACGGTCTCGACAATGTCCAGGCCGGCGAGATGGTCGAATTCGACAATGGCACCAAGGGCATGGCCCTCAACCTCGAGGCCGACAATGTCGGCGTCGTGATCTTCGGGTCGGACTCCGAGATCCAGGAAGGCTCGACCGTCCGTCGCACCGGCACGATCGTCGACGTTCCGATCGGCAAGGGCCTGCTCGGCCGCGTCGTCGACGCGCTCGGCAATCCGATCGATGGCAAGGGCCCGATCGAGTTCACCGAGCGTCGCCGCGTCGAGGTCAAGGCGCCCGGGATCATTCCGCGCAAGTCGGTTCATGAGCCGGTCCAGACCGGACTGAAGGCGCTCGACGCGCTCGTGCCGATCGGCCGTGGGCAGCGCGAGCTCATCATCGGCGACCGCCAGACCGGCAAGACGGCGGTCGCGCTCGACACCTTCATCAACCAGAAGGAAGTCAACAAGTCCGGCAACGAGAGCGAGAAGCTCTACTGCATCTACGTCGCGATCGGCCAGAAGCGCTCGACGGTCGCTCAGATCGTGCGTGCGCTCGAGGAAAATGGCGCGATGGAATATTCCATCGTGGTCGCGGCAACTGCCTCGGAGCCGGCGCCGCTCCAGTTCCTTGCGCCCTACACTGGCTGCGCGATGGGCGAATATTTCCGCGATAACGGCATGCACGCCGTCATCGTCTATGACGACCTTTCCAAGCAGGCCGTCGCCTATCGCCAGATGTCGCTCCTTCTGCGCCGTCCGCCGGGCCGCGAAGCCTATCCGGGCGACGTCTTCTATCTCCACAGCCGCCTGCTCGAGCGCGCCGCCAAGTTGAACGAAGCCAATGGCTCGGGCTCGCTCACCGCTCTTCCGGTCATCGAAACGCAGGCGGGCGACGTGTCAGCCTACATTCCAACCAACGTCATCTCGATCACCGACGGGCAGATCTTCCTCGAGACGGACCTTTTCTATCAGGGCATCCGGCCCGCGATTAACGTCGGCCTTTCGGTCAGCCGCGTCGGTTCGGCCGCGCAGACCAAGGCGATGAAAAAGGTCGCCGGCTCGATCAAGCTTGAACTCGCGCAGTACCGCGAGATGGCGGCTTTCGCTCAGTTCGGTTCTGATCTCGATGCGGCCACCCAGCGCCTGCTCGCCCGCGGTGCGCGCCTTACCGAGCTGCTGAAGCAGCCGCAGTACAGCCCGATGCCGATCGAGGAGCAGGTCGCTTCAATTTTCGCAGGAACCCAGGGCTTCCTCGACAGCGTCGATGTGAAGGACGTCGTCCGCTACGAGGCCGCGATGCTGAGCTACCTGCGCTCGGAGAAGCCGGAAATCCTTGCCAAGATCCGCGACACCAAGCAGCTCGACGATGAGGCTGCCGCTGCACTCAAGGCCGCGCTCGGCGAGTTCGGGAAGCAGTTCGCCTAAATGGCCTCGCTCAAGGCCCTCAAGATCCGCATCGGCTCGGTCAAGTCGACGCAGAAGATCACCAAGGCGCTGAACATGGTCGCGGCGTCGAAGCTTCGGCGCGCTCAGCAGAACGCGACCGCCGCGCGGCCCTACTCTTCTCGGATGACCGCGGTGGTCGCGAGCCTTGCATCACGAGTGACACCCGGGCCGCAGACCCCAAAGCTTCTAGCTGGCACCGGGAAAGACAACGTCCACCTGATCGTGCTCGCAACCGCGGACCGCGGACTTGCGGGCGCGTTCAGCAGCAACGTGGTCCGCGCCGCGCGTCGCCGCGCTGACGAGCTCATTGCCGAGGGCAAGACGGTTCTCTTCTACATCGTCGGCCGCAAGGGCCGCCCGGTGATCCAGCGCCTCTACCCCAAATCAATCGTCGCCCAGTACGACACGAGCGAAATCAAGGCGCCGAGCTACGCGGATGCGCAAGCCATCGCGAAGGATCTCATCGATCGCTACGTGACGGACGGGATCGATATCGTCCATCTCGCTTATGCGACCTTCCGCTCGACCCTCGTCCAGGAACCGACGATTGAACAGATCATCCCGGTCGCGCCCGCTGCGGACGACCAGGCCGGCCAGAGCACGAAGGGCGAACCACCGGCAGCGGTCGAATATGAACCAGACGAGGAGGAAATCCTCGCTGACCTGCTGCCGCGCAACATCGCCGTCCAAATCTATCGCGCGCTTCTCGAGAACCAGGCCGGTTTCTACGGATCGCAGATGACCGCAATGGACAATGCAACGCGCAACGCCGGCGACATGATCAACCGCCTGTCGATCCAATATAACCGGCAGCGGCAGGCTGCGATCACCACCGAACTCATCGAAATCATTTCGGGCGCCGAAGCGCTCTAACGGAACAAAAGGCAAGGAAGACAGACATGGCAACCGCCGCCGAGACCAAGCCCCGCACACGCGCGAAGAAGGCGACCGCTACGAGCGCAACCGGCTCAGGCCCTGCGAACGCGACCGGGCCAACCAACCTCGTCGGCCGCATCAGCCAGGTCATTGGCGCGGTCGTGGACGTCGCATTCGAAGGCGACCTGCCGCCGATCCTATCAGCCCTTGAGACCGACAACCACGGCAGCCGCCTGGTCCTCGAAGTCGCGCAGCACCTCGGCGAGCATGTCGTCCGCACCATCGCCATGGACTCGACCGACGGCCTGACGCGCGGCCAGACGGTCAATGCAACCGGTTCCCAGATCCGCGTTCCGGTCGGCCCCAAGACCCTCGGCCGCATCATGAACGTCATTGGCGAACCGATTGACGAGCGCGGCCCGATCGGGAGCGACCAGACGGCGCCGATCCATGCCGAAGCGCCGGCCTTCGTCGACCAGTCGACCGAAGCCAGCATCCTGGTGACCGGCATCAAGGTCATCGACCTACTCGCCCCTTACGCCAAGGGCGGCAAGATCGGCCTGTTCGGCGGCGCCGGCGTCGGCAAGACGGTGCTCATCCAGGAGCTCATCAACAATATTGCCAAGGGTCACGGCGGCGTGTCGGTCTTCGCCGGCGTTGGCGAGCGCACTCGCGAAGGCAACGATCTTTACCACGAGTTTCTCGAGGCAGGCGTCATCGCCAAGGACGCCGACGGCAACCCGACGCCCGAAGGGTCCAAGGTCGCGCTCGTGTTCGGCCAGATGAACGAGCCGCCCGGAGCGCGCGCCCGCGTCGCCCTGTCGGGTCTCACGCAGGCCGAGTATTTCCGTGACCAGGAGGGCCAGGACGTGCTCTTCTTCGTCGATAACATCTTCCGTTTCACCCAGGCGGGCTCAGAAGTTTCGGCGCTGCTCGGCCGTATTCCTTCGGCCGTGGGCTATCAGCCGACATTGTCGACGGACATGGGCGCCCTGCAGGAGCGCATCACGTCGACCAACAAGGGCTCGATTACCTCGGTGCAGGCAATTTACGTGCCGGCCGACTACTTGACCGACCCGGCACCGGCGACGTCGTTCGCGCATCTCGATGCAACGACAACTCTGAGCCGCGCCATCTCCGAACTTGGCATCTATCCTGCCGTCGACCCTCTCGACTCGGTCAGCCGCGTGCTCACCCCCGCCGTCGTCGGCCAGGAGCATTATGAGGTCGCCCGCGCGGTCCAGGAAACGCTCCAGAGGTACAAGAGCCTGCAGGATATCATTGCCATTCTCGGCATGGACGAGCTTTCGGAAGAGGATAAGCTCGTCGTCAGCCGCGCTCGCAAGATCCAGCGCTTCCTTAGTCAGCCGTTCCACGTCGCCGAAGTCTTCACCGGCATCCCGGGCAAATTCGTGCAGGTCGAAGACACTGTCCGCTCGTTCAAGGCGGTCGTCAGTGGCGAATATGATCATCTCCCCGAGGCCGCCTTCTACATGGTCGGCGGAATCGAAGAGGCGGTCGCGAAGGCCGAGAAGCTGGCGCAGGAGGCATAGCGATTGGCTCGCGAGCTTCGCCTCGACGATTGCGTCAATCAGGTCTGCCCGTGGTCCGGCGACCCGGTCAGCAAGGATAGCCTGACGGTTTATCGCGGCAAGGTCGTCGGCTTTTGCAACACCGGCTGCCGCGACAAGTTCGAAGCGGCCTTGTCCGCATTCGACAAGGCGATTGAAGGCAAGGAATAATGGCCGATCTGCATTTTGAGCTCGTCACTCCGGACCGGATGGTCACGTCTGGCGACGTCTACATGGTTGTCGTCCCGGGCGTTGAAGGCGAGTCCGGCATCATGGCCGGCCACGCACCTTATATGACGACCCTGCGCAACGGCGAAATCGCGGTGTATCGCACCGCCGGCGCGCAGCCGGAGCGCATTCCCGTGACCGGCGGCTTCGCCGAGGTCAGCGACCGCGGGTTAACGGTACTTGCGGAGAGCGCCGGCTGATCCGCAGCCCAATTCTTTCGAAACATAATTAACGGTTCTTTAGACGGTCCCGCCTAACCCTCGTAAAAAGCGACGGGGGAAGCGGATGCGTCACGAGCCGGCAGGCCAGTTCAAGCAAGC
>DATIQO010000089.1:0-11779 GCA_035470745.1 Sphingomicrobium sp. | reverse complement strand
GTTCGTCTTCCTGCTCCTTGGCGGCGCGCTCGCGCTTTTCGCGCCGGGCGGGATTATCTATTTCCTCATCCCCCCTGCGATCGTCCTTCTGGGTGTTGCAGCCGCCCGCCGGTACCCGCCTGCCGAAGAGATCGGAGCGGTTGCCGCAGCGGTTTTTCTTTTCCTCAGCTGGAGCGAGCTTCTTGGAGGGCTCGAGGAGCTTTTCAGTCCCGGCCCGCTCTGGATTGTCGCGCCCGTCGCAGCGATCGTGATCGCCCCGCTGCTCATCGAGGCCCAGCGCCTTTTCGCACGTGCACAAAGGCGTCTGCTGCTCATCGGTTCGGCGCTGATCGCGCTCCTTGGCTGGATCGTCGTCGCCGTGACGCCCGCTTATTCGCAAGATCACCAGCAGCGTTTCACGATCGAGCACGTCACCGATTTTGCATCTCGCCGAAGCAACTGGTCGGTCGCAAACGACGGCGCGCGATTGCCGCACTCCTACGAAAAATGGGGCCCGTGGCGGCGAGGCAAGCTCCACTTCTCGGAGCGCCAGCGGTGGCTCGCCCCTGCTTCACCCGTACCCGGCCTCCGGCCGCCATCGGTCGAGGTTCTCGAGATCATCCGCAATGGAAACGAGCAAAGGGTGAGGCTTCGCCTGAAGTCGAACGGCGCGGAACGGATCATGCTGCTGGCGAGCAATCGCGCCCACATTCGAAGCGTCGGCGTCGCCGGGTTCATGAGGCCGATCGGAGATGACGATTCGTCCGGAAAATTCACCATCACCTGCACCGGGCGCAGCTGCGACGGAGCCGAGCTTGCGATCGACATGTACAGCGCCGATCCCATAACCTTCACCATCGTCGGCGCGCGCAACGGCCTGCCCCCGGGTGCCGCACCGCTGGTCGGCGCTCGTCCCCCATTTGCTCGCCCGCAATATATCCCGGACGAGACGATCGCTGTTTCGTACGTGAACCTCTGACCGACTCGGACCCACTATGCTATGGGGCTTTCCCGGCGCCCGGCGCGATTGATTAGCGCCGGACGGCACCTGGTCGAAGGAGGTGTCATGGCGACCCAGACGATGTCCGCGCGGCGTTCTCCCCGCAGGAAGCAAATACCAATACGAAAGATCGGCAATGAAGACCTCGGCCAGTCGCTGAGGCAGGGATTCGAGGACTTCGCAGACCTGCGCGGCGACCTCGTCTTCGCCGGACTGATCTACACGCTGATCGGCCTTGCGGCAGTCGTGATGACGACGAGCAGGCCGCTCATCCCCTTCTTCTTCCCGGTCGTCGCGGGGGTTGCGCTGCTCGGACCGGTCGCGGCGGTCGGATTCTACGAGCTTGCCCGCCGCAGGGAGAGCGGGCGCGAGGTCCACTGGTTCAACTTCCTCGATGTAAGGAAGCGCCCCTCGGTCGACGACATGGGGATCGTGGCGGGCCTGCTGCTCCTCATCTTCGTGGGCTGGCTGCTTGCAGCGGCGGCGCTTTATGCGCTGCTCTTCGGTTGGGCTGCGCCGAACTCGATCGAGGAGTTCATTGCCGAGGTCCTGACGACCCCTCGCGGCTGGGCGCTGATCATTGCCGGAGCCGGGCTCGGCGCCGCCTTTGCCTGGCTCGTCCTCTCGCTGAGCGTCGTCTCGCTGCCAATGCTGGTCGACTGCGACGTCACCGCCGCCGAAGCTGTCTCGGCCTCGTGGCGGGCCGCCAATGCCAATAGGAGCGAGATGATCCGCTGGGGCGTGATCGTCGCCGCGCTCCTCGTCCTCGGATCGATCCCGGCATTCGTCGGCCTTGCCGTGGTGCTGCCGTGGCTCGGCTATTCGACATGGCACCTCTACACCCGGCTGGTCGATCGCGATTCGGTGCCGGCGCGGCGACGAAGGAGCGACTAGTCGGTCTTGCCGAGCACTTTCTCGTCGAGGAACCGCTCGATCATGTTCTGGACGCTTGCCTCCCTGCCCTCGCCGGCAATGTGGTGGGTTTGCCCGACGTAGAACATCATGTCGAACGGCCGGTCCGCCTGCTGCAGCTCGTCGGCGAGCATGGATGAGTTCTGGAAGATGACATTGTCATCCGACATTCCGTGAAGAAGCAGGAACGGCTCCTTGATCCTGACGGCATCCGCGAGCGCGTCCGAAGCTGCATAAGGCCTTGGATCGATCGCCGGGTTGCCGAGGTAGCGCTCCGTATAAGTGGTGTCATAGAGTTCCCACTTGGTCACGGGCGCACCGACCACTCCCGCGGCGTAGAGACCCCGCGGCGCCTTCTCGAGCATCTTGAGCGTCATGTAACCGCCATATGACCAGCCCGAGATGGCGATCTTCCCTGGATCGACGAAGGGCTGCTTTTCCAGCCAGCGCGCCGCGGTTGCCTGGTCCTCGACCTCGACCGTCCCCATCGCGTGATAGATCTGGTCTTCGAAGGCCTTGCCGCGGTTGTAGGAGCCGCGGTTGTCGATCTGGAAATAGATCCAGCCCTTGCTGACCCAATATTGGCGCATGGGCGATCCCCAGCCGTGGGTAACCTGCTGCCCGGTTCCCGGCCCGCCATAATGTTCGAAGAAGACAGGGTATTTCTTGCCGGGCTTGAGCGGCGGCGTGATCATTTCCCAGTAGAGCGTGCTGCCGTCCGCAGCCTTCAGGGTCCCGAACTTCGTCTCGCGATGGGCAGCCATGTAGGGTGCGTAAGGATGCGAGGCATCGAGCTTGTTCTCCTCGACCCAGGCAAGGCGCCTGCCCGATGCGTCGGCGATATAAACCTGCGGCGGCTGATCGGGCGACGAACGGGTAATGAGAAGCCGCGTCCCCGCCTTGTCCATGGCGGCGGCGTTGGAAAAGCCGAGCTCGGTCAGCCGCTGCGGTTCGCCAGGGTGCAGATAGTCGATCGAATAGACCTGGCCTTCGAGCACGTCGTCCTTGTTGGCGGCAAAGAAGAGCCGGTGGCTGCGCTCATCGACGCCAATGAGACCGAACGTCACCCACTTGCCGTGCGTTAGCGGCGTCAGCGCGCCGTTCGCGAAGCGGTAGAGCTGGTGAAAGCCGCTCCGCTCCGAACCCCAGATGAAGCTGCCGTCCTCGAGCGGGTGGAAATCGTCGTTGAGGTTGAGCCAGGTTGCGGCGGTCTCGGTCAATACCGGTCGGCTCGCCCCAGTTGTCGGGTCGATGGCGAGCAGGTCCAGGCGCTTCTGGTCGCGGCTGAGGCGCTGGACGAACAGCGTCCGTCCATCCTTCGACCAGTCGACCCGCGCGAGATAGATGTCGGGATCATTGCCAAGGTCGACCTTGACCCGGTCGTTCCCGTCAGGGTTCATCAGCCAGAGCGTAACGGCGACATTCGGCGTCCCCGCGGCGGGATAGCGCTGATCGAAGACCTTCGTCCCGTTGGCACCGATCGCCGCCCGCGTGACGACCTGCACCTTGGCCTCGTCATAGCATTCGGCGGCGACCCTCGTGTCGCGAGGCGCCCACCAGGTCCCGGTCCTGCGATCCATTTCCTCCTGGGCAACGAATTCGGCGGTCCCGCAGGTGACGGTGCCCTTGCCCTCGCTGGTCAGCTTTCGCTCGGTTTTGCTCGCAAGGTCGATCGCGTAGAGATTCTGGTCGCGCACGAAACTGACATATCGCC
The DNA here is from genome assembly GCA_035470745.1 of Sphingomicrobium sp. Classification (GTDB taxonomy): domain Bacteria; phylum Pseudomonadota; class Alphaproteobacteria; order Sphingomonadales; family Sphingomonadaceae; genus Sphingomicrobium. The sequence goes on along the minus strand of DATIQO010000089.1, from coordinate 8,174 downwards.
CGCCCTCGGAAACATGCGCGTCGATCTCGGTCTCGGGCGTGCTGGTGAGACGGCGGACCTCGCCGCTTGCAACGTCGGCGAGGTAGAGATCGCCGTCGACGGGGGCGAGTATCGACTTGCCGTCCGGCGCCCACTCATATTCGACAATCCCCTTGCTGCCCCCGACGCGGGCGCGCTCGCGCCGCATCTTCTCGGCTTCGCTGATCTCGCCGCCGCCGATCTTCGTCGAATCGAGAAGCATCCTGCGCTGGCCGGTCGAAGTGTCGATCGCCCACAGGTCATAGCGTTCCCGGTCTTGGGGGCGCGGCTGGAGAAGAGCCGCGTAGCGGCCATCGGGCGAGAGCTTCAGGAGGCGCGGGCTCGGGCCCGAAAGCGGCGGGCTTGCGAAGATCCGCTCGATCGTGAGCTTCTTCTGGGAAACGCCTGGCGGCGGGGCCAGTGCGACGAGGAGCGGAGCGACAGCCGCAGCGACAAGGAAACGCATGCCGCTTTCGTAGCGGCTGCGCTCCTTGCTGCAACTGCTGCTTTAAAGCTTAGGCTTCCGGGGCTTTCTCGGTGCGCGTGGCCTCGGTCTCGGCGGCCTGGGCTGTAGGAACGTCGCGGCGAACGTCGCGGCGCTCGGCGATGCGGGCGGCCTTACCCGTGCGGCCGCGCAGATAATAGAGCTTGGCACGGCGGACATCGCCGCGGCGCACGACCTCGATCGAATCGATGATCGGCGAATAAAGCGGGAAGACGCGCTCGACGCCCTCGCCGAAGCTGATCTTGCGAACGGTGAAGCTCGAGCCGACGCCCTTGTTCGCCCGGGCGATGCAAACGCCTTCGAACGCCTGGACGCGGGTGCGGTCGCCTTCGATGACCTTCACGCCGACACGAAGCGTGTCGCCAGGCCGGAATTCGGGGATCTTCTTGTCGGCGGTCAGCGCATCAATGGCTTCGCGCTCAAGGGTCTCAATGAGGTTCATTTCTTTGCCTTCGTGTCTCGTCGCCGCGCGCCAGAGGGCGGTGCCTGCGATGCGCCCCCGTGGCGCTCGATCAGGTCCGGCCGCCTTAGCCGTGTATCTTCGACCGCGCGTTCGTGTCGCCACGCCGCGATCTTCGCATGATCCCCCGACCGCAGCACTTCGGGGATCGTGCGCCCTTCCCATATTACAGGCCGGGTATAATGCGGATATTCGAGAAGCCCCGTCTCGAAGCTTTCCTCCTCTCCGCTGGAGGCCGCGCCCATTACCCCGGGGAGCAGCCTTACGCAAGCGTCGAGGATCACCATCGCCCCGATCTCTCCCCCGGAGATCACATAATCGCCGATCGAGACAGGTTCGAGGTTGCGCGCTTCGAAGATCCGTTCATCGAACCCCTCGAAGCGGCCGCAGAGAAGGATCAGCCCACTCCCCGTCGCAAGTTCGCGCACGCGCCTTTGCGTCAGCGGCGCGCCGCGCGGCGTCAGTGCCAGCATCGGCCGAGCATCGGCAATGCTGTCGAGCGCAGCGGCAACGACATCTGGACGAAGGACCATGCCGGCCCCGCCGCCGGCCGGCGTATCATCGACGCTGCGATGCTTGTCGGTCGCAAAGTCGCGGATATTGATCGCCTCGCACGACCAGGTGCCGTCCTCGAGCGCGCGGCCGGCGAGGCTGGTTCCAAGCGGTCCCGGGAACATGCCGGGATAGAGCGTCAGCACGGATGCGCGGAAAGTCATGGGAACCGCCGCTATCACAATCCATTGGGCTACGCATGGACGAGCCGATCATCGATTGCCTGATTATAGGAGGCGGCCCCGCGGGCCTCACCGCCGCCATCTATCTCGCCCGCTTCCACCTCGACATCCTCGTCGTCGACGGCGGCAAGAGCCGGGCGTCCTATATCCCATGCACGCGCAATCACGCCGGTTTTCCTGACGGCATCAAGGGAACCGAGCTGCTCGAGCGGATGCGCGAGCAGGCCTGCAAATATGGAGCCAAGATCGAGACCGAGTTCGTGACCAAGCTCGAGCGCGACGAGGAGCGCGGCCTCTTCATCGCGACATGGGGCTCGGGAAGCGCGGCGGCGAGGACGGTGCTGCTTGCGACCGGAGTGAGCAACCGCCGGCCGCCGATGGACGAGGATCTCCACGACGACGCGCTCGCGCGAGGGCTCATCCGCTACTGCCCGATCTGCGATGGATATGAGGTCACCGACAAGAAGGTCGGTGTGATCGGCAGCGGCAGCCACGGCGTTGCCGAAGCTTCGTTCATTCGTAGCTTTACCGCGGACGTCACCCTGATCGCGCCCGACGCGGCAATGAAGCTGGGGGAAGGCGACCGCCAGGAACTGAAGGACGCGAATATCCGGTGTATCGACGGGCCCGCGCAAGCCGTTGCCATCACGGGCGATTGCATCGTCGTCGAAACGGCAGAGGGAACCTTCAGCTTCGACAGCGTCTATCCAGCGCTTGGCTCAGACACGCACACGCAGCTTGGCGAGATGGTCGGCGCAAAGCTTGCCGCTGACGGCTGCTTCCTGTGCGACAATCATCAGCGAACCAGCGTCGTTGGACTTTATGCCGCCGGCGACGTCGTCCATGGCCTCGACCAGATCAGCCACGCGATGGGTGAAGGAGGAGTCGCGGCGACGACGATCCGCAACGATCTTGGCGCCGGCCAGCCGCGATGGCGCGAACCTCCCGGCGACAGCGAGGATGCCGCCGACGGGAGCTAGGCGAGGAATTGAGGGTCAAGGACGATCCGTCCGTCGACGAGGTCCGCGACCTGCTCCCTGAAGGGGATCAGCGATCGCTTTCCGTTCCGATCCTCGATTTCGAGCAGGTCGCCTGCGCCGTAATTCTCGACGGCAGCGACCGTCCCGACCTCGTTGCCGCTGCCATCGACGGCCGCAAGGCCGATGAGGTCGGCGTGATAATATTCCCCTTCCTCGAGCGGAGGCAGTGCGGTGCGGTCGACCTCGACCAGGCTTCCGCGAAGTGCTTCGGCCCCGGAGCGATCTAGGACGCCTTCGAGCCGGACAACCGCGGTCTTGCCGCCGTCGCGCACGGCAAGGAGGCGCCGCTTGGCGCCTCCGACGTAAACGGTTTCGTGGCGCGACAGGCTTTCGACGCTGTCGCTGAAAAGCTTCAGGCGAAGCTCGCCCTTGATACCGTGGGCGCCCGCCACCGCGGCGAGCGCAATCCTACGCTCGCCGCCCTCGCTCATCCTTAGGCCTGGGTATCCTCGGCCGCGCCTTCGGCCGGCTCTTCGCTCGACTGGCCGGTCTCGGCGTCCGCTTCTGCCGCCTGCGGCGATTCTGCGCTCGGCGGAGCGACATCGTCGGCACCTTCGGCAGGCTCGGCCGCCGATTCGCCCTCGTTGGTCTCGGCCGGCTGCTCGGCGGCGGCTTCCTCGGCCGGCGCTTCGCCCGTGTCGGGCTCGGCGGTCTCCTCGGCGACGGGCGGCGCCTGCTCAGATACCTCGTCGGCGACCTGCGCGGCCTCGGGGGTCGGCTCGGCAGTCGCTGCTTCGACCTCCGCCGCAACCACGGCCTCGGCTTCCTCCTGGGGCGCAGCGGCAGCTTCGGCCACTTCTTCCTGGGGCGCAGCGGCAGCTTCGGCCAGCTCGGCTTCGCGGGCCGCACGCGCCTCGGCGCGCTCCTTGGCCTTTTCGCCCGGCACCGCCCTTTGCGGATTGCTGCGCGCGGCGCGCTCGCGGATCCCGGCCGCATCGAGGAAGCGAAGCACGCGGTCCGACGGCTGCGCTCCGACGCTCAGCCAGTGGGAGATGCGATCGCTGTCGAGCTTCACGCGCTCGGGCGAATCCTTCGCCAGCAGCGGATTGTAGGTGCCGACCTTCTCGATGAACCGTCCGTCGCGGGGCGAGCGGCTGTCGGCGACCACGATCCGGTAATAAGGGCGCTTCTTTGCGCCGCCGCGCGAAAGGCGAATTGCTAGAGACATTTATTATTTCCTTTCAGTGATTTCGATTATTTTTTTGAAAACTTGTCAAAACCTGGCGGCAAATTGAATGGGGCCGCTCCGCCGAGCCCGGGAAGACCTCCGCCTCCCCCGCCGAGGCCCGGCAATCCACCGGGCGGCAGGGCGCCGGGAGGAGCAAGTCCGCCGAGCGCTCCTTCGAGACCGCCCTTGCTGAACATTGCCGCGAGCTTGCCAAGGCCGCCCATCTTCTTGAGGCGCTTCATCGCCGTCGACATTTCCTGGTGCATTTTCAGGAGCTTGTTGATCTCCTGCACGGTCGTGCCCGAGCCCTTGGCAATGCGGATCTTGCGCTTGGCATTGATGACATCCGGCCGCGAGCGCTCTTTTTGCGTCATCGACGAGAGCATCGCTTCCATGTGGACCAGCGCCTTGCTGTTCTGCGCCTGGTCCATCGCGCCCTTCATGCCCTTGAGCCCTGGCATCATTCCGGCAAGCGCGCCGAGACCCCCCATGCGCTGCATCTGCCGAAGCTGCGCCCAGAGATCGTCGAGGTCGAATTTGCCCTTGGCCATCTTGGCCGCGAGCTTTTCGGCTTCCTCGACCTTGATCGTCTCGGCGGCGCTCTCGACGAGGCTGACGACATCGCCCATGCCGAGGATGCGTCCGGCGACGCGGTCGGGGTGAAAGGCCTCGAGCTTGTCGAGCGCCTCGCCGACGCCGGCGAACTTGATCGGCTTGCCGGTAACCGCGCGCATCGAGAGCGCGGCGCCGCCGCGCGCATCGCCGTCCATTCGGGTGAGGACAACGCCGGAAAGCGGAACTTCGGCCGCAAAGCCCTTGGCGACGTTCACGGCGTCCTGGCCGGTCAGGCTGTCGACGACGAGCAAGGTCTCGGTCGGGTTCGAAGCAGCTGCGACCGCCTTCATCTCGCCCATCAGCTGGTCGTCGACGTGAAGACGGCCGGCCGTGTCGAGCAGGACGACATCATAAGCCTGGAGCTTGGCCGACTGGAGCGCGCGCTTGGCAATGTCGACCGGCTGCTGGCCCGGAACGATCGGGAGCGTGTCGACATTCGCCTGGCGTCCAAGCACCGCGAGCTGCTCCTGGGCAGCCGGGCGGGCGACGTCGAGCGAGGCCATGAGTACACGCTTGTGGTCACGTTCGCTGAGCCGCTTGGCGAGCTTTGCGGTGGTGGTCGTCTTGCCCGAGCCCTGGAGGCCGACCATCATGATGACGGCCGGCGGACTGACGTTGAGGTCGAGCTCGGCGGTTTGCGAACCAAGCGTCTCGACGAGCGCGTCATGGACGTATTTGACGACCATCTGGCCCGGCGTGACCGAGCGCAGGACCTCCTGCCCGACGGCTCTCTCGGTGACCTGTTCGACGAAGTCGCGCGCGACCGGAAGCGCGACGTCGGCCTCGAGCAAGGCAACGCGCACCTCGCGCATTGCCGAGCGCACGTCGGCCTCGGTCAGGGCGCCGCGGCCCCGAAGCCGGTCGAATACGCTGCCGAGCCGGTCGCTCAACGTGTCGAACATTCAATCACTCCACTTTGAGGAAACAGTCTCCGATGTGGGGACTTTGCCTCGAAACTCCATGCCGAACGCAAAATACGCCGGCGGACGAAACCTCGTCGGCCGGCGTGCGCCCGCAGGCGCTCAGCATCTATGTATGTCCGTTAAGACGCCGCGGCGCTTAGCTGTTCATGCCGGAAAGTTCAACCCAGCCGCGGCTTGCCCTTGGGCGGCTTGCGCGGGCGCGAAGGGCCGCCAGGACCGCCGCGCGGCTTGTCGGGGCCCTCGCCGCCGTTTTGCGGCCGCGTGCCGCGGCGATGGCCGGGCGCCGGTCCGCGGGGAGGCCCGCGCCGGTCGCGCTCGGGGACGCGGTCGATCGGCCGCGACTGCTGCATCTGCTGGCGCGGCCCCACGGCATAGCCTTCCTTGAGGAGCTGGCTGAACGCCGCGCGCGTGCTCTCGGCGATCGCGTCCTGGAGCGGCTTTGGGAGGTCCGCGAACGTCACGTTCGGGTGGATTGCCTGGACATCGCGAAGCAGCTGGTTGGGAAGCCCGCCCGACGAGCGCTTCAGCGCTGCAATTCCGTCGAGCACCGCTGAGAAAATGATCGATTGCATGACGTCGCTGGCGGCTCTCGCCATTTCAACTTCACCCTCGCTTGTGGACTTGCGCCCGGCCGCTCCCTAAGTGCCCGCCGCAATGACCTTCCATGGTTCCAGCAGCGCGCAGCTAGCCGTCCTCTACGAGCACCCGCAGTGGTTTCAACCCCTCTTCGCGGCATTGGAACGGCGCGGCCTGCCTTATCTGCCGATCGAACTTGCCGATCACCGGTTCGATCCGGCGGAGCCAAACGCTCCTGCGCCGGTCATTCTCAGCCGGGTTGCGCAGTCGAGCTTCTTGCGCGAGCCGGAACATCCGATCTTCTATGCGGCCGCGCTTCTGCAGCACTGGCAGAATTGCGGCGCAACGGTTCTCAACGGTGCTTCGACCCTCGCGGTCGATTCGTCCAAGGCTCGCCAGCTCTCGCTCATCTCGGCGCTTGGTCACGCAATTCCCAAGACCCGCGTGGTTCACCGCGCCAAGGACCTTCTTTCAGCCGCTGAAGGCATGGCCTACCCGCTGATCGTGAAGGCCAATATCGGCGGTTCGGGGGCCGGCATCGTCCGTTATTCTTCGGCCGAGGAGCTGCGCTCCTCGATTGCGGACGGGACCGTCCCGCAGTCGGTCGACAATGTTCTCCTCCTCCAGGACTATGTCCCTCCCCGCGGCGGGACAATCCTTCGCATCGAGACGCTTCGCGGGCGCTTTCTCTACGCCCTCGAGGTCGAAAGCGGCGGAGAAACGTTCGACCTGTGTCCGGCGGACGCCTGCCTTGCCAAGCCCGGCCGGGCGGCCGTGCAAATGAACGCGGTGATGCCATCGCCGGAAATCGTCCGCGCCGCCGAGCAGATCGCGGTCGCCGCCGATCTCTTTGTCGGCGGTGTCGAATGCATGATCGACGATCGCGACGCTGTTCCACGCTTTTACGACATCAACGCCATGTCGAACTTCGTCGCGGACCCGCTGAACGTGCTTGGCTGGGATCCCCACGAACGGCTCATCGACGTTCTTGAAGACATGGTGAAAGGCAAGGTGGCGGCATGAGGTTCGGCTATTGGATGCCCGTGTTCGGCGGCTGGCTGCGCAACATTCCCGACGAGGGGATGGAGGCGAGCTGGGACTATGTGAAGCAGCTGACGAAGCGCAGCGAGGAGACCGGCTGGGACCTTTCGCTGATTGCCGAACTCAACCTCAACGATATCAAGGGGGTCGACCAGCCTGCCCTCGATGCCTGGTCGACCGCCGCGGCGCTTGCCGCCGTAACGTCGCGCATCGAGCTGATGGTCGCGGTGCGGCCGAACTTCCATCAGCCGGCGCTGTTCGCGAAGGCTGCTGCAAATATCGACAATATCTCCAGCGGCCGTCTCGCGCTCAACGTCGTCTCCTCCTGGTGGGCCGACGAAGCGACGCAATATGGCTTGCAGTTCGACCAGCACGACGATCGGTACGCGCGCACGAGCGAGTGGCTCCAGGTGGTGCAGGGGCTTTGGACCAAGGATCGCTTCAGCTTCGATGGCGAGCGCTACAAGCTCACCGATGCCATCTGCGAGCCAAAGCCGGTCCATCAGCCCTGGCCGACCATCTATGCGGGCGGCGAGAGCGAGGCCGCCAAGACGATGATTGCGACGCTTTGCGATGCCTATGTGATGCATGGCGATCCCGTCGATGCGATCAAGCCCAAGATCGCCGACATGGAGGAACGACGCGCCCGCGCCGGCAAGGGACGCATGCAATATGGCATGGCTGCCTTCGCGATCGTGCGCGACAGCGAGGCCGAGGCGAAGCGGGAGCTCGCCCGGGTCACGCAGATGCCGCCCAAGCCGCCCAAGGGGTTCGACAATTTCGAGCAGTGGCTATCGGGCACCGAACTCGAACGCGAGCTCAAGCTCCAGGAATATTCTGTTTCCAACAGGGGCTTGCGCCCGAACTTTGTCGGAACGCCTGAACAGATCCGCGAGCGAATCGAGGAATATGAGGAGGCCGGGCTCGACCTCTTGCTCCTCCAGATGAGCCCGCAAGCCGAGGAGATGGACCGTTTCGCCGAGCAGGTGATCGGACCGATGCGCGCTCGATCGCCGGAGTTGGTCCCGGCGCAGTGAAGCAGCGCTTCCACAAGATGCACGGGCTCGGCAACGACTTCGTGATCATCGACGCGC
>DATIQO010000088.1:0-12293 GCA_035470745.1 Sphingomicrobium sp. | reverse complement strand
GTCGGTGAGGTTGCGCCACTTGGTCGAGCCGAGGGTGGCGCCGACGCCGCGCGTCTCCTCGTCGCCGCTGTAAAAGAAGATGATGTCACGGTCGGGCTTGAACCCCTCGGACATGAGCTTCACCGCCGCCATGGTCGTGGCGACGTCGCCATTCTTCATGTCACTGGTGCCCCGGCCGAGGAAATAGCCGTCCTGTTCGCGGAAAATGAACGGGTCGAAGGTCCAGTCCGAGCGCTTGGCTTCAACGACATCCATGTGGCCGAGGATGAGGATCGGCTTCTTCGTCGCGTGCGGCGCCCGCCAGCGGACGATCAAGGCCTCGGTCTGGTCGCCCGGGAGAGCTTCATAGGGCATGAAGTGGATGTCGGCGTCCGGGATCCCGGCCGCCCGGAACTGGTCGGCAAGCAACTTGGCGACCTTCGGGACCTCGCCGCGATTGTGCACGCTCGGTATCTCGATCGCCTGCTTGAAGACGTCACGGGTCTTCGCCTGCCAGCTTGGCGGCAATTGCGTCGGGACGGTTCGAGGGTCGACTGCCGCGACGGCAGTGGTCGCAGCGGCGGCAAGCAGCAGTCCAAGTGCAATGCGCATGAAATCTTCTCTCCCCGGGAATAGTTGCGCGACGCTACGCATCAGGAGCCCAGCGTCAAGTTATCGCGCCATGGCCTTGAGCGAGATATTCGGCGCTCCGCATTTCCTCGAGACGGCTCACCGTGCGCTGGAACTCGAAGCTGCCGTCGCCTGAAGGATAGAGGCCGGCAGGTTCCGCATCGGCCGCGGCAAGCAGCTTCACCTTATGCTCGTAGAGCGCATCGATGAGCGTCACGAACCGCGCGGCCTCGTTGCGCATCTCCGGTCCCATGACCGGGATGCCGACAATGATCACCGTGTGGAAGCGCCGGGCGATCGCGAGATAGTCGGCCGGGCCGCGAGGCTCGCCGCACAGCCGCTTGAACGAGAAAACCGCAACTCCCTTGAGGCTCTTGGGAACGTGCAGCACTCGGCCGCCGCCGACATCGAGGTCCTCAGCGGGCACCTTGGCCCGGTCCTCGACCGGATAATCGGTCAACTGGAAGAAGGCGCGCGAGAGCGCGGCTGTGGCCTTAGGACCGTTGGGCACGTGCCAGACTTCGACGCCGGTAAGGCGCTCGAGCCGGTAGTCGGTCGGGCCATTGACGGGCACCACCAGCATTCGTTTCTCGACGAGACGGATGAACGGCAGGAACAGCTCGCGATTGAGCCCATCCTTGTAAAGGTCGATCGGCGGACGGTTGGAGGTCGTGACGACCTTCACGCCCACCTCGATCAATTTGCCGAACAGGCGCGAGAGGATCATCGCATCCGCCGGGTTGGTCACCTGCATCTCGTCGAAACACAAGAGCCTCGCCTGCGCGGCGATCTCGAGCGCGACCGGCTCGATCGGATCGCCCTCGTGGCGTTCGCGCGCGATCCTTAGCCGGCCATGCGTCTCGAGCATGAACTCGTGGAAGTGCACGCGGCGCTTGGGTGCGATGTCGATATGAGCGAAGGCAAGGTCCATCAGCATCGACTTGCCGCGCCCAACGCCGCCCCACAGATAGACGCCTGCCGGGCCGCTCGAGTGGGAACGCAGGAGGCGCGAAAGCAAGCCGTTGCCGCCGATGCTGCGCGCGAGCTGCTCCAGCGCGCCGACGGCCCGCTCCTGCCAGGGATCGGGTTTCAGTTCGTGCGCGGCGACGAGTTCGTCGTACGCCGCGCGGACAGGCGAGATCATGCCGGCGCGTTGCGCTCGCGGATACGCTTCAACGTCCCGCTGAAGCTGTAGCAGGGGGAGCCCGCCTGGTAGACGATGCCTTGCAGGAAGGCATGGCCGCGCGTCTGCTTCACCAGTTCGACATGGGCGTCGAGCGGCGAGCCTGGCTTGCCGCGGGCCATGAAATGGGTGGTGAGGTCGAGCGTGACATAATGGCCGCGCCCCATCCCGGCGCACAATCCGCCGGCGAACATCGACATGTCGATAAAGCTCATCACCGAGCCGCCGTGGAGCGACCCGCCCAAGTTCATATGAGCCTCGGTAGGGAACATCCGGCAGATAGCGCGGCCGGCACCGTCAGGCTTGAAGAGCAGCCGTCCTGTCGCCCCAGCAAAGGACCCTCTTGGGAAATCGCCCCAGCTGAACCAGCCGGGATTGTCGGCGTCGGCCGTCGCCCCCGTGGGGAGGCCGACGTCCTCCATCAGATCGGCCCGGCCGGTGTCGTCGGTCACGCGGCGCGTTCGGCGATCAGCTTCTTGGTTTCGGCGATCGCTTTTGCCGGGCTCAGCCCCTTGGGGCAGACGTTGGCGCAGTTCATGATCGTATGGCAGCGATAGAGGCGGAATGGGTCCTCGAGCTGGTTGAGCCGTTCGCCGGTCGCTTCATCACGACTGTCCGCAATCCAGCGATAGGCCTGGAGCAGGATCGCGGGCCCGAGGAAGCGGTCGGAATTCCACCAATAGCTCGGGCAGCTCGTGGAGCAGCAGAAGCAGAGGATGCACTCGTAAAGCCCGTCCAGATGTTCGCGGTCTTCGGGCGACTGCAGCCGCTCGCGCGAAGGAGCCGGGCTCGAGGTCTTCAGCCATGGCTGGATAAGCGCATATTGCGCATAAGCCTGGGTGAGATCGGGAACGAGATCCTTCACCACCTCCATGTGCGGCAGCGGCGTAATCTGCACCTCGCCCTTCAAGTCCTCGATCGCGGTGGTGCAGGCGAGACCGTTCGTGCCTTCCATGTTCATCGCGCAGGAACCGCAGATGCCTTCGCGGCACGAGCGACGGAAGGTGAGCGTCGGATCGATCTCGTTCTTGATCTTGATCAGCGCATCAAGGACCATCGGACCGCACTTGTCGAGGTCGATGGTGTAGCGGTCGAAGCGCGGATTGGCACCAGCTTCAGGATCGTAGCGATAGATCCTGAACGTCTTCAGCCGCTTGCCCTCTTCGGGTTTCCATTCGCGGCCCTTGGTGATCCTGCTGTTCTTGGGAAGCGTGAATTCGGCCAAGCGGAGACTCCTTGCTTGGGCGGAGCCGCTAGCACGGCGCGGCGCCATAAGAAAAGGCCGCCGGGGAGGGACCGGCGGCCTTCTTACGCGCAACAGCCCCGGATCAGGAGGCGGGGATGACCCGAACGACACGGTACGTGCGCGGATTGACGACGTAGATGAAGCCATTGTCGTTCACGTACCGGAAATTGTTGCGGAGCCGATAACGGGTGACGATCGGTCCTGGCAACGAGCCGATATCGACATAGGCGTAGCTGGGCCCAAAGACGTAGCCGACCTTGTAGCGGTGCATCGCGACGCACTCGCCGTGCCGGTAGCGGGTGCACACAAACTGGTGAGGATGAGCCGAGGCAGGAGCGCTCGCGACGAGTGCCGTCGCTGCCACGCCAAATGCAAACAGTGCCTTAGTCATTCTGGGTGTCTCCTCGGGAGGGTTTGCGCTCGGCCAACGATTTTCCTGAAGCCCGGTTGCCGAGTTCATGCCGATGCAATCACGAATTAATGAAAGCCGCTTGGTTGCCCCTGGCGAGCCACCTCGCTAAGCGGGCGCCGCGTCCTGAGCGGCGACTCCCAGCCGCCGCCCACAACAACAGAAAGGTGGAAAAGCGGCCTTATGGCTCGGAAGAAGATCGCCCTCATCGGCGCTGGAATGATCGGCGGAACCCTCGCTCACCTCGCCGCGATGCGCGAGCTTGGCGATATCGTGCTCTTCGACATCGTCGAGGGTGTGCCCGAAGGCAAGGCGCTCGACATCGCCCAGGCCGGCCCGATCGACGATTTTGACGCGTCGCTGAAGGGCACGTCGAGCTATGCCGACATCGCCGGAGCGGACGTCTGCATCGTTACCGCGGGCGTCGCGCGTAAGCCCGGCATGAGCCGCGATGATCTCCTCGGCATCAACCTCAAGGTGATGAAGGCGGTCGGCGAGGGTATCCGGCAATATGCGCCGAGCGCGTTCGTGATCTGCATCACCAACCCGCTCGATGCGATGGTGTGGGCGCTGCGCGAGTTCTCGGGCCTTCCCCACAACATGGTCGTCGGCATGGCGGGCGTGCTCGACAGCGCGCGGTTTCGCCATTTCCTCGCTGAAGAGTTTGGCGTCAGCGTCGAGGACGTGACCGCTTTCGTCCTCGGCGGGCATGGCGACACGATGGTCCCGGTCGTCGAATATTCAACGGTTGCCGGCATTCCCATCCCCGATCTCATCAAGATGGGCTGGTCGACGCAGGATAAGATCGACGCGATCGTCAAGCGAACGCGCGGCGGCGGCGGCGAGATCGTCGCCCTCCTCAAAACGGGGTCGGCCTATTATGCGCCGGCGACCAGCGCGATCGCGATGGCGGAGAGCTTCCTCAAGGACAAGAAGCGGGTCCTTCCCTGCGCCGCCCATCTCTCTGGGCAGTATGGCGTCAACGATCTTTATGTAGGGGTGCCCTGCATCATCGGCGCGGGCGGGGTCGAGCGAGTGATCGAGATCGAGCTCAGGTCCGAGGCCAAGGACAATTTCCAGGTCAGCGTCGATGCGGTCAAGGAGCTGCTCGTCGCCTGCAGGCAGATCGACGGCAGCCTCGCTCATGAGGCGGTCGCGTGAGTATCCTCGTCGACCGCAGCACGAAGGTCATCACGCAAGGGATGACGGGCGAGACCGGCACGTTCCACACGCGCCAGGCGCTCGATTACGGGACGCAGATGGTAGGCGGCGTCACGCCTGGAAAGGGCGGCACGACCCACCTTGGCCTGCCGGTGTTCGACACCGTCCGCGAGGCGGTTCTAAGGACCGGCGCCACCGCATCGGTCGTCTATGTCCCGCCCCCCTTTGCGGCTGATTCGATCCTCGAGGCGATCGATGCGCAAGTCCCACTCATCGTCGCCATCACGGAAGGCATCCCGGTGCTCGACATGGTGCGGGTCAAGCGCGCATTGTCGGGCTCCAAGTCGCGCCTCATCGGTCCCAACTGCCCGGGCGTCCTTACGCCGAACGAGTGCAAGATCGGGATCATGCCCGGGAATATCTTCAAGAAGGGCAGCGTTGGCGTTGTCAGCCGGTCGGGGACGCTGACCTATGAGGCGGTGTTCCAGACGACGAACGAGGGACTTGGACAGTCGACCGCGGTCGGGATCGGCGGCGACCCCGTCAAAGGCACCGAGTTCATCGACATCCTAGAAATGTTCCTCGCCGACGACGAGACGCAGTCGATCATCATGATCGGCGAGATCGGCGGCAGCGCCGAAGAGGATGCGGCACAATTTCTCGCCGACGAAGCGAAACGCGGACGCAAGAAGCCCGTTGTAGGCTTCATCGCGGGACGCACTGCCCCGCCTGGCCGCCGCATGGGCCATGCAGGAGCGATCGTCTCGGGCGGCAAGGGCGACGCCGAAAGCAAGATCGCGGCCATGGAAGCGGCGGGTATCGTCGTGAGCCCGAGCCCATCGGAGCTCGGCAAGACGCTGAAGGAGTTGCTGGTTACAGCATAGCAAGATGGCCGACGACCAAGCTTTCACCTTCGAACCCGAGCCCGGCCCCAGCTGGGAGCGGCCGAACTGGCCGCTGGCCGAGCTTGACGAGCTGAACCTTGGCCTCGATCCCACCCAGGCGACGATCGAGAAGGTCAGGCAGGCCGTCGCCGAGCGTGCGGCAGCCGCCGGAGCGAGCCCCGACGAAGTGCGCGGCGCGGCGGACGACAGCATTCGCGCAATGATGCTGATCCGCACGTACCGGGTGCGCGGTCATCTCGCGGCGCGTCTCGATCCGCTCGGCCTTGCGCGGATGGACGTGCCGCCGGACCTCACGCCCGCCTTCCACGGCTTCAGCAATGCCGATCTCGATCGTCCGATCTACATCGGCGGCACGCTTGGCTTTGAAACTGCGACCATCCGGCAGATCGTCGACGTCCTCCAGGCCAATTACTGCGGGCATGTCGGCCTTGAATATATGCACATCAACGATGTCGAGGAGCGGCGCTTCCTCCAGTCGCGGATGGAGGGCAAGGACGCCGAGATCACGTTCACGCCCGAAGGCAAGCAGTCGATCCTCGCCAAGGTCATCCAGGCGGAGCAGTGGGAGAAATTCCTTGCCCGCAAATATGTCGGCACCAAGCGGTTCGGGCTTGATGGCGGCGAGGGCGCCGTGCCCGCGCTCGAGGCAGTGATCAAATATGGCGGCCTTGGCGGCGTCGAGGAGATCGATATCGGCATGCCGCACCGCGGCAGGCTCAACATCCTCTCGAATGTCATGGGCAAGCCCTACCGGGCGATCTTCCACGAATTTGCCGGCGGCGCGACCAATCCTGCCGATGTCGGCGGCTCGGGCGACGTAAAATATCACCTCGGCACCTCGTCGGACCGCGAATTCGACGGCATCAAGGTTCACCTCTCGCTGCTGCCCAACCCCTCGCACCTCGAGGCGGTGGATCCGGTCGTTCTCGGCAAGGTTCGTGCAGTCCAGACCATCAAGGGCGACAAGCAGGGCGACAAGGTCCTGCCGATGCTCCTTCACGGCGACGCTGCATTTGCGGGACAGGGCGTCGTCTGGGAGTGTCTCAGTTTCTCGGGCCTTCCGGGCTACGGCACCGGCGGAACGATCCATTTCATCGTCAACAACCAGGTCGGTTTTACGACCTCGCCGCAATTCGCCCGCTCGTCGCCCTATCCCTCGGATGTCGCGAAGGGGATCCAGGCGCCCATCCTCCACGTCAATGGCGACGACCCGGAAGCGGTCACATTCTGCTGCAAGCTCGCGACCGAGTTCCGCACCACCTTCAACCGCGACATCGTCATCGACATGTGGTGCTACCGGCGCTTCGGCCACAACGAGGGGGACGAGCCGAGCTTCACCCAGCCGCTGATGTACGCGGCAATCAAGAACCATCCGCCGATCAGCGAAATCTACGGCAAGAAGCTGATTGCCGAGGGCGTCGTCGACCAGGGTTGGATCGACAAGACGACCAGCGATTTCGTCGCCCATCTGGAAGATGAGTTCCAGGCCGCCACGTCCTACCTTCCCAACAAGGCTGACTGGTTCGAGGGGCGCTGGTCGGGGCTTGGCAGGCCCAACGAGCCGGTCCTTGGACGGCGCAACATCGAAACTGCGATCGACGATGCAGAAGTGCGCGAGATCGGAAAAGTCCTGACCACGGTTCCTGAAGGCTTCCAGGTTCACAAGACGCTGCAACGCATCCTCGATGCCAAGAAGCAGATGTTCGAAACGGGCGAAGGCTTCGACTGGGCGACTGCCGAGGCATTGGCGTTCGGAAGCCTGATCGCGGACGGGGACGGCGTCAGGCTGTCCGGGCAGGACAGCGGGCGGGGCACGTTCAGCCAGCGCCACGCGGTCTGGGTCGACCAGCAGACGGGCGACAAATATATCCCGCTCTGTCACGTTAATGGCGGTCGCTTCGAAGTGCGCGACAGCCCGCTTTCCGAGTTCGGCGTCCTTGGCTTCGAATATGGCTATTCGCTCGCGGATCCCAAGACGCTGGTGCTGTGGGAAGCGCAGTTCGGTGACTTTGCGAACGGCGCTCAGAGCATTATCGACCAGTTCGTCGCCGCGGGCGAAGCCAAGTGGCTGCGTGCAAGCGGCCTCGTCATGTTGCTTCCGCACGGCTTCGAAGGGCAGGGGCCCGAGCACAGCTCGGCGCGCCTCGAGCGCTATCTGCAGCTTTGCGCCGAGGACAATATCCAGGTCGCCAACTGCACGACGCCGGCGAACTATTTCCACATCCTCAGGCGCCAGATGCGCCGCGGCTTTCGCAAGCCGCTTGTCCTCATGACGCCCAAGTCGCTGCTGCGGCACAAGCTCGCGGTGTCGACGATCGGGGACTTCACCGGCGAAAGTCATTTCCGACGCATCATCTCGGACCTCAACCCGCCTGCCGCGGGCGAAACCCGGCGGCTGGTGCTGTGCTCGGGCAAGCTTGCCTACGAACTCATGGAGGCGCGCGACCAGGCCGGCGATCTCGGTGTCGAGATCGTCCGCATCGAGCAGCTCTACCCGTTCCCCTCGGAGCCGCTGGTAAAGCGCCTGCGGGCAATGCCCAACCTTCAGGACGTCGTCTGGGCGCAGGAGGAACCGCGCAATAACGGTGCATGGTTCTTCGTGGAGCCCTTGCTCGAGCAATGCCTCGGCGATGCCGGTTTTGCCGGCATGCGTCCGCAATATGCCGGCCGCAACGCCGGCGCATCGCCCGCAACGGGGCTCGCCAAGCGGCACGCGGCGGAGCAGGCGGCCTTGATTGCCGTCGCGCTCGGCCATAGCAGCCGCGCTGAAGGTCCGGCGGTCGCCGCGCAATAAAGGGAAGAAATGGCCACTGACGTCCAAGTCCCCGCGCTCGGGGAATCGATCACCGAAGGCACGCTCGCGCAGTGGCTCAAGAAGCCCGGCGAGGCCGTCAAGGCCGACGAGCCGATCGCCAGCCTCGAGACCGACAAGGTCAGCGTCGAGGTGCCCTCGCCTGTTGCCGGTGTCATGACGGAGCAGCTGGCCAAGGAAGGCGACAATGTCGCGGTTGGTGCGGTGATTGCCCGCATCGACGAGAGCGCGGCCGCGTCCGCCGCGGCACCGCTTCAATCACCCTCCCTCGAACGGTCGGCCTCGACGACGACCAACCCGGCCGGGGCGGGCGAGAATCCGCAGCTTCGCGGCACGCCCCACGCGCCCGAGCCGATCCTCGAAGAGGAGGCGGGCGAGGCGCCCGTTTCCGACGAGCATGTGACGACGCTTTCCCCCGCGGTTCGACGGGCCGTGCTCGAATATCATGTCGACCCGACGAAGATCCGCGGAAGCGGCAAGGACGGCCGTCTCACCAAGGATGACGTGATTGCCGCGGCGCAGGCGCAGAAAGCTCCTGCCGGGTCCGCAGGCGAGGCGGAGGCGAAAGCCGCGCCGGCGCCGGGGTCGCGGCCGGCTCCGCGTCCCGACTGGACCCCTGCGCCTCAAGGAGAGCGCAAGGAAGAGCGCATCAAGATGTCGCGCCTCAGGCAGACGATCGCGAAGCGCCTGAAGGAGGCGCAGAATACGGCAGCGATGCTGACGACGTTCAACGACGTCGACATGAGCGCCGTCATCGACGCCCGCGCGCGCTACAAGGACCTGTTCGAGAAGAAGCACGGCATCCGGCTCGGCTTCATGGGCTTTTTCGTGAAGGCCTGCGCGCTTGCCGCGAAGGACGTCCCCTCGGTCAACGCCAGCATCGAGGGCGACGAGATCGTCTACCACGATTATCTCGACGTGTCGGTCGCGGTCTCTGCGCCCAAGGGGCTCGTCGTTCCTGTCGTTCGCAACGCGGACCGGATGAGCTTCGCCGAAATCGAGAAGACGATCGCGGACTATGGCAAGCGCGCCAAGGACGGCACGCTCACCGTCGACGAGATGCAGGGCGGCACGTTCACCATCTCGAACGGCGGTGTGTTCGGATCGCTCCTTTCGACACCGATCATCAATCCCCCCCAGTCGGCAGTGCTCGGCATGCACCGGATCGAGGAAAGGCCGGTCGTCAAGAATGGCGAGATCGTCGCTCGGCCGATGATGTATCTCGCGCTATCCTACGACCACCGCCTGATCGACGGTCGCGAGGCCGTGACCTTCCTTGTGCGGGTGAAGGAAGCGATCGAGGACCCGACCCGGCTCCTGATCGATCTCTAGGCGGCCCGACCTTATCGGGGAATCGGCGGCAAGGATCGCACGGCCCGGCGGTGGTTGAGTGCTGGGCGCTGCATTTGGCAAACGCGCGAGCAGCGCCCGCGCTCGCCGATTCCAAGGTTAAATGCGGGGTTTGATGGCGCGCGAACTTGCGGGCGTTCCGCTCGCCCCCTAAGTCGCGCAGCAAATCCAATCAGCGGAGCTATTGATGGCCGACGGCTATGATTTTGACGTGTTGGTGATCGGCGCCGGGCCGGGTGGCTATGTCGCCGCGATCCGCGCGGCACAGCTTGGACTGAAGGCTGCGTGCGCCGAGAGCCGCGAGACCCTTGGCGGCACCTGCCTGAACGTCGGCTGCATTCCATCGAAAGCGCTGCTCCACGCATCCGAGCTGTTCGAGGAAGCAGCGCATGGCACGCTCGCGAAATGGGGCATCAAGGCGAGCGGTGTCGAGCTCGACCTCGAGACCATGCATTCCGGCCGCAAGGAAGCCGTCAAGGGCCTGACCCAGGGGATCGAGTTCCTCTTCAAGAAGAACAAGGTCGAGTGGCTAAAGGGCCATGCGAGTTTCGAGAAAGCGGACACGGTCAAGGTCGGCGACCGCACCGTCCGAGCAAAGAACATCGTCGTTGCCACCGGCTCGTCCGTGACCCAGCTTCCTGGCATCACCATCGACCAGGAGCGGATCGTCGATTCGACCGGAGCGCTGGAGCTTGCCCAGGTGCCCAAGCGCATGGTCGTGATCGGAGGCGGAGTGATCGGCCTCGAGCTCGGCTCGGTCTGGAGACGTCTCGGCGCCCAAGTGACCGTCGTCGAATTCCTCGACCAGATCCTTCCCGGCTTCGATGGCGACGTTCGCAAGGAAGCGAACAAGATCTTCAAGAAGCAGGGCTTCGAATTTCGCCTGTCGACCAAGGTCACCAAGGCCGAGCGTAACGGCGAGACCGTCGCGCTGACGCTCGAACCGGCGGCGGGCGGCGCACCGGAAACGATCGAGGCCGACGTCGTCCTCGTTTCGGTCGGACGCAAGCCGAACACCGACGGCCTCGCGCTCGACAAGGCCGGCGTCCAGACGAACCAGCGCGGGCAGATCGAGACCGATCACGATTTCCGCACCAAGGTGCCGGGGGTCTGGGCGATCGGTGACGTGATCCCTGGTCCAATGCTCGCCCACAAGGCCGAAGACGAGGGCATCGCCGTTGCGGAAAATATCGCCGGTCTCACCGGCATCGTGAACCACGCCGTCATTCCCTCGGTCGTCTACACCATGCCCGAGATCGCGGGCGTCGGGCTCACCGAGGAGGAAGCGAAAAAGGAAGGCGAGGTCAAAGTCGGGAAGTTCCCGATGCTCGCGAACAGCCGCGCGAAGACCAATCGCGAGACCGACGGGTTCGTCAAGGTCATCGCGGATGCGAAGAACGACCGGGTGCTCGGCGTATGGATGATTGCCTCGGTCGCCGGCACCATGATCGCCCAGGCGGCGCAGGCGATGGAGTTCGGCGCCACCAGCGAGGATATCGCTTATACGTGCCACGCCCATCCGACGCACTCGGAGGCATTCAAGGAAGCGGCGATGGCGGTGACGGGCAAGCCCATCCATATCTAAGCCGGCGCCCGGCCCGCGGTTACGCGGGGCCGGCACCGCGGCGAGGATCAATTTGGCGCTCGGGTTCCGACGCTTATCGTTGCGGGCTGAGTGAAGACCAGGCGAGCGGCTCTCCGGGAGTCCCGGTTCGAGCCGCGAGATCGCGCTGCCAGCGGCCGACGTCGACCCACTCGCCGAGCTTGAACCCGACGCCGCGCTCAACCCCCGACAGGCGAAATCCGAGCTTCTCGTGCAAGGCGACGCTCGCCGGGTTGGGCAGCGCAATTCCGGCGATGGCGGTCACGAAGCCCTGGCGCTCGAGGAGATCAAGATGCGCCGCCAATAGCTGCCGGCCGATGCCGCGACCTTGCGCGGCTTCATCGAGGTAGATGCCGGTCTCGACGCTCCAGCGGTAGGCGCGGCGGCCGCGCATGGGCGAGGTCGACGCATAGCCCAGCACGCGGCCGTCCTCCTCGGCGACGAGCCAGGGATGAAGCGGGCTTGCCAGCCGCCGCGCGATTTCCTGCGGGTCCGGCGCTTCTTCCTCGAAGCTGATCCTGCTGCCGACAACGTAGGGGCGATAAATGGCGGCGATTGAAACCGAATCCGCCGCCATTGCCGCCCGAATTATGACAGCCATTCCCTGATGAGTTCGAGGAGGCTGACATCCCGCGCATCGAGACGCGCCGGCGCGACGGGTGGACATTCGAGGCAGCGCGCCTGGATGCTGGGGCCGGCAAGGACCGATCGAACTTCCGTCAGCGTGGCTGCGAGCTGCTGCTGCGGGGCATGTGCAAGCGAGGCAAAGGCATCCTCGGGAGCTGCGGACGTGTCGTTCTGGCCGTCGGCAAGCGCCTCGAACAGCTCCTGCTTGAGGCTCTTGGGCGGTTCGAGATAGCGCACGCGCCGCTCGTTGCCGAGGCCCGCGAGCTGCGCTGCCTTGGCGACGGCTTCGTCGATCCCGCCAAAGCTGTCGACCAGCCCGAGCTGATGCGCGGTACCGCCATCCCAGACGCGGCCCTGCGCAATCTGGTCGACCTGCTGGGGTGTCTTG
>DATIQO010000087.1:0-3665 GCA_035470745.1 Sphingomicrobium sp. | reverse complement strand
TCGCGCGCGGTGATGAGGGCAAGGCTTGCATCCCCCTCGAACGGGCGCGTGATGTCGCGAACCTCGCCGTCGATACGGGCTGCAAGCGCGGCCTTGGCGAGGCCGGGTCCGATCGCCGCGGCGACGTCGGCCGGGGTCGATCCTTCCGGCATCTCCTTCACCGAGCCGTCGGGGAGCGCGATCTTGAACATCTTGGTCATGGCCTTGGCCATGTAGCGACGCGAGGGACCACCCTCAACCGGCCGATCCGCCCGCTATTGCCAATAGCTCGTTTCCATTGCAGCTTCCGCCCACTTCGGGGGAAGGGGTTGCGTTCATGGATGCGTATGCGTCGAGCCTGGCAAGCGACGACGGCCGGGCAATCCGCTTTGCCGGGAGCTGGCGCGAATATCTCCCGATTGCCGCAACCAATGCCCTGCTGATCATCTGCACGCTTGGCGTTTATCGGTTCTGGGCTTCGGCCCGACAGCGGCGCTATCTCTGGTCACGCACCGAGTTCATTGACGACACGCTCGAATGGACCGGAACGGGCAAGGAGATGTTCCTTGGCTTCCTCATCGTCATCGCCGTCCTCGCGCCCTTCGTACTGTTCATCCAGTTCCTGTTTCCAGCGCTGATAGCGAGGGGCAAAGCGGATGCTGCATTCGGCGTCATCGTCCTGTTCGAAATTGCGATCCTTTATCTCGGCGGCTTCGCTCGCTTCCGGGCGCTGCGCTATCGTCTCTCGCGAACCTATTGGCACGGCATTCGCGGCGGCAGCGACGATCCAGGCTGGAACTATGGCGGCGAATATCTCGGGCGGCTGGCACTATCGTTCTTCAGTTTCTTCATCGTCTATCCGTGGGCGGCGACGCAGCTTTGGAATTCGCGATGGAATGCGATGAGCTTCGGGCCGTTGCAATTCCGGGCAAACGTGGACTCCGAAGGCCTCAAGGGTCGCTGGGCGCTGGTTTACTTGGTTCCGCTCGCCATGCTCGCGGCCGGTGGGATGATCGCGGCGATCGGGATTGGCTTTGCAGCGACCTCCGGAGGAATGAAGGGGCCGGGCGCGGCGGCCTCCATCCTCGGCCTTTTCCTGCTTTTCTATCTCGCGATCCCGCTCATGACATTGAACTGGTACGCGGCATATTACCGCCGCGCCGCCTCCGTCACGTCGCTTGGCGAGCTGGAATTCGCATTCGACGCGACCACGCTTGAATGGCTTGGCCTGTTTCTCGGCAATCTCTGCCTCGCCGTCGTCACGCTCGGATTTGGAATCACCTTTTGGGGCTATCGCAACTGGACCTTCATGGTCCGGCACCTCCACGCCTACGGCACGATCGACGTTTCAGCTCTGACCCAGTCGACAACCCATGCCCCGCGCGAGGCGGAAGGATTTGCGGACGCATTCGACGTCGGCGCAATCTAGCAGCAGCGCGACGCTCACGGTGCGCGGCAAGCTATATGACGGGACCACCGGCCATCCGCACGACGTCAGCGTCGAGTTTGCGGCGGGCTCAGTCACGCTGCGGCAGGACGACGGCTGGAGCGAGGGCGTTGACGCAGCTCTCTTGAAGCGCCTCGACGCTGGAAGGGCCAGCATTCGCCTCGGTCGGACCGACGCGCCGGGCTGGCGCCTGATCCTTCCCGGGGAAGCCGAACCGCAGGTTAGACCTCTTCTTGGCCGCGAGGAACGCTACGGCCGCTGGATCGACCGCGTCGGTCTTGTTCCAGCGCTCGTCATTGGCGCTTCTCTTGCCGCCTCCCTGGTCGGGCTCGGATATGCAGCGCCGCACTGGATCGCGCCGCACGTGCCGATGAGCTGGGAGCGCAATGTCGGAAGCGCGATTGTCGGCGACTTCGGCGATATTCGCTGCCGCGACGCCAAGGGGCAGCAAGCGCTCGAGGCGTTGGTCGAGCGCGTTTCCCCGGGCGCGACGAAAGGCCCTGACGCGATAAAGGTGGCAGCGCTCGATGTGCCGGTGTTCAATGCTGCGGCGCTCCCTGGCGGCTATATCGTCGTCTTCAGGCCCGCGATCACCGAGACCGATCCCGATGCGCTCGCAGGAGTGCTTGCCCACGAGGTCGCGCATGTCCGCCGCCGCCATGTCACCGAGGCGCTCATTCGCGAGCTGGGGATCGGCGCGCTCATCCGGCTCTTTGCCGGCGATCTGGGCGCCAACGCCGAGCAGATCGTTTCGCTAAGCTACACCCGCCAGAACGAGGCCCAGGCGGATTCGGACGCGATTGCGATGCTGAACATGGCCGGCATTTCACCCAGGCCCACCGCCCAACTGTTCGTTCGCCTTGCGGAGGAAACGCCGCAGTTCAGCGCCGAATTCCTCGAGAGCCACCCTTTGAGCAGCAGGCGTGCCGAGAAATTCGCCGCATCCTTCAATCCGGCCACGCATTATCAAGCCGCGCTGAGCCGCGATCAGGCCGACGCCCTTTTCAACATCTGCAGAAAAGTAAGGCGTACTTGACACGCTGACGTCTCAGATGTAAAGCAACCTTGTCTATCCGACAATGAAGCTTGACGCGTTGTTGCGTTGGGCCTGCGATGGGCGAAAGGAGACTTCCAGAAATGTCGTGGAACCCGGCAATGAAACGCTACAACCGGCGAGTTGTCTGCCTGAGCCTCGCTTACGCCTTCTTCCTCATCATCGCGGTCTATGGCTTCAAGCATCAGCTACTTCACGGGGCCACGGCCTATATAGCGGCGATCCTTCCGGCCCTTCCCATCATCGGCATCTTCGGCGCGATGGGCCGCTATCTTGTCGAGGAACAGGACGAATATGTCCGCGTGCTGCTGGTTCGCCAATCGCTTTGGGCAAGCGCCTTCGCGCTCAGCATTGCGACCGTTTTTGGCTTTCTCGAGAACTTCGAGCTCGTCGCTCATATCGATGCCTATTACATCGTGATCGTGTGGTTCATGGGGCTCGGGATCGGAGCGGTCATGAACAAGCTGACGCTCGGCGCTACGGTAAGATGCTGATGGAGAACCGCCTTCGCGTGCTGCGCGCCGAACGTGGCTGGAGCCAGCAGGATCTTGGGGAGCGGCTCGAAGTTTCGCGCCAGAGCGTCAATGCGATCGAGACCGGCAAATATGATCCCTCGCTTCCGCTTGCATTTCGCATCGCGGAGCTGTTCGAACGTCCGATCGAGGAGATTTTCGTATCGCCCTCGCGTCGCAGCTCGAAGGCGATCTAGGCGGCCGGCGCCCCGACATTGACCTTGAGGTCCATGTCGGCTCTCAGCAGCTTGGAGATCGGGCAGTTCTTCTTGGCATCCTCGGCAAGTTCGCGAAGCCGCGCCTCGTCGAGATCGGGGACCTCGGCGTTAAGCTCGAGGTCCGAGCGGGTGACCGTGAACCCCTCCCCTTCCTGCTCGAGCTTGACGCGAGCCGTGGTTTCGAGCCGCGCGTTGCTGATGCCCTCCTTGGCGAGCGCAAAGGAGAGAGCCATGGTGAAGCAGCCCGCATGCGCAGCTGCGATCAGCTCCTCGGGATTGGTCCCGGGCGCGTCCTCGAAACGCGTATGAAAGCCGTATCGCTGGTCCTCAAGAACGCCCGACTGGCTCGTCAGCTGGCCTTTTCCATCCTTGCCCGTGCCCTCGTAGCGGGCCGTTGCCCAACGGGTAATCGCCATTTCCTGTTCTCCTTGTGATCAGGCGGGTTCGCGGCTCAA
>DATIQO010000086.1:0-5763 GCA_035470745.1 Sphingomicrobium sp. | reverse complement strand
GAAAAGATCTAGCTTTCGATGACCTCGACGGTCAGGCGGTCGTTGGTGAAGACGCATACCTCGGATGCTATCTGCATCGCCCGGCGCGCCAGCACTTCCGGGTCCTTTTCGTAATCGGCGAGGGCGCGCGCAGCGGAAAGTGCATAATTTCCGCCTGAGCCGATCGCCGCGATACCGCCTTCAGGCTCAAGAACGTCGCCGTTCCCGGTAAGGATCAGCATCAGCTCTTCGTCGGCGACGATCATCAGTGCTTCGAGGTTGCGCAGATATTTGTCCGTGCGCCAGTCCTTGGCGAGCTCCACAGCTGCCCGAAGCAGCTGCCCGTTATATTGTTCGAGCTTCTTTTCGAGCCGCTCGAACAGGGTGAACGCATCGGCGGTCGCGCCAGCAAAACCGCCAATCACTTTGCCTTCCGAGCCAATCCGGCGGACCTTCTTCGCGTTGGGCTTCATGACCGTATTGCCCATCGTCACCTGGCCATCGCCGGCGATAACGGTCTTGCCGTTCTTCTTGACCCCGAGGATCGTTGTTCCGTGCCATTGTTCCATGACTGTCATGTGGGGAGCGGGCGCGCTGTTGTTCAAGCGCGGCCGACAAACATGAAAGCGGCAGCGCCGATGATGCAGACGAACGCGCCGAGGTAGCGCCAGCCGATCGGTTCCTTCAGCACAAGCGTCGCGAAGATCGCAAAGACGGTGAGCGTGACGACTTCCTGGATGATCTTGAGCTGGCCGCCGGTGAATCCATGCAGATAGCCAATCCGGTTCGCCGGCACCGCGAAGCAATATTCGACGAAGGCGATGCTCCATCCAATCAGGATCGCGGCAAGCATCGGCAGGTGCGGGAACTTGAGATGCCCGTACCAGGCAAGGGTCATGAAGACATTCGAGCAGATGAGGAGGAGAATGGTGGTCATTCGCTTCGCCTAGCCAGCCAAGATTCGACCGGCAACGCACTGGCTAGGACTGTCGTTCAAAGCGACGGTCGGGAATGATCCATGCAATCGAAGTCACGACATAGATTGCAACCGAGATGTAGGGCGAAACGAACGCCAGCGGCACGGCGATGAGATAGGCCGCGAAGCTCGCGAGCTCCTTTACCCCCCGTCCAAGCGCCTTTTGGACACCCGACCCGGCGCCTTCCGCAGCGATCAGCGCTCGTTCGAGCAGCTGGTACGCAATGGCGGCGCAAACCAATACGGCTCCAAAGCTCGCGACGGGCCAGGGCGTCACCCCCGCATCATCGATCCAGCGGATCATTAGCGGGAACAGGGTCAGGCAGAACAGCAGCGAGTGATTTGCCCACAGGACGGATCCAGTCACTTTGCGGGCTGACTGCATCATGTGATGATGATTGTTCCAGAAGATCGCGACATTGACGAAGGCCAAAAGATAGGCGGCAAGCAGCGGGAGGACCGCAATCGCCGCATTGAGCGTCGGCTCCGCCGGGAATTTGAGCTCGAGCACCATGATCGTCAGCACGATGGCGACGACGCCGTCGGTCAAGGCGTTGAGGCGGCCCGGGTTCATGCCTAGTCGATCAACCGCTCGAAGCGCTGGTCAGGTACCAGCCACATCGCCGCAACGGCGATGTAGATTGCGACTGCCGCATAAGGCGAAACGAACACGGCAGCGATCGAGATCAGATAGGCAAGGATCGTGATGAGCCCCTTGCGCCCGCGGGCAGTCGCTTTTGCAACGGCACTATCCTCGCCCTCCGCCGCAATCAGCGTCGCCCTCAGAATTGCGAATGAAACCGAGCAAAGGAGCATGATGACGCCGAACGCAAGAACGGTGTCGCGGGTGATGCCTGCCTCGCCGACCCAGCGCACGACGAACGGGATCAGGCTCAGCCAGAAGAGGAAGAACAGGTTCGCGAGCAGGACCGGCCCGCTCACCTTGCGCGCCGCCTGGAGCATGTTGTGGTGCTGAGACCAATAGATCCCAACCTTCACGAACGAGAGTGCGTAAGCCGCAAAGAGGACCGTAAGCGGTTTTAGCGCACCGATGCCGGCAGCCCTTGGCACCGGCAGCTCGAGAACCATGATCGTAATGATGATCGCGATCACGCCATCGGTGAAGCTGTTTAGCCGATTGGTATTCATGGCCCGCGCCCCCGCCGCAGCCGTTGGTTGCCCAGGTTCCTAGGCAAGGAAGATTTCCGGTTCCAGTATCGTGCATCGTTTCGCGATGAGCGCAAGACGCCCCGGACGGGTGCAAGCTGCCCGGCCCCGGCGATCCCGAGCCAGCCGACAGCAGAAGGCCGCGACCGGATGACGAAGAGAGCGGGCGCCGCTACGCTGCCGACCATGAAGGCACAATTTCTCGCGGCGCTCGCCGTTTGCTCGATTTTCTCGGCGTCGCCGGCTCTGGCAGCGCTGAGCCCTGCCGAGCAGCAGATGGTCGCGACGGTCGACGCTGAGCAGCAGCGCACGCTTTCACTGCTCGAGCGCTGGGTCGACCAGAACAGCGGAACCATGAATAAGAGCGGCGTCGAGGCCGTTCGAGACATGGTCGAGCCCGAGTTCAGGCAGCTCGGTTTCGCAACCGAGTGGATCGATATGGGCGCGGTAGGTCGGGCCGGGCATTTCGTCGCTCGGCACAAGGGCAGCCGTCGCGGCAAGAGGCTCCTTCTCATCGGCCATCTCGATACCGTGTTCGAGCGGGATTCGCCGTTTCAACGCTGGGTCCAGGAAGGGGACCGCGCGCACGGTCCCGGTTCCGGAGATGACAAGGGCGGTGATGCGGTGATCCTTGCGGCTCTCCGCGCGATGCAGGCTGCGGGGACGCTGAGGCAGGCGAATATTACCGTCTTTCTTACCGGCGACGAGGAAGACGCGGGGCGGCCGCTCGCGATTTCACGGCGCGACCTCATCGCCGAAGGAAAGCGATCGGACGTGGCGCTCGATTTCGAGGATCTCGCCGTCGAGGACGGCAATGACATGGGCTCGACCGGTCGGCGCAGCGCAGGCAGCTGGACCCTTACCGTGACGGGCCGCAGCGCGCATTCGGCTGGCGTCGGTTCAGACGATTATGGGGCAATCTACGAACTCGCGAGGATCATCGACCAGTTCCGGCGCGAGCTTCCTGAAGACAAGCTTACCTATAATGTCGGCCTCATCGGGGGCGGCCAGACCGCTGAGCTCGACACCGACAAGATCCGGCTCGAGGCGACGGGCAAAACCAACATCATTGCTGCGACCGCGATTGCCCGCGGCGATCTCAGGGCCATTAGCGAAGACCAGATCTCCCGCGTCGAAGCGAAGATGCGCGCGATCGTCGCGCAGCCCCTCGCGGGTGCGCACGCACAGATCAGCTTTGACGCAGATAT
The DNA here is from genome assembly GCA_035470745.1 of Sphingomicrobium sp. Taxonomy (GTDB): domain Bacteria; phylum Pseudomonadota; class Alphaproteobacteria; order Sphingomonadales; family Sphingomonadaceae; genus Sphingomicrobium. The sequence goes on along the minus strand of DATIQO010000086.1, from coordinate 2,433 downwards.
CTATCCGCCGATGCCCCCTACGGCTGGCAACCGGGCGATCCTCGCGCAGCTAAACGACGTCAATCGCGATATGGGCTTGCCGCCGATGGGCGAACTTGATCCTGCGGATCGCGGCGCGGGAGACATCAGCTTCGTCGCAGCCGACGTGAACGGTCTTGCTGGACTGGGACCGTCGAGTTCCGGCTCCCACACCGCCTCCGAGACGGTCGACATCCCCTCGATCTTCAAGGAGGCGAAGCGCGCGGCCATCCTGATGAGCCGTCTCGCTTCGGAGCGCCGCTAGGAGCTTAGCCGTCACCGGCCGGGTTAAACCTTGCAACCCGATAAGGGCTCGCGTGTTGAGTGCTGGGCGCAGCTGTGTATCCGCGTTTTCCAACGGAAGTTTCGCGCGGGAGGGGCTATAACTGACGTGAACTTGTCGATCACCGACCCCTTCAAGCTGCTTGTGCAGTCGATTGTCGACTATGCGATCTACATGCTCGATCCCAACGGGTTCGTGACCAGCTGGAACGCTGGGGCCGAGCGGATCAAGGGCTTCCAGACCGAAGAGATCGTCGGCCAGCATTTCTCCAAATTCTACACCGAGGAGGATCGCGCCAACGGAATGCCCCAGAAGGTCCTCGAGACGGCGCGCAAGGAAGGCAAGTTCGAGGGCGAGGGGTGGCGGGTTCGCAAGGACGGCAGCCGCTTCTGGGCGAGCGTCGTCGTCGACCGCATCAACGACGAAAAGGGGAAGCTCGTCGGATTCGCCAAGATCACGCGCGACATGACGGAAAAGCGTGATGCGCAGATCAAGCTGTTCGATGCAGAGCGGCGCTTCCGCCTGCTCGTTCAGGGCGTCACTGATTATGCGATTTTCATGCTCGATCCCGAAGGGCGGGTTGCCAATTGGAACGCCGGCGCCGAGCGGATCAAGGGCTACCGGCCCGATGAAATTATCGGCGAGCATTTCAGCCGCTTCTATACGCCCGAGGATTTCGAGGCAGGCGTTCCCAAGCGCGCGCTGGAGACCGCTCGCAAGACGGGCCGCTACGAGGCCGAGGGCTGGCGCGTTCGCAAGGACGGAACGCGTTTCTGGGCGAGCGTGGTGCTCGATGCGATCCGCGGCGACGATGGCGAGCTGATCGGCTTTGCCAAGATCACACGGGATATGACCGAGAAGCGCGAAGCCCAGCTTCGGCTCGAGGAAAGCCGCGAGCAATTGTTCCGGTCGCAAAAGATGGAAGCGCTCGGCCAATTGACGGGCGGTCTCGCCCACGACTTCAATAATCTCCTGACAGCCATCCTCGGCGCGTGCGAGCTTGGCCTTCGGAACATCGGCGACCAGCAAAAGGTGCAGCGGATGCTGGAGGGGGTCCGAGGCTCGGCGCAGCGCGGCGCGAACCTCACCAAGCAGCTGCTTGCCTTCGCGCGAGCGCAGCCGCTCGAGATCAAGGAAGTCGACCTGAAGCAATTCTTCGCCGACGTCACCACCCTCGTCCGACCGTCACTGCGCAGCGACATCGAGGTGGTGACGGAGATCTCCGACCAGTTGTGGCCAATCGACGCCGATGCCGGCGCACTCGAGCTCGCGCTCCTGAACCTCGCCTTCAACGCGCGCGATGCAATGAAGGAAGGTGGGACGCTCAAGATCAGCGCGCACAACGAGGTGCTCGAGGGCAAGCCAGACGGCCTGAGAGGCGAGCATGTCGTGCTGCGCGTCTCCGACACTGGAACGGGCATGTCGCGCGAGGTGATGGAGCGGGTGTTCGAGCCCTTTTTCACGACGAAGAGGTTCGGCGAGGGAACGGGCCTTGGGCTCAGCCAGGTGTTCGGATTCGCCAAACAGATCGGCGGCGCCGTTCAGGTCACTTCAGAAATCGACAAGGGCTCGACGTTCACGCTCTACATGCCCGCGAGCGGCAGCCGAAACGCAGCTCATGGTCGATCGAGGAGCTCAAGGACGCTTGGACGAGTTCTGATCGTCGAGGATGACACCTTCGTGGCCGAGCTCGCTGCCGACATGTTCAGCGAGCTCGGATTTGAAAGTAGCCGTGCCCATAGTGCCAAGGAAGCACTGGAGATGGTCGCGGCGGGCGAGAAGCCAAGGCTCGTCTTCTCCGACGTCGTTATGCCGGGCGGGATTAGCGGGATCGAACTTGCGCGAAAGCTGCGCGAGCGCTTTCCCGAGCTCCCGATCCTGCTGACGACTGGCTATAGCGAGCAGATCAGTGCGACACAGGGCTTTCCGGTGCTTCAAAAGCCCTACGAACTAAAGGGGCTCGCAGCTGCCGTCGGTGACCTTCTCGACACGGAAATCCCAATCCGCTGAGCCGCTTGCGCCAGCGGCATTGACAGCTTGGGCGATAAGGCGCCTGATCCTTCTGCCGCGCTGGGGAGCGCGGTCCGGTGGGGGAATGAAAGATGCAACAAGCCGTGTCGGCGCGGGCTCCC
>DATIQO010000085.1:0-4928 GCA_035470745.1 Sphingomicrobium sp. | reverse complement strand
AGGGCTTGCCAACGGCACGACCGACATCGTCATTGGAACCCATGCAATCCTTGCCAAGAGCATCGAGTTCAAGCGGCTTGGCCTCGTCATCGTCGACGAGGAGCAGCATTTTGGCGTTGTTCACAAGGAACGGCTGAAGGCGCTCAAGAGCGACGTCCACGTCCTCACGCTCACCGCGACGCCAATCCCCCGCACGCTGCAGATGGCGATGAGCGGCCTTCGCGAGCTGTCCGTCATCCAGACCCCGCCCGTCGACCGCCTCGCCGTCCGCACCTACGTGACGCCGTTCGACGGGGTCGTTCTTCGCGAGGCGCTCCTGCGCGAACATTTCCGCGGCGGACAAAGCTTCTTCGTCGTGCCGCGCGTCGCCGACCTTCCCGACATGGAAGAGTGGCTAAGGCAGCAGGTGCCCGAGGTGAAGTTCATCACCGCGCACGGTCAGATGAGCGCAACCGAGGTCGAAGAGCGGATGAGCGCCTTCTATGACCGCAAATATGATGTGCTCCTGTCGACGACCATCGTTGAAAGCGGCCTCGATATCCCGAGCGCCAATACCCTTGTCGTTTATCGATCGGACCGGTTCGGCCTTGCCCAGCTATACCAGCTGCGGGGGCGGGTCGGGCGCTCAAAAACGCGCGCCTATGCATATCTGACGATGCCCGCGGACCGCTCGATCACCGAGGCCGCGCAAAAGCGGCTGCAGGTGCTTAGCGAGCTCGACAACCTCGGAGCCGGATTCCAGCTCGCCAGCCACGACCTCGATATTCGCGGCGCCGGCAACCTGCTCGGCGATGAACAGTCGGGCCATATCAAGGAGGTCGGGTTCGAGCTCTACCAGTCGATGCTCGAGGACGCGATCGTCGAGCTGAAGGCCGGCGGCGTCCCTGCTGCCGAGGAGTTCACCCCGCAGATCAGCGTCGATTCTCCGATCATGATCCCTGAGCAATATGTTCCTGATCTCGATCTCAGGATGGGGCTCTACCGGCGCCTCGGCGAGCTCGAGAACCGCCAGGCGATCGATGCTTTCGCAGCCGAGCTCATCGACCGGTTCGGAGCGCTTCCTGAGGAAACCGCCAACCTCATGAAGATCGTCGAGGTGAAGCTCAATTGCCGCGAGGCGATGGTCGCCAAGCTCGACATCGGCGCCAAGGGCGCCGTGGTGACGTTCGCCGACAGCGGCTTTCCCGATCTTTCGGGCCTTCTCGACTATATCGAGCGCCTCAAGGGATCCGCGAAGCTGAGGCCCGACAGCAAGATGGCGGTCGCGCGCAACTGGCCGACGCCGGATGCGCGCCTCAACGGCGCGCTCCAGCTCTCGCGCGGCCTCGCCCGCGTTGCCGCGGCTGGCGAACGAAAGGAGCTCGTCGCCGCCTAGCTCGGCTTCACGAACTTATAGGCGAACTGGCTGGTATGGCCCCGGATCGACTTGTCGAAGACGGGGACGTCGAGGGGGTCGGCCGGATTGTCGAGCGCCTTGCTCTCCCCGGCGAACCTGAAGCCAGCGCCTTCCACGATCTTTCGGACGGCATTGGGCTCGATGCGGTGGAGCGTGTCGGTATCGGCAAGGCCCCGGCCCTTTCTTGCCTTATGGTCGATGACCATGAACGTGCCGCCCGGCTTCAGGATCTTGAAGACGTCGCGGGCGAGCTGCGCCGGATCACCCTTTCCCATGAATTCGTCCGGATAATCGTGGAAATTCTGCGAGGTCCAGACGACGTCGATGGGCTCGGGCGCGGTAAGGGTCGTCGAGGGCTGAACCGCAACGACGATATTCCCGTAATGTTTGTCAGCGGCGAGCTTGCGAAGGTTCGCGACGTCGCCGCCCGCCTCGCGGGCATAGGCCCGCGGCCAGACTGCATAGACCTTCCCGGTCGGCCCCACGAGCTTGCTGAAGATGCGGGTCCAGTATCCGCTGCCAGGAATGAGATCGAGGACCTTGTCGCCGGCCGCAATCCCGGAAAGGGCGATGAGGGGCGCGGGCTTGCGGCGGGCATCCAAGGCTAAGCGATCGTCCTTGCGAGCAGGGTCCGCGAGCGCAGCATCGAGCGCGGCCTGCGAGAACTGACGCGGTGCATCGTGCTTGGCACAGCCTGGAAGAGCGGCAAGCGCGAGCACAAGGGCAATGGCGAGACGGGACATTGGCCTTCCTCCTTGGTGCTGCGAAGCCATGAACCGCTTCGGCGATCTTGGGCTTTTCGACGGACGACCTATGCTTGTTCGACCTGCGTCCCGGCGACGAAATCGGCCAGTCCTTCTCGAGCAAGGGGCCCAGCGCCAAGGAAGCCCTGGTAGAGGTCGCAGCCCCATTCCTCGAGGAGCGAGAGCTGGTCCTCGGTTTCAACGCCCTCGGCGACGACTTGAAGGCCAAGATCGCGCGCGAGGCTGACCAGCGCCCTGACGACGATCCGGTCCCGGTCCCGATGCGCGATGTCGGCGATGAGGCCGCGGTCGATCTTCAGCATGTCGAGCGGCAGGGAGGTCAGATAGGAAAGGCTTGCATAGCCAGTTCCGAAATCGTCGACCGCGATCCGAAGCCCGGCGGCGCGGAGCGTCGAAAGGCGCCTCGCAACGCTCCCGCGGTCGGCGAGGAGCGCGCTCTCGGTGATCTCAAGCGTGATCCGCCTGGGGTCGATGCCCGATTGGTCGATTTCGTCGAGAAGCCAGTCTTCATAGCCGGCACGGCTGATGTCCGCGGGAAGGAGATTGATCGAGATCCTGAGATCCTCAAGCGCTCCCGCCCAACGAACTGCAGCATTGAGCGCCTTGCGCTGGACGAGCCGGGATAATCTTTCGTCGAGTGCTGCTGCGCCTGCCCTTGCAAAAAGCGCTTCGCCATTGCCCGCGACAACTGAACGAGCGAGGGCCTCTGCTCCCGCGACGCGCCCCGTTCCGATGGCGATGATCGGCTGGAAGAGCAGTTCGACGCGCTCGTCGGCGATTGCAGCCTCGAGAATGAGGTCACGCGTGGGGGAGACAGGCGGCGTTGCCCCGAGATCCGACGCTCGCCTCCCCCACTGACTAATGCTGTCCCACCTCAGCATGGCTCGACGGCCGCTAGCCCCTCCCCGCTTGGCGCGGAACCAGGCATCCGGGCGGCGGCCCGAAACGGGACAGTGACCTTGCGCCGCGATGACCCTATCTTGGAGGGAAGGAGGAACGACGGCTTGAAGGTTGATGCATCGCAAGCGGGCGCAGGAAGCCAGGTCGACCTCACGAAACGCGGCATCGGCTTGCTCTCGTCGCACACCGAAGTCGCAAGAGCGGCCGAAGCCATGCTTCGGCGGCGCTACCGATTCGCCGAAGCCGATGACGCAGAACTCCTCGTCGCGCTGGGAGGCGACGGGTTCATGCTCCACACCCTCCACCAGATGCTCGATGGCGAGCGCAGGTGCATTCCAGTCTTTGGAATGAATCGGGGCACCGTCGGCTTCCTCATGAACGAGTGGCGCATCGACCGGTTGTCCGAGCGGCTCGAGGGAGCCAAGCCAATCCACGTGGCCCCGCTTGAAATGCGTGCGACGACGGTCGGCGGAAAGACCTTCACGCACGCAGCGATGAACGAAGTGTCGCTCCTCAGGGAAACGCGCCAGACGGCAAAGATCGAGATCGCGGTGAATGGCCGCGTCGCGCTCCCCGAACTCGCCTGCGACGGCGTGCTGGTTGCAACGCCCGCAGGCTCGACGGCTTACAATCTCTCGGCGCGAGGCCCCATCCTCCCGATCCAGGCGAAGATGCTCGCCCTTACGCCGATCAGCCCATTCCGGCCGCGGCGCTGGTCGGGGGCGATCCTTCCCGATGACACGGCGATTTGCCTGACCATCCTCGAAGCGGAGAATCGCCCGGTCTCCGCCGTCGCCGACCAGACCGAGGTCCGCGATGTCGCAAAGGTCGAAATCCGCTTGGACCGCGAGCGATCGCTGACCCTCCTGTTCGACCCGGAGCATGCGCTCGACGAACGGATCGCGATGGAGCAATTTGCGACCTGAGACGCTTGCGTTTCGGAGAGTCTTCGCTATCTAGCCGCCCTGCCCGCAAGGGATGCTCCCCGATAGCTCAGCGGTAGAGCTCTCGACTGTTAATCGAGCGGCCGTTGGTTCGAATCCAACTCGGGGAGCCACATTGACTGTTTCCAGTCACATGGCGGCTTTGGACCGCGCATTCCCGATCCGCTCGTCACCGCGGCTGGACCTCTCCTTGAGATGAAATCCGGCCGAGCTCCCGGCTCTTCAGGGCATGCCTCGAATTGCCCGGACGCAAAGCCGTCGACCGCTAGAGTTTTTTGACGGGACTTTTCGCGGCTTTCAGTTCAGGCTGGCCGCCCACATGCCTCAAAGTCGCACGACCGCCACTGCGCAAATCATCACTGCAATCGCAGCTGCGGTGGCGCTTCTTCACTTCCTTGCTTCCATCATCATCCCGTTCGTCATCGCCTTCATCCTTGCGGTCCTGGTGAATGCGCTCGTCAGGTCCATCCACAATCGCTGGAAATCGGCCCCGGCGTGGGCAGTCTCCCTGCTCGCGGGACTGGTCGTCATTGTCGTCGCTTCGGCGAGCATCTTCGTCATGGCGCAAGGCGCTGCAGGAATGGTCGCCCAGGGGCCAACGCTGATCGCGCGGCTCGATGGTATCGCCCTTGCAGTTGGCCGCTCGCTCCACCTTCATGAGCCGCTCCACGTCGCCTCCATCATCGGCGACGTCAGCGTCGCCGACGTCGCCGGATTCCTGCTGTCAGGGATGCAGGGACTGTTCTCGGGATTGCTCCTGATGATCGTCTACTTCGGTTTCATGCTCGCCGGACGCGAGCGTATCGCCGCGAAGATCGACAAGGCGGCCGGTTCGTCCTCCCGCGCGGCCAAGATCAGGACAACCGGCGGCCGTGTCGCTGCCGACATCGAAACCTACCTGTGGGTCCAGACCTTCACCGGGAT
>DATIQO010000084.1:0-11294 GCA_035470745.1 Sphingomicrobium sp. | reverse complement strand
TCCTGCTGCCATCAAGGGCGCCTAGGACAGCTGCGCGCCCTCTTCAAGCGAAGCGGTCCTTGCATCTTCGGCAAGCTCGGCGCCGCGTCTCGCCGCAGCCTCGATCGTGAGCGCGATCAGCTCGTCAAGGACATGGTCATGGTCAAGGACCGCAAGCCCGGCTTCGGTCGTCCCTCTCGGGCTTGCGACGCGCGCTGCGATCGAGTCCATGTTTTCCCTGTGCATCGACGCCATCCAGGCCGTGCCCAGCACCGTTTCAAGGGCAATCGTCGTTGCGATTTGCTCGGTCAGGCCTCGCCTGACCCCGGCCCTTGCAAGCGCCGAGACGAAGCGCGCGACATAAGCGGGGCCGGCGCCTGCGACCGAGCCCAGGGCTGCAAGCTTTCCCTCGTCCGCCATCCAGATCGCATAGCCAAGTGCGGAGAAGAGGTTGTTGAGAACGGTCCGTGCCTCGCCGTCAGCATCATCGCTGTAGAGACCCGTGACGCCGCGCCGCACCGCGACCGGAAGGTTTGGCATTGCCCGGACGATTGCGGCAGCTCCGGGGAAGCGCTGCCTGAGGCTTGCCGTCTCGACCCCCGCGAGGAGCGATACGACAATCGTCCGCGCGCTGAGGTACTGGCGCAAAAGAGGGGCAATCTCGTCGAGCTTCTGGGGCTTGAACGCGAGGACCACTAGCCGCGGCGGCGGTCCGCCGTCGCGGGGCGAGGTCACGACGCGCGCGCCCTCGACCGCTCCGCCGCTCGGCCGGATGATCGTCACCGGCGAAAGATCGAGCCCGCCCATGCGCCAGCCCTCGATCACCCCGCGGCCCATGTTGCCGCAGCCCACGAACCAGGTCGGCTCGGGAAGCGTGAGGTTCGAGCTCATGCTTCGCCGTGCGTGTCGATGAGCGCCGCCGAGATGGCTTCGCCGGGGGCCTTGCCGCCCCACAGGACAAACTGGAAAACCGGGTAGAAGCGCTCGCACTCCTCGACGGCGGCTTCGGCGATCGCTTCCGCCTGCTCGAAGCTAAGCCCTTCGCCCTCGCCCGCGTCGAGGATCGTCGAATGACGGAAAACGATAAGGCCCGAGCCCGACCACATCTCGAAATGGCCGAGCCAAAGCTGTTCGTTGATCAAGCCCAGCGCCTCGTAGATCGCCGATCGCTTCTCCGCCGCGACCTTGATGTCGGGAAAAGCGAGGAACTGAAGGACCTGGTCTTCCGGACGCCATACGCCGCGCAGCTCGTACTGGGCCCAGCTGCCCGTTGCCGACGCGACGATCTCGCCCTCGGCAGTGCGTTCGCACGCCCAGCCGCGCGCCTCGAAATATTGCTCGAGGACCTCGATCGGCGCGCCGTCGTCGCGCTCTTCCTGGATTTCTTCCTCGCTCAGGTTCACGCTCCCGGGTTCGCCTTCTTGCCGCCAGGGCGCTTGGGCGCCGCCGGTCCGCCGAGCTTCGCCTCGAGCGCGGCAATACGGGCCTTTAGGGCATCATTCTCGTCGCGCGCCGCGGCGGCCATCGCTTTTACCGCCTCGAACTCGTCGCGCCCGACGAAATCGGTGCCGCCCATCCATTCCTTGAACTTCTCCCGCGCGGATGCCTCGGCCTCGCGCCCCATCCCCGCGAAGGTTCCGGCAAAGCCGTTCACCATTTTCACGAAGTCGTCGAAGACCTTGTTCTCGGACTGCATCCAATCTTCTCCCTTTCGGCGACGAAATAGGAAGTTAAGCCGGATTCCGCCACCCTCGCGCGTCAAGCTATCCCCAATTCGCTCGCTCGATCGCAATTTCTCGCTCAGCCGAAGAGCGACGTGCCCGCTCCCGGGTTCATAGCCTCGATCGTGATATTGAGCGTGGCCGCAAACACCAGCCATGCAAGATAGGGCACCATCAACAAGCCCGCCACCTTCCGGATCCGCAAGAACTGGCCGGCAGCAGCGGCGGCAAGGATGGCCATCAGGAAGATCACCCATTTCGCAAGCGCGATGTCATGCACGGCAAAGAAGATCGGCGACCAGGCGAAATTGAGTGCGAGCTGCGCGAAGAAGAGAATGAGGGCGAGCCTGCGCCGGTCCGACGACGGCTCTGCAATGACCATCGCCAGCGATACTCCAAGAAGAGCATAAAGGATCGGCCAGACGAGCCCGAACGTCCATCCAGGCGGCATGAAGAACGGCTTTTGCAGCCCGTCGAACCAGCTGTTGCCAAAGCCGCTGTTGGACACCCACCCGCTCGCCCCGCCGAGAAGCTCGATCGCGATTACGGTGAGGATCGCGGCCTTGCGCCAGTCGTTCCGAATGGTCGATTCAGCCATCTTTGGTCGCTCCGAGGAGAAATTCGACATTGCCTTCGGGCCCGGTAATCGGGCTCGCGGTCACTCCGAGCACAGTCCAACCCTGCGCTTCAACCCAGGCCTTGGCCCTGGTGCAAACGCGTTCGTGGACGGCCGGGTCCCGCACCACGCCGCCCTTCCCGACCTCATCGCGGCCGGCTTCGAACTGCGGCTTGATCAGCGCGACCAGCCGTGCCCCCGGCTTCGCGAGGAGAAGCGGCGCTTCGAGCACCTTGGCAAGGCTGATGAAGCTCGCATCGCAAACGACGATGTCGACCGGCTCTGGGATGATGCTGAAGTCGAGACTTCGCGCGTTCGTCTTTTCGTGAACGACGACGCGCGCGTCCTGCCGCAGCTTCCAGGCGAGCTGGTTGGTGCCGACGTCGACCGCATAGACCTTGGCCGCGCCTCGTTCGAGCAGCACATCGGTAAAGCCGCCCGTCGAGCTTCCGACGTCGAGCGCAACGGCGCCCGTGACGTCGAAACCGAAATGCGAAAGGCCATGGTCGAGCTTGATCCCGCCGCGCGACACCCACGGATGGTCCCTCCCCCGCACTTCAAGGGGTGCGTCTTCGGCCAGAACATCGCCGGCCTTGGCAACCTTCCTGTCGCCGCTGAACACCGCGCCCGCCATGATCAGCGCCTGCGCCCGCGTGCGGCTTTCCGCCAGACCCCGGCTTACGAGCAGCTGATCGACGCGGATCCTTGCTACGCCCGCACCTCTTCAACGCCCGCGCTATTCACGCGGAGCGCCTTGAGGACCGTCTCGACGATGTGCGGCGCGTTGAGCCGCGCCTCGTCATACTGGCGCTCGGGCTTGTCCTGGTCCTGGAACACATCGGGAAGACGCATGGTGCGGATCTTGAGGCCGGCGTCCATCAGGCCCTCGTCGCTCGCAAGCGTCAGCACATGCGCGCCAAGGCCGCCCACGGCGGCTTCCTCGATCGTCACTGCGACCTCGTGCGTCGTCAGCAGGCGGCGGATGAGATCGCTGTCGAGCGGCTTGGCGAACCTGAGGTCCGCGACGGTCGCCGAAAGCCCCATTGCATCGAGCTGGTCGGCGGCCTTCTCGGCTTCGGCTAGACGCGTCCCAAGCGAGAGGATCGCGACCTTCTTGCCGTGGCGCACGACCCGTCCCTTGCCGATCTCGAGCGCTTCCGGCTGCGCCGGGAGCGGCACGCCCCGCCCTTCGCCGCGCGGATAGCGAACCGCGATCGGGCCGCTGTCGTGAAGCGCCATCGTGTGGACCATGCGGCAAAGCTCGGCCTCGTCAGCCGCGGCCATGACGACGAAGTTCGGCAAGGTGCAAAGATAGGCAAGGTCGAAGCTGCCGGCGTGCGTCGCGCCGTCCGCGCCGACGAGCCCGGCGCGGTCCATCGCGAACCTCACCGGCAAGTTCTGGATCGCGACGTCGTGGACGACCTGGTCATAGGCGCGCTGCAGGAAGGTCGAATAGATCGTTACGAACGGCTTGTAGCCTTGCGCGGCGAGCCCCGCCGCAAAGGTCACCGCATGCTGCTCGGCGATGCCGACATCGAAGGTGCGTTCGGGGAACTTGTCGGCGACCTTGTCGAGGCCGGTGCCCGAAGGCATTGCCGCGGTGATCGCGACGACCTTTTCGTCGCGCTCCATCTCGCCCGTCAGCGCCGTTGCAAAGACCGAGGTGTAGCTCGGCGCGCCCGCGGCAGGCTTGGCCTGCACGCCCGAGACGACGTCGAACTTGACCACGCCATGATATTTGTCGGCGGCATTCTCCGCCGGCGCATAGCCCTTGCCCTTCTTGGTAACGACATGGACCAGCATCGGGCCGGTCTCCGCGTCGCGGACATTCTCCAGCACCTCGACGAGCGCCCGCACGTCATGTCCATCGATCGGCCCGACATAATAAAAGCCGAGCTCGTCGAAGAGCGTGCCCCCAGTGAACATGCCGCGGGCGTATTCCTCCATTCGCCGGGCAGCGACGTGGAGCGGCTCGGGCATTGCCCGCGCGAGCTTTTGCGCAAGCTTGCGCGGCGCCAGATATTTGCCTGAGCTCACCAGCCGCGCCAGCGCGTTGCGCAGGCTCCCCACCGGCGGCGCGATCGACATGTCATTGTCGTTGAGAATGACGATCAGCCGGTTGCCCGCCGCCGCCGCATTGTTCATCGCCTCATAGGCCATGCCTGCGCTGAGCGCCCCGTCGCCGATGACGGCGATGGCCTTGCCGGAAGCTCCCGAGAGCTTGTTGGCGACAGCAAAACCGAGCGCCGCGGAAATCGATGTCGAGCTGTGCGCGGCGCCGAACGGGTCATATTCGCTCTCGCTGCGCTTGGTGAAGCCGCTCAGGCCCCCGCCCTGCCGAAGCGTGCGGATCCGGTCGCGACGACCGGTCAGGATCTTGTGTGGATAGGCTTGATGCCCGACGTCCCAGACGAGCTTATCCTTGGGCGTGTCGAACACGTAATGGACGGCGATGGTCAATTCGACGACGCCGAGCCCGGCGCCAAGATGTCCGCCGGTCACGGAAACGGCCGAGACGGTCTCCTGCCTGAGCTCATCGGCAAGCAGCGGGAGCTGCTCCTTGCTCAGCGCGCGAAGGTCGGCCGGAAGATGAACCCTGTCCAGCAAGGGGGTATCGGGGCGATCGCTCATTTGCGCCTCGCCTTACGCCCAAGCCCCTGAGATGTCACCAAGAGGTGCCGCACCGGCCGAGGATTTCAGTGATTCCTCACCGATTGCTCACTTCATGCCCGCGTCGCATTCGCCGCACGTGCCGCGGACCTCGATGACCGGCCGGGGAGCCGAGAAGCCGGCGTTTTCCGCTGCCTTGCGAATGCTCGCCGACAAGTGGTCGTCGTCGACATGGACGGTCTGCCCGCACGTGTCGCAAATGAGGAAGATGCAGTCGTGCAGGCATTCGGGATGCTTGTTGGCGATATAGGCATTGGCGCTCTCGACGCGCCGCGCGAGATTGGCAGCAACGAAGATGTCGAGGATCCGGTAGACGCTGTTGGCGGCGATGCGGCGGCCTTCCGCCTTCGAGACGGCTTCGGCGACATCATAGGCGCTCGCCGGCTTGTCGAAGCCTGCAAGGGCGTCGAACACGGCCGCGCGCATCCCCGTCCACTGCTCGCCCTGCTGGGTCAGCCGGTCGCGAGCCGCCCGCTTTAGCGAATCCCCTTCGTGGAGCTGGTGATCATGTCCTGACATATCGTTACGCAAGCGAGATAGGCCCCGGCTCCCCGCCCGACAAGCAATCAGAAGCTGGCGCGTTTCGCCATGAGGTTGAGCCGGTGGCCGAGAGCGAGGACTCCAACTCCAAGGATCGTCACGAAAGGCTCATAGCCGCTCTCGTGCAGCGTCATTGCAAAGCCCATGATCGCAAGCCCCGTGGCTCCGACCGCCATCGGGAGCAGGAAGCCGTGCTCGCGAAAGCCGCGGCCGAGCGCGATGGCCCCCAGGACCATCGCGAGCGTCAGGCCCACCTCATGGATGATCGGCTTGCCAAGAAGCCCCCCGGCAGAAGCAAGGAGACCAAGAAGAACGGCGGTCGCGACGCAATGGACCGCGCACAGGCCCGAAAGGCCCATTGCGAGCCGGTCGAGCCGGGACGTCGAAATCGGCCGTGTTGCCATCGTGTGGCACTATAAGGAGGGGGGCGGGAAGTTACAATATATCATGCTCATGCAATCTCGCCCTTGCCCCTCGCCTGCGCCAACGCGCATAGGCGTGCTCGTCCCATGAGCACCCTAGCCGTCCCCCGCCCCGCAGCCGCCGCGAGCGGCCGATCCAGCGCCCGCGCCCTGTCGAACCTGCTGCTGCTTGTTGCCGCCCTCGTCTTCGCCATGGTCGTCGTCGGCGGCATCACGCGCCTTACCGAGAGCGGCCTTTCGATCACGCAGTGGAAGCCGATCAGCGGCGCGATCCCGCCGCTCAGCCATGCCGACTGGCAGCATGCGTTCGATCTCTACAAGCAGACACCGCAATATCGGGAGGTCGCAGGCCCGGCGGGTATGACGCTCGCCGGCTTCAAGTTCATCTTCTTCTGGGAATGGGTCCACCGCCTGCTCGGACGGTTCATCGGCCTGCTGTTCTTCCTCGGCGTCGGCTGGTTCGCGCTCAAGCGCGAGATCCCCAGGGGCTTCGCCTTGCGGCTTGCGGCACTCTTCGTCCTCGGCGGCCTCCAGGGCGCGGTCGGCTGGTTCATGGTGGTGTCGGGGCTGGAAGGAAGGACCGAGGTCAGCCCCTATCGCCTCTCGGCCCATTTGCTGTTCGCCTTGTTTCTTTTTTCCGCGCTCATCTGGACCGCGCTCGACCTTCGAGACTTGGCGCGCGGCACGGACGAGCGGCCGGCGCGGCTGACCGGCTGGGGCGCGCTTGCGCTCGCCATCCTCTTCATCCAGCTGATGCTCGGAGCCTGGGTCGCCGGCTTTCGCGCCGGCTATGTTTCCAACACCTGGCCCCCCATGAACGGGCATTTCGTTCCGCAAGGGATCGATTGGTCGCAAGGCGCGCCCTACGCGATGACCCACGACCTTTATCTCCTTCACTTCATGCACCGCTGGTGGGCCTGGGTCGTGGTCGCCGTCATGGTTTTCTTCGCGCGCCAGGTGAGAAAGGCCGAAGGCGTGCGGGCGGCCTCGATCGCCATTCATTCGGCATTCGGGACGCAGGTCATCCTCGGCATCCTCACCGTTCTGTCGGGGATCGCGATATGGCTTGCGGTCCTCCACCAGGCGACCGGCGCGCTGCTCGTTGCCGCGACCGTCTGGGGCGCGCATGAGCTGGGACGCCGGCGCGCATGAGCATCGTCTCGGTCTACGCCGTCTTCGCGAGCGCTGAAGAAGCGGAACGGATCGGGCGCACGACGATCGAGGAACGGCTCGCCGCCTGCATCAATATCCTCTCGCCGGTCCGCTCGATCTACCGCTGGAAGGGGAAGGTCGAGACCGCAAACGAGATCGCCGCAATCTTCAAGACGCATCATTGGAAGAGCGATGCGCTCATCGCGCGGATCGCCGAACTGCACAGTTATGACATTCCCTGCGTCGTCAGCTGGCCGATCGAGCAGATCGTCGGCCGCTATGCCGACTGGGTCGAGGACACGGTCATCCGCGAGCGCTAGCTTTTTGTCGTCTCGCCTTCGTCTTCCGCTTGAGCTGCCGTCTCGCCGCGAACATTCCCGGGATCAGCGGCACCCACAGCGTATAGCCCCGAAACAGGAGCGTCGCCGAAAGAGCGGCTTCGAACGGAACCCCCGTCGCCCGGAGCATGCCGATGCTCACCGCCTCGAACGATCCAAGGCCCATCGGGATCGGGCCGAAGGTAACGACGATCGAGGCCATGATGAAGGCGCTGAAAGCGGCGCTGAAGGATGCGTGCACGCCAAGCGCAAACAGGCAGAATTGCATGGTAAGGCCGTCAAGCGCGAACACCGCGCAATTGAGCAAAGTGAGCTCGCCGATCAGCCGCGAACTGCGCACCAGCCGCGTCGGCGCCTCCTTGATCATTTCGAACAGCTCGCAAACGGTCCGGATCCGGCGGAGCCAGCGGGGAATCGCCTTGGCGCCCTTGCGGTGCAGCCAAAAAGCGAGCGCCGGAACCGCCGCCGACAGGGCGAGCGACGCGCCGATGAGCCCCAAGACCACCCAGCTCGTGTGGCCATCGATCCGCAGCAGCACGAGTGCGACCAGCGAGGCGAGCCCGTAGGATGCGTAATAGGCAATGATCGTCATGATGAGCGCGGCAAGAGCGACCGCGCGCGACGCGCCGATCCCCTGCAGCCGATCGACCACGACAAGATTGCCGCTCATTCCCGCAGTCGGGACCATCTGGTCCGCGAAATGCTTGGATACCGTCAGTCCAAGGAGCTTACCGAAGGGCGAACGGCATTTGCCCGCAGAAAGCACCAGCGCCCATTCGCCCGCAAGCGCGACATAGGTCAAAAGCTGGGCGACGGCCGCCGCGGCAAGCCACTGCGGCTCCGAATGGGCGACAAGGTCCGCGAACTTCTTGACGTCGCCCCAATGGAGGACGGCAACGACGACGCCCGCGATGAGCAGCAGCGCAAGCAGCCAAGATCGCCAGTCCGAGGCAAAGTTCGGCCCCTCGTCCTTGTCCCTCTTGGGCGAAGAGCCGCGTCGGCGCCCCCCGGTCTTCGTCGTGCTTGCCATTAAGTCGCCAACGCCGCTCGGGCGCTGCTGTGCCATTCGAGGTTCGAGAATAAGCCTAGAGCTGCTGATGATCGATATAAAGGTAGCTCGGATCGAACTCGGCGATGCCGCCAAGCCCGCGGCGGTCGAGGATCGTCAGCCGACGGTTCTCCAGTTCGATGAGGCCGCGCCGCCGCAGCTCCTGCAACGTGCGGTTGGCGTGGACGACCGTGAGACCCAAGCATTCCGAGAGCTCGCGCTGCGTCAGCGGGAAATCATAGCCGTCCCGGCTCGTTTTCCCGACCACCTCGAGGCGCATGTATAGCTCGCAGAATAGATGCGCCATGCGCGAGATCGCCGAGCGCTGGCCGAGCGAAAGCGTAAGCTCGCGCTGGATTGCCGCATCGACGTTGGTCGAAAACCACAAGACGCGGGCGAGGCGCGGAAAGCGGTCGGTGATGTCGCGCAGCGCCTCATGCGGCACCACGGCGAGCCGGCATTCGCTGATCGCCGCGAGATCATGGTCGAGCCGCTTCAGCGTGAACCCGTGGAGGTCGGCAAAATCGCCGGCGACATGAAGCTGCGTCACCTGCCGCTCGCCGCTGCTGAGATCCTTGCAGCGCGCGAGCCAGCCGTCGAGGAGAAGGAGGCTCGAATGAAGAGGCTGCCCGGCACGAACTGCGATCTCGTCGGCGGCAATGCAGCGCACCTCTACAATGGAAGCGCGGATCACGCGCTCTTCCTCGGTGCTGATCTCGATACGCCGTCTCAGCTTCTTCAACGCCACACTGATCATTGCGGGAGCGCTTCTGCAACGCTGCCGAGGCTTTTGCGGATAACCTAAGTTACAGACCCGTCACATTTGGAAAAATCTTGCGTTTCCAAGGACAAAGCGTTCGACCGTGTAACTCAGGTGAATCAGCGCAAGGCAGGAAGATGTTAAGGGCTCGCTCTACGAGGGGGAATTGCTTGCCGAACTATCGCCTGTACCGGCTCGATGGAGCCGGCCGGATCAGCGGCGCCGAGTGGGTCGATGCGGCCAACGACGTGGAGGCGCGCTCGAAAGCGCTGACGCAATGCCCTTCCGGTTGCTTCGAGCTGTGGGAGCGAAAGCGGCTCGTCGAGCGCGCGGACAGCCGTGACGGCTGAAGGATCCTAGCTCGTGCTTGACCGTCGACGCGTGAACGGGACGTCGTCGAGCTTGCGCCGTAAGCGCTCGATGTTCGCGCCTTCGCTATCTTCGCCGCCCGCATATTTCGATTCCAGCTCGACTTCCTCGGGCGTCTGCTCGCGAAAGTAGCTGATCGTCAGCCTGCGCCCGAAGACGTCGTCGCCGCGAATCTTCATTTCTGCCTGGTGGTCTTGGGGAAGATTGTCGCGGATCGTCTCCAGGTATCGGATCAGGTCCTCGAGCGAGGTGAACTCGCTGATGTCGATGAAATCCTTGACGCGTCTCGGCACGGACGAACTCTCTCCAAGGGGATTGGAACTGGCCTTGCTCGAAGCAAGCGGGGGCCAATGACGGGTGAACTAAAGCGCATCCCTATGAGAGACAACGCGTCAGGCGAGAGAATTTTCCAATTGGGCGGCGACATGCGCCGCCCATGGGTTCAGGCGGGATTGCCGGCGCCGCCCGAGCGCGTCGACGCGCCGTCGCCGCATTGGCCCGTGACATTCGACGTCACCTTCGGCGGCTTGCCCGGTCCTTGCGAGACGACCTCGGTCGTACGCGTGCAGGTCTGGCCGCCGTTGCTGACCGAAACGACCGTGGTGCTGGTCCCCCCGGCAGGCAGATTGCCGTAGGAAGCGATGTAGGGCGCAGCGGGAGATGAATGCTGCGCGGCCTCGCGCGCCTGGCGGATCATCTCCTGGCTCTGGCGCTGCATCTGCTCGATCATGCGGTCAAACCCGGCAAAAGACGGGAAATCCGCGCCCCACGCATCGCCCGCCTGCGCCATTGGCCGGGCGAGCGACACCTTGGGCGCGACGTCGCCGACATATTCGACGCGGACGGTGGATCCGTCGGCGAGCGGCACGTTCATGACGTGCGTCTTGGCCGATGCCGCAGCATAGGCGGAACCGGCGAGTGCGGCTGCAGCAATGCCGGTCAAGGCAAGAACTGGAAGCTTCCTCACGAAACGTCCTCCGATGATTTGCAATGGTCTCAACGCCGCGAAATTTATGCCGCGATCCTGAACGGCAGATTGCTGCAACCGCGGTTTGATGTTCGTCAGGAAAAGCGCGCGAAGAGAGCTTTGCCGACGCCGCGGCTTTGTCAGGCCCGCGCGACCGTTGTGCGCCGCCCTGCGATCGATTCTTCGATCGACGTTCGTTCATAGTCGCAGGCCTGTGCCGGCGTTTGCCCGAGAAAGGCATGCCGCGGATCGAGATCGCCCTTCGATCCGCGGGCATTGGGGAAGCTGGGGGACTGGATGGGCGACGCCCCCGGTCGATGGCTAGATGACGCCGAGCAGCCAGAGGATGAGGATCAAGATCAAAATACCGCCAAGACCGATGTACATGGCACGCTCTCCTGTTTTGGTTTTGCTGATGAAACGAGGAGGAGGCGTTCGCCGTTCCAGTCGTTACGGCGACGGTTCGAACGGTGCAGGGTATTATTTTACCCGCTGCGAAACTGCCGGATTTGCTTGACTTTCTGCCTCTCAACCGCAAATAGCCAGCGCTGCGGCGGCTCCTCGCGGATGCCGCTTTTCTCGTTAGAAAGAGGTTCAGGCCATGAAGGCGCTGATGAAGACGACCAAGTCGGCAAAGCCGGCCGAGGTCGAGAAGAAGTGGCATTTGATCGACGCCGACGGCCTCGTGGTCGGGCGCGTCTCAACGATCATC
>DATIQO010000083.1:0-3933 GCA_035470745.1 Sphingomicrobium sp. | reverse complement strand
AGCGCCGCCAAGATGAGCGCCGAGCTCCCCAACAATGCAATCATCCAACCTCTCCCCAGGTAGATGATGGGAAGTCGTTACGATGACTCTTTTCCGATTGAATTGGAAGAGGTTAATCGATCGATATGAGTGAGCGACTGGCGCCCGGACTGCACATCGTCGCAACCCCGATCGGAAACCTCGGAGACCTTGCGCCGCGCGCTGCCGAGACGCTGCGCGGCGCCGACCGCATCCTCGTCGAGGACACGCGGGTCACGGCCAAGCTGCTCCAGCATATCGGGGCGAAGGTCCCGATGATACGCTACGACGATCATTCGAGCGACGCGGACCGGGCGCGGATCGTCAGCCAGCTGGGCGATTGCGCGATCGCGCTCGTCAGCGACGCCGGAACGCCCCTTATCTCGGATCCTGGCTACAAGCTCGTGCGTGCAGCGCGCATGGCCGGCCATGCCGTCCACAGCATTCCCGGGCCGTCAGCGGCAATCGCGGCCCTGACTCTCGCCGGGCTCCCGACGGATCGTTTCCTGTTCCTCGGCTTCCTCCCCGCCAAGGCGAAGGCAAAGGCTGACGCGATCAGCGAGGTGGCCGCCGTGCGCGCGACCCTCGTCATCTACGAAAGCGGTCCACGCCTCGCCGACACTCTTTCATCGCTTGGCGAGGCCCTCGGGGCGAGGGATGCGGCGGTCGTTCGCGAGATCAGCAAGCTGCACGAAGAAACCGTCACCGGAACGCTCCTTGAGCTGCGCGATCATTATCGCGACGCCGCGCCCAAGGGCGAGATCGTGATCGTGGTTGGGCCGCCGGGCGAAGCGCAAGCGGCAAGCGACGACGAACTCGACGCGGCTCTCGGCGAGGCTCTCGGGCGCCTGTCGCCGTCGCGCGCCGCAGCCGAGGTTGCCGAGCGTCTCAACGTGCCGCGCAAGCGAGCTTATTCACGCGCCCTCGAGCTATCGAGATGAGGACAAGCAAAGGCTAGAGGCACTCGTGCCCCTGCCGGCGACCAAGAGGCGCTAGGAGCCTGCGGGCGGCGCGGCCATTCCTGACCTTTCTTCAAGGTGACAGCAGCTCCAACCACAACTAGACGCGGCTCATGAGCCTTCGAGTCGCCGTCCAGATGGACCCACTTGAGCGGATCAACATCGCGGGCGATTCCACCTTCGCGATCATGCTCAAGGCGCAGGAACTCGGGCACGTCCTCTATCACTATTCGCCCGAGGCGCTGAGCTTCGACGAGGGACGGGTTTGGACGATGGGCTATCCCGTCAGCGTCCGATCCAAGGAGGGTGACCACTACAGCTTCGGCGAGCCTCGAATTCTCGATCTCGCCAAGGACGTCGATGTGGTCCTGATGCGCCAGGATCCGCCGTTCGACCTTGGCTACATCACGGCAACGCACCTCCTCGAGCGGATCAGCGGCGAGACGCTGGTGGTTAACGACCCGGCGAGCGTTCGCAATGCCCCCGAAAAGATCTGGGTGCTGGACTTTCCCCAGTTCATGCCGCCAACGGCGGTCACCCGCTCGCTCGGCCTTACCCGCAATTTCCTTGCCCTACATGGCGAGATCGTCATCAAGCCGCTCCACGGCTTTGCCGGCGGCTCGGTGTTCCGAATTGGTCCCGACGGGCGCAACCTCGCCTCGCTGATCGAACTGTTCAACCAGACCTACAGCGAGCCGCACGTCATCCAGAAGTTCATCCCCGAGATCAGCGAGGGCGACAAGCGCATCGTGTTGATCGATGGAAAAGTCGCGGGCGCGATCAACCGCGTTCCCGGCGCCGGTGAGATTCGCTCGAACCTTGCGGTCGGCGGCAAGGCCGCGAAGACCGGCCTGACTGCGCGGGAAGAAGAGATCTGCGCCGTTCTCGGTCCCGAGTTCAAGAAGCGCGGGCTGTTGTTCGTCGGTATCGACGTGATCGGCGGACAATGGCTGACCGAGATCAACGTCACGTCCCCGACGGGGATCGTCGCGATCGACAAGTTCAACGGAAGCGATACGCCTGGCCTCATCTGGGAAGCGATCGAGCGCCGGCTGCACGAAATGAACCGCTAGATCCTCCGCTTCCGCCGAGCCTTCACGAGCCACATCAGATCATTCATCTGAAACGGCTATCTGGCCGTCGGTTTACCCCGCTGCTGCTAGCACCTTGTTTGCGCGGCTGCCGGCACCCCCACGGGCAGTCGCGCCGCGGCTCCTGGTCTCTTGTTTTCGCGCCTCAAGCCCGCGGGTGGGCATGGCGATAGACATCGAGCAGCCGCGCCGCGTCCACCGCCGTGTAGATCTGGGTTGAAGACAGGCTCGCGTGGCCGAGCAGTTCCTGAAGGGCTCTTAGATCGGCGCCTCTCGCGAGCAGGTGGGTCGCAAAGCTGTGCCGCAGCGCATGGGGCGTCAGCGTATCGGGAAGGCCGAGGCGGCGCCTCGCCGCAGCGACTGCGCGGCGGACGAGGTCGGGGTTCAGCGCCCCTCCGCGCGCACCGACGAACAGCGGAACGTCTCCTTGCAGGGGATAGGGGCACTGGCGTCGATAGTCGTCGATCGCCTCGCGGATTGCAGGAATGACAGGGACGACGCGCGTCTTCGATCTCTTTCCTAATACGCGCAGCGTCTGGCCAATCGGCAGAACCGTGGCTCTTAGTGACAGGGCTTCTGCGACGCGCAGGCCGGCTCCATAAAGGAGGAGGAGGATCGCAAGGTCTCGCGCGCCGATCCACGGCATGCTCGCGGCGTCAGCGGCATTCTCCGCAAGCTCCATCGCCTCGTCAGGCGCCGCTGGTCGGGGGAGCGTTCGCGGCCGCCTTGGTGCGCGAGTGCGGGGAAGCTGCGCATGATGGCCCTGCTGCTTGGCCGCATAGTCAAGGAATGCCCGAACGCCCGATAATTCGCGCGCGGCGGACGATGCGCCAAGGCCCTCCCCGCGACGGGAGGCAAGGAAAGCCCGAAGGTCGGCGGCGCCTATGTCGAGGAGGCCGGCGGGCGCGATCTCCCCGCCGCGGTAGCGTCCGAGAAAATCGATCAGCCGATGAGCGGTTGCAACATAGGCGCGCACGGTATGAGGAGAGCGCCGACGATCGTGCTCGAGATAGTTCGCCCATTGCGCCGCAAGAGCGCTGGCGGGGTGAACTAGAACTGCGGGTGCGTCAGCCACTTGCGGATCATAACCGCAAGAGTGCGCCCGAGGAACATCAGCAATTCCGAGCCGTGTCGCCCATCGATGCTAAGCTCCGCCCGCTGGCCGAGCGCCAGCAGGCCGTTCGGATACGGCGGCTCGCTCTCGATGCGGATCAGCGCCTCGGCCCGGATGAGGTCGCAGGCCGGGCCAAAGAGCGGATGGCCGCGCTCGACCTTGCGCATCTCGACCCCGTCAACGGCATCGATGGCGCGGCGAAGGATCGAGGGCTCGACGAGCTGGATCCCGCTACCGTCGGCGCGGAATCCCTTGTCGGTCACGATCAGCGACAATGCGACCGCGTCAATCCCGAGGATGAGCGGCCATTCCTGGGTGACGACATGGAGCAGCCCTTCGACGCCTTCAGCCTCGATTGCGGCAAGGACCGCTTCATGGATCGACGCAACGGCGCCCGAATGGCCGCGAGCGAAGGCGATCAGGTCTTCATTGGCTTCCTCGGCCGCGCCGAGCCTGTCGCGCAGATGCGCCACTGCCCGTTCCTCGAAGGGGATCACCGTCGCCATCGTTCAAGGATAAACCTTGAGCGGTTAATTTCCTACAACCGGCAGCGGCGCCCAAGGATCGCAAAAACAAAGGCGGCGGCGCCTTTCGGCACCGCCGCCCGAACGCTTTGAACTAGATCGATGTCTTAGTTCAGGTGGTTCGACACGTTATTGAAGGTCGAGCTCAGCTTGTTGCCGATGCCCTGCATCGCGCCGATGGCCGCAACAGCGATAAGCGCTGCGATCAGGCCGTATTCGATGGCGGT
>DATIQO010000082.1:0-12513 GCA_035470745.1 Sphingomicrobium sp. | reverse complement strand
CGTCGTGGATATCAATCAGGATTTGGTTGCCCGACTGACGCGCCGACACCGAGAGAAGACCGATCTCGCGCTTGCCCGCCTTGTGACGGTCGATCGGTTTTTCGATCCCGTGGTCCACAGCGTTGCGGATGATATGGGTTAACGGATCGCGGATCATCTCGATCATTTCGCGATCGAGCTCGACGTCGCCGCCCTCGATATCGACCAGCACCTGCTTGCCAAGCTCGGCCGAGAGGTCGCGGACCATCCGCGGCAGGCCGACGAAGAGGTTCTCGATCCGCTGCATACGGGTGCGGGTGATCGCGTCGCGCATGTCGGCGATGATCGCGGAGAGACGCTCGAAGGCGCCGTCGACGGGCACGTCCGTCGGGCTTTCGCGAAGGCGCCGAGCAAGCTCGTTGCGGGCAAGCACCATGTCGGAAACGGTGCTCATGACGCGGTCGAGAAGCTCGACCGAAAGGCGGATCGTGCGCGGCGCCGAGGTCGCGCGCGGCTGGCCTTCGGCAACGGCAACCGCTGTAGCGGCCGCAGCCCCGTCCGCTCCCGGCGCAAGCGCGTGGATGAGTGCGCTATCGTCGCCCGCGGGCATCTCCTCGCCGGCCTCGATCGCCGCGATCATCTCGCCAATGCGATCGATGATCGCGAGCACCGCGCTGACGAGCTGGCCGTCGGGATGGCGGCGGCCGGCACGGACGTCGGCGAGCGCGTCCTCGGCGGCATGGCTCAGCGCCTCTAGACGCGGGAACTCGAAGAAGCCGCAATTACCCTTGACGGTGTGGACGAAGCGGAAAATGCTGTCGAGCCGCGCGCGGTCGTCGGGCTCGGCCTCCCAGGCGACGATCTCGCCGCCAAGTGCTTCGAGCATTTCGCGGCATTCGGCTACGAAATCGGCAATGAGATCATCCATCGGCTACGGCGGCCCTTCAAGCGCTGCTTGTCGCTGGGCTTATGCCGGGGAGGAGTTAACGCCCCGTTATCCCTGATCGGGGATCGTTGCTCCGATCATCAGCACGTCGCTCGAGGGATCCGAGAGCCGGAGCGTTCCGCCGCCCTCGGCAGCGAGGCGGTGCGCGAGCCAGGCCCCTGCCGCTCGGGGTTCGACCGACGCGCCGCCGCCGGTTACGAGCGTCTCGCGAAGGACGGGGTCAAGAAGGATGTGGGGGCCCTCGGCGCGGACCGCAAGCTCAATCGCGCCGTTCGCACGCTCGGCGCCGACATCGAGCCGGCCTCCCCTCACCAGCGCATCGCCGGCAAGGAGCGCAAGGTTGAGCAGGAGGCGGATCGCGCCCTTGGGAAGCTTCTCGTCCTCGACCACCCAGCCAAGCGCGACCTTCCCCTCGGGGCCGAACAGGCCTTCGAGCGCGGCCTGGGCCTCGGCGCTGTCGATTTCATCGCCGAACCCGCCGCCGGCACCGAATGCGAGGCGGAAGAACTTGAGCTTGTTGGCGGTCGCCCGCGCGCTGTCGGCAAGAAGCTCAAGGCACTTCTCGCGCATATCGGGATCGGTCTCGTCGGCAAGCAGCTCAAGCCCGTTGTTGAGCGCGCCCACGGGCGACATGAGGTCATGGCAGAGCCTGGAGCAGAGCAGGCTGGCAAGGTCGAGCGCGTTCATCGGCTTTCGCAAATGCGGCAGAGTTTAATCTGAAGCAAGGCGCCGCCATTGAACGGGCCCGTCGCAAAACCCATATTTCGAAGGAAGATGGGGGGAATTCAGACGATCGATGTGCGCCTCGCGCCCGGCCATGCCGGCTGGCGGCTCGACCGTGCCCTCGCGGCGGCGGTCCCCACCCTCTCGCGCGAGCGCTTAAAGACGCTGATCAGGAGCGGCGCCGTCGAAGAGGAGGGCCGCGCGGTCCGCGACCCGGCGCTCAAGGTCAAGGGCGGCGAGGCATTGCGCATCGCGGTTCCAGAAGCGAGGCCTGCGCACAACGAGCCGCAGGATATCCCGCTCCCGATCGTCTTCGAGGACGAGCACCTGCTGGTCGTCGATAAGCCCGCGGGACTGGTCGTCCACCCGGCCGCCGGAAATCTCGACGGGACGCTCGTCAATGCCTTGCTCCACCATTGCGCGGGCAAGCTCTCGGGGATCGGCGGCGTTGCCCGGCCCGGCATCGTCCACCGCATCGACAAGGACACGTCCGGGCTCCTCGTCGTCGCCAAGACCGACGTTGCCCATGAAGGGCTGGCACGGCAGTTCGCGGCCCATTCGATCGACCGCCGCTACCTTGCGATCGTCACCGGCGTCCCCAAGGCCAGCCACGGCACAATCGACGCGCCGCTGGCGCGATCGGCGACCAACCGCAAGAAGATCGCGATCGTCGAGGGACAGCGCGGAAAGCGCGCCGTCACGCACTGGAAGCGGCTCGAGGCGCTGCGCGATTCGGCGCTCGTCGAATGCCGGCTCGAAACCGGGCGGACCCACCAGGTTCGCGTTCACATGGCGTCGATCGGCCATCCGCTGCTCGGCGACCCGGTCTACGGCAGGGCAGGAAAGACGCATGGCAATCTGTTGAAGGAACTTGGGTTTTACCGTCAGGCGCTTCACGCGGCCGAGCTTGGTTTTACCCATCCCGTGACGAAAAACAGATTGTCGTTCTCAAGTCCCATGCCGCCCGACATTCAGGAACTGAAGCGGGCGCTTGGTGTATAAAGTTTAACAAGCTAGGGCGAAGCAAGCCCGAAAAAGGGAGAAGACGCGAACTATGGCTGAAGGAAAAGGGATCGTCTCGCTCCCCTCGTCCGGTGGGGAGGCCGGACTCAACCGCTATCTCGCCGAGATCAAGAAATTCCCGATCCTCTCGCCGGAGGAAGAATATATGCTCGCCAAGCGCTGGCGCGAGCATGGCGACACGGAGGCGGCGGCAAAGCTCGTCAATTCGCACCTGCGGCTCGTGGCGAAGATCGCCATGGGCTATCGCGGCTACGGCCTTCCCGTCAGCGAGCTGATCAGCGAGGGCAATATCGGCCTCATGCAGGGCGTGAAGAAGTTCGAGCCCGATCGCGGGTTCAGGCTCGCGACCTACGCCATGTGGTGGATCCGGGCATCGATCCAGGAATTCATCCTGCGCTCTTGGAGCCTGGTGAAGATGGGCACCACGGCGGCGCAGAAGAAATTGTTCTTCAACCTCAGGCGGATGAAGAACCAGATCGACGCGTTCGAGGAGGGCGACCTCAAGCCCCAGGACGTGACCAAGATCGCAACCGACCTCGGCGTCAGCGAGGAGGAAGTCGTCTCCATGAACCGTCGCATGGGGATGGGCGGCGACACCAGCCTCAATGCGCCCCTGAAAGGCGACGAGGGCGGAGAAGCCCAGTGGCAGGATTTCCTGGTCGATACAGGGCCGCTCCAGGACGAACGCATTGCCGAGGACGAGGAGACCCGGGTCCGTCACGACCTTCTCATGTCGGCGATGGAATCGCTCAACGACCGCGAGAAGCACATCCTCATGGAGCGGCGCCTCGCGGACGAGCCAAAGACGCTCGAGGAACTCTCGCAGGTCTATGGCGTCAGCCGCGAGCGGATCCGCCAGATCGAAGTGAGGGCCTTTGAAAAACTCCAGGCCGCGCTTCTGCGCCTTGCCGGCGAACGGCGGCTGCTACCGGCGGCCTAGCCGCCGGCCAGGCGGTTCGCCACAGCCTTCGTGAGCTGCAGGAAGGCTCGGCGCCAGCAAGGAAACACGCTGGCCGTCCGAGCAGACTTCCGAACTATCATCCCTTCTCGTCGGCGACCTTGGGTGCGGCCTGCGTCAGCCTCTCCCCTTCCCGCTTTTCCTCAGGTCGGTCCTGGATCTTGTCGTCGCTCGCGACATTGTCGGCCGCCCAGGCCCCGCGCTCGCCGAGCGGCCGGGGCGCGCCGGTCGTTGAGTCCTTCGCCGTCTGATGCTCGATCTCGCTGTTGAGCTCGGCGCCGAAAACGAAGGCGTAGGCTGAAAAATACATCCAGGTCAGCATCGCGACGACCGTCGCGAGCGAGCCGTAACTCGCTTCGTAGTTGGTGAGGTGCGAGACGTAGAAGCCGAACGCGATCGTCAGCAACAGCCAGGAAATCGCCGCGAACGTCGAGCCGGGAGTGATCCATTCCCACTTTGCATCCTCGCGCGAGGGCCCGAACCGGTAGAGGGTTGCCGCAATCGCGGCGGCAATGACGACAAGGAGGATGTAGCCCGCGATCTTCCCGGCAACGACCGCGATTCGCGATGCTTGCGGGATCAAGTGCTGCAGGTAGCCGAGCGCCGCGGTACCGGCGAGCGCGGCCAGCGCGACGATAAGCGCGCCAAGCGTCATCGCGACCGCGAGCACATAGAAGTGGAGGAGGCTCCTTTTCTCCTTCTCTTCATAGGCAATGTTGAGCGCGGTGATGATCGCCGATGCGCCGTTGGTGCCGCCATAGATCGCGACCAGCACTGCGATGAGGAGACCAAGCCCCTTGGTCTTGGCCGAGCTCGCAACGACGGTCAGGAGCTGCTGGGCGATGATCGAGGCGATATCGGACGGAAGCAGGGACGTCAGATTAGCCATCAGAACGATGACCGAATGCGGGTCCGTCACGAAGCTGTAGGTGAAGACGATGAGCCCGAGCAGCGAAAGAAGGGCGAAGAAGCCGTAGAAGGCGACCCCCGCCGCAACCAGCGCGACATTGTCGTCCCAGGTGCGCTTGTAGGTCCGCGCGATGATGTCCTTCCAGGCGCGCGGCGGCATCTCG
Organism: Sphingomicrobium sp.; assembly: GCA_035470745.1. Taxonomy (GTDB): domain Bacteria; phylum Pseudomonadota; class Alphaproteobacteria; order Sphingomonadales; family Sphingomonadaceae; genus Sphingomicrobium. The sequence continues at coordinate 7,811 of DATIQO010000082.1, read as the reverse complement.
GCAGGCGACTGCGCCTGGTGGCCGTAAGGATCGATTATCTTCTCGCCGTCAGCCATGCGTTCGCCAGGAGGTCTGTGGGCGCCTTGTCGGTGACCGTCTCCGCGCCAGGCATCACCATCCACGCGGCAGCGGGGGGCCGCTTCGGCGGTTCGAATTGGCATCCATTCGGGCCCGCCAAAGCGATTGCCGCCTGCGCCCTGCGATGAGTGATACTTGTCACGACGAGTAGCTCCTTAGCCGCCCTAACCCGGTTGGCGGACAGCTGTTCCCCTCTTGCAAACCGCCAAAAACAGGCGGACGGTGAATATTTCAACGAAGAGCGCTTCGAGCGCCTTCAGCGACTCGAAACGCCCGCGAACCGGACGAAGGAGAGTCGCATGGTTGGAGAATCCAAAGGCACTCGAGTGATCGCGCTGGTGGGACCCGCCGGCGCGGGAAAGACCAGTCTTGCCGAAGCGATGCTGTTCGCAGCCGGCGCCACCGATCGACTGGGATCGACGGCCAACGGCTCCAGCATCGGCGATTCGAGCGCCGAAGCGCGCCAGCGCGGCGGCTCGACCGAACTCAACCTCTACAATTTCGAATATCTCGGCGATTCGTTCGCCCTGCTCGATTGCCCCGGCTCGGTCGGTTTCGCGGCGGACGGCGCCAAGGCCCTTGCCATCGCCGATGTCGCGATCGTCGTCGTCGATCCCGATCCTGCCCGCGCGCCCCTTGCGGCGCCGGCGCTGCGCGCCCTCGACGAGCTTGGCATTCCCCACATCATTTTCGTCAATCGCATCGACCAGGCCCACGGCCGCATCCGCGATCTCCTCTCGGCCCTTCAGCCGATGAGCGTCTCGCCGCTCATCGCGCGGCAGATACCGATCTGGGACGGCGAGAAGGTAGGCGGGTTCGTCGATCTCGCGCTCGAATATGCATTCAAATATCGGGCCGGACAGGAGTCGGAGCGGATCGAGATCCCGGCCGATCTCCAGGACCGCGAGCATGAAGCGCGCACGCAAATGCTCGAGCAGCTCGCCGACCATGACGACGAATTGCTCGAGCAGCTGCTGATGGACGAGACGCCGCCGCGCGAGAAGATCCTCCAGGACCTCGCCCGCGAGACCGGCGAGAGCCTCGGCGTCTCGGTGCTGTTCGGTTCGGCGATCAGCTCGTGGGGCGTGCGCCGGCTCCTCAAAGCCATGCGCCACGAAGCGCCGCCCCCCGCATCGGCGGCAAAGCGCCTCGATGTCGCATCGCCAAGCATGTACGTCTTCAAGATCGTCCATGGCCCGGTTGGCCGGCTCGCGATGGCGCGGGTCTTGGGCGGCAAGCTCGCCGAGGGGTCCGACATGAAGCTCGCCGACGGCGAGCATGCCCGCGTCGGCTCCCTCTTCAAGGTGCAGGGCGAAAAGACGCAGAAGCTGAGCGAGGCGCGCGAGGGCGATGTCGTGGCCGTCGCCAAGATCGACATGGTCAAGGCCGGGCAATGGCTCAGCGCCGGCAACGTCCCGCCGCAGGTCGACATCAGCTATCCCGCGCGCAATTGCGCGATCGCGATCGAGCCCGCCGACCGCAAGGACGACGTCAAGCTGTCGGGCGCGCTCCAGCGCCTCGGCGAAGAGGATGCGGCGCTCGTCGTCGAGCATGACGAGGCCAATCACGAGATCCGCCTCAGGGGCCTTAACGACGAGCATCTCAACACGGTGCTCGCACGCCTCAAGCGGCGCTTCGGCGTCGAGGTGAAAAGCCACCCGCCAACGGTCGGCTACCGCGAGTCCATCCGCAAACCCGTCACGCAAAAAGGCCGCCACAAGAAACAATCAGGGGGTCACGGCCAGTTCGGCGACGTCATCATCGAACTGAAGCCGCTTCCGCGCGGCTCGGGCTTCCTGTTCGAAGAGCGGATCCACGGCGGCTCGGTCCCCAAGCAGTGGATCCCCGCCGTCGAGGACGGGGTCCGCGAAGCGATGGTCAAGGGGCCGCTCGGCTTCGAGGTGGTCGATTGCGCCGTGACCTTGATCGACGGCAGCTATCATAGCGTCGACAGCAGCGAGCTTGCATTCCGTCTCGCGGGCCGGATCGCGATGCAGGAGGCGCTCGCGAACGCGCAGCCGCACCTTCTTGAACCGATGCACAAGCTGAGCGTCGTCTGCCCGTCGAGCGCGACGAGCCGGATCACATCGGCGATCGCCGGCCGCCGCGGACAGATGCTGGGCATGGGCCCGCGCGACGGCTGGGCCGGATGGGACCGGATCGACGCGCTCATTCCGGAGGCCGAGCTTTCGGGGCTGGAAGCGGAGCTGCGCTCGCAGAGCCAGGGGCTCGCGACCTACGAGGCCGAGTTCGACCATCTCGCCGAGCTCAACGGCCCGCTTGCCGAACGGGTGATCCAGCAGCGGGTGCCCGAGCCCGCCTGAGGATGTGATCGATCGCGGGCTAGGCGGTGCAATCCAGCTTCGGGGCGCTGGATTGCTCCGCCGCTTCGCGCTCCTCGCAATGAGCCCATTGTTCCCCTAGAGCCTGCGCGCATGAAGCACTGGTTCAGGGACCAGCATTTCCGGTCTCTCCTCAGGAACAGCTCCTATCTTGCGATCTCGCGCATCGTCGCTGCGGTCGCCGGGATCGCGACGGTGGCGTTCGCCGCCCATGCGCTCGGCGTCCTCCTCTTTGGCGCGCTCGTGCTCATCGACAGCTACGCCCGGGCAGTCAGCGGCATCGCCAAGTTCCAGTCCTGGCAGCTCATCGTCCGCTACGGCGGGCGCGCGATCCACGGCGAGCATGACGACTTCAAGGCCTCGACGGGCTTTGCGTTCAGCCTCGACGTGATCAGCGGCATCGGCGGGATGATCGTCGGTGCCGCGGCATTGCCGTTCATCGCGGGCTGGGTCGGGATCACCAGGGACCAGCTCTGGCTCGCGATGTTCTATTGCACCTTGCTCCCGGTCATGGCCTCGGCGACCCCGACCGGCGTCCTCAGGACGCTCGACCGCTTCGACCTCGTCAGCTGGCAGAGCACGGCGATGCCGATCAGCCGCGCGCTCCTCGTCGCGATCATCTATTTCGCGGGCGGTCCTTTCAGCGCCTATGTCGCGGCCTGGTACGTGACCAGCCTCGCGGGCGAGCTGTACGCCTGGTTTCTCGCCTGGCGCGAGCTTCACCGCCGCGGCATCCTCGAGGGCATCCGGCCGACCCTCAACCCCGAATCCCTTCCCGGAGCCTGGCGCTTCGCGATCCACGTCAACCTCAATGCCAGCGTCCAGGCGGCCTGGGGCCCGATCGCCCGGCTGGTTGTCGGCGGCCTGCTTGGGCCGGCCGGCGCAGCCCTCTTCCGCGTCGCATCGAACCTCTCCGACAGCGCCGGAAAGCCCGCCGATCTCCTCTCCAAGGCCTTCTATCCCGAGATCACGCGAATGGACCTTGCGAGCAAGAAGCCCTGGAGGCTGATGCTGCGCGGAACGGTGCTTGCGAGCGGGCTCGCCCTCATTGCCATCCTTATCCTTCTTTTTGGGGGCAAGTGGATCGTCGCGGTGCTGTTCGGAAAGGCCTTCCTCGGCGCCTATGACGCGCTCGTCATCCTCATGCTCGTGCCCTTCCTCAGCGTCTTCAGCTTCCCGCTTCCACCGATGCTCTACGCGCTCGACCGCGCCGACGGCCCGCTGACGGCGCGGGTGGTCGGGACCGTCCTCTTCTTCCTCATGATCGCTCCGCTCGCATGGCAATTCGGGGTCGACGGCGCAGCGATCGCGTTCGTTCTCGGCAATGCCGCCACGGTCGCCGTCATGGTCGTCCAGCTGATGCGGGAGTACCGGCGCGTGCGAAGGCCCAGGCCCGCCTAGAGGTTCGCCTCTTCAAGGCCCCGGCCCTTCACCAGCCGGTCGATCTCGACCAGCGTTGCAAGGAGGCGCTCCATCTCGTCGAGCGGCCATGCATTGGGTCCGTCGGATTTCGCTCGCGATGGGTCGGGATGGGTTTCCATGAAAAGGCCGGCAACGCCCGTCGCGACGGCCGCCCGCGCGAGAACCGGCACGAACTCGCGCTGGCCGCCCGAGCTCGTCCCCTGCCCGCCCGGAAGCTGGACGCTATGGGTTGCATCGAAGACGACCGGACAATCGGTCTCGCGCATGATCGCGAGGCTGCGCATGTCGGAAACGAGGTTGTTGTAGCCGAAGGAAACGCCGCGCTCGCAGACGAGGATGGTCTCTTCCTCGATGCCGGCGGCCCGCGCCGCGCCCCTCGCCTTGTCGACGACATTCTTCATGTCGTGGGGCGCCATGAACTGCGCCTTCTTGATGTTGACCGGCTTGCCCGAGGCGGCGACCGCGTGGATGAAATCGGTCTGCCGCGCGAGGAAGGCGGGCGTCTGGAGAACGTCGACGACCTCGGCGACGGGCGCGATCTGGGGAATATCGTGGACATCCGTCAGCACCGGGACCGCTAGCTCGTTCCTGACTTTCTCGAGGATCCTCAACCCCTCGTCCATTCCGGGTCCGCGGTAGCTCCTGTCCGACGAGCGGTTCGCCTTGTCGAAGCTCGATTTGAAGATGAAGAAGATCCCGAGCTTCTCGCTGATCTGCTTCAGTCGCTCCGCCGTGCGCAGCTGGAGCTCCTCGCTCTCGACCACGCATGGTCCGGCGATCAGGAAAAGCGGCTGGTCGATGCCAACGGTGCGGCCAAGGAGGTTCATCGCGCGCTATCTAGGCGAGCCCGTCGACAACCGCCACCGGGCGCCACCCGTCAAGGCCGTTCCGCTCCGCGAAATCCGAGGGAAATGGTTCGCCGCAATGGATTCCCCCGGCGACAAAGACGGTGTCGAAGCCCATCCGCGCCGCTCCCAATATGTCGGTCTGGAGCCCGTCCCCGACGGCCAGCACCTCGCCCCGCGGCGGATCGGCGGCAAGGCTAAGGGCATGGCGGTAGATTGCCGGGAATGGCTTTCCATACCAGGTCACTTCACCGCCAAGCGTCTCGTATATGTCGGCGATTGCACCTGCGCATGCCTCGGGGACGCCGCCGCGCACGACCATCCGGTCAGGGTTGAGGCAATGCATGCGGACATGGCTGCCGGCCAGTTCCTCGAGCTCCGCGCGATAGGCCTCGGGATCGCTCTCGTTCTCGCGGATCCCGGTGCAGGCAAGATCGGCGAAAGGCTTGTTGTCCGCGATTGCAACGCCCCTTCCCTCGAGGACCGCCCGGTCGCCTGCCGTCCCGATGAAACCGACGGGACGCCCGAGCGCGTTCAGCGCCTCGATGCCGGCTTCGCCGCTGGTCGCAATCGCGTCCCAGCAATCTCGCGGAAGACCGATGCGGCAGACCTGCTGCTCGACCGCTTGCGCGGTCCGCGGCGCATTGGTGAGAAGGATGACGAAGCGATCCTCGTCCCGCCATTGCCTCAGCCGCTCCGCGGCGCCTTCATAAAGCTCAACCCCGTCATGAACGACGCCCCAGACGTCGCAGAGGATCAGCCGGTATTTAGGATCGAGCGTCTCCCAGTAGCTCATTCAAGCCCTGCGGCAGCAAGCGCCTCCTCGATCGGCGCGACATCCTCGGGATTGTTGAGCTCGCGAAGCGCAAACGGCGGCGTCTCGACCTCGACCACGTCGATGGGAACGCCGGCATCAAGAAAGCGCAGCTGCTCCAGTCCTTCCAGCGTCTCGAGCTCGCCAAGCGGCGTCTCGAGGTAGAGGTGAAGGGCGCGCGCTCGATAGGCATAGACGCCAACGTGGAGCTTCATTTGCGTCAGCTCCGCCTCGAGCGCCCATGGCGGCAGAAAAGGGATCAGCCGCTTTGAAAAATAGAGCGCTCGTCCATCGCTCGACGTGACGACCGTGGTTCCTCCGACGCGCCCGGCCAGCTCCTCGCGTTTGAGAGCATCGACTTCGCTGCTGCGCAGCCGCATCGCCGGCGTTGCAACGAGCGCATCTGGCCTATGCTCCATGTGCCTGATGAGTGCCTCGACGAAATAGGGAGGCGTCAGCAGAGCATCGCCCTGGAGGTTGACGACGAGATCCGGCTCATGGAGCTGAGCGACCGCTTCGGCGCAGCGCTCGGTCCCGTTGCGGCACTCGCTCGAGGTCATGATGACCCCGACGCCGGCCGGCCGGCACGCCTCGGCGATGCGCTCGTCATCGGTGACGACGAACACGCCCGAAACGCCGCTTACCCGGCGCGCCGCCTCGACGCTGCGCTGGATCAGAGGCTTGGCCTTGCCCGTCGCGCCCTTGAGGTCGACCAGCGGTTTTCCTGGATAGCGGGACGATGCGAACCTCGCCGGAATGAGGATGACGATGTTCATCGCGGCGGCGGGCAATCGTGGATGTGAAGGACGCCGACCGGCTTCTTGCCCTTGCCGTCCTCCTCGACGACGAAGAGCGCGGTGATCCGATGCTCCTCGAACAGGCTCAGCGCGTCATCGACGAGCGCGTCGGCGGAAATCGTCTTTGGCTCATGCGTCATGAACTCCCCGGCCTTGTGGTCGAGCCCCTCCTCCATGTGGCGCCTGAGGTCGCCGTCCGTGATTGCACCGACGAGATAGCCCCCATCATCGACGACACCGATGATGCCGAGGCGCTTGGCGGTCATTTCAACGATCGTGTCGTGCATCGAGCTGTCCGCATGGGTGAGCGGCACCGCCTCGCCCGCGTGCATCAGGCGGATGACCGGCTTCAGCCGAGCCCCGAGCGCGCCGCCGGGATGCAGGCGCCCGAAATCGGTCCGCGTAAAGCCCTTCTGCCGCATCACCACCATCGCCAGTGCATCGCCAAGCGCCAGCGTCATCGTCGTCGAGGTGGTGGGAGCAACCGATTCCGGTCCGACCTCCGGCCAGTGCGGCAGCACGAGCGCCGCCGCCGCGGCTGCCCCGAGCGTCGATCCGCCATTCCCCGTGATCGCGACGATCGGGATGCCGACATGTCGGAAATGGTCGATGACGGGCTCGAGCTCGGCGGTTTCTCCGCTCTGCGAGATGAGGATCGCGATGTCGCCGCGGCTTGCCATCCCAAGGTCGCCGTGAATGGCCTCCGCAAGGTGGAGGAAGGTTGCCGTTGTGCCCGTCGAGGCGAAGGTCGCGGCGATCTTGCGCGCGACGTGACCGGATTTCCCAAGACCGCTGACGATGAGCTTGCCGCGGCAGCCAAGGATCAGGCGCACGGCCTCCTCGAAAGCGCCGTCGAGCCCGTCGGCGAGCGCATCGAGCGCGCGCGCTTCGTCGTGAAGGATCGCCCGTCCAAAGGTCAGGACGTCGCCGCCAATCTCGCCCTCAGCTGCCATTCGCCAACCCTAGCCGATGCGCCGAGCGGCTGTGAAGCTTGACTGCTGCATCCTTCGTTGCAAGCGGAGCAAAGCAATCGGGGCTGACGGGGCGCCCCGCTGCGACGTCGCTGCGCTCCTCGCAATGACGCAATAGATAAGAGGAGCATTTCTTGGCCAAGAAACTGACGCGCTTCATCCTGGTGGCGCTGGTGCTTGGGATCATTGCCGGCTGGGCGACCAACCATGCGATCGACGACGGCACGCCGGCTTCGGCGACACGGCTGACGGCGATCGCCGATTATTTGAGCATCGTCACGACCCTGTTCCTGCGGCTGATCAAGATGATCATCGCCCCGCTCGTCTTCTCGACCCTGGTCGCGGGCATCGCCCACATGGGCGATGTCGCCGCCTTGGGCCGCGTCGGCGTCCGCTCGCTCTTGTGGTTCATCCTTGCCAGCCTCGTCTCGCTGAGCCTCGGGCTCCTCCTCGTCACCCTCCTTCACCCCGGCATCGGGCTCAACCTGCCCATTCCCCCGGCCACCGCCGCAAGCGGCGTTGCGACCGCCGCCTTCAACCTC
>DATIQO010000081.1:0-44292 GCA_035470745.1 Sphingomicrobium sp. | reverse complement strand
CGAGTCATCGAGCCGCCTGCGGGCGGGGTGATCATCTCGAGCCGGGTTGCCAGGCAGCTTGGCGTCGAGGCCGGACGGCCGCTGCAGGTGAACGTCACCGAAGGCGAGCGGCCTCAACTCGAGCTCAACATCAGTCAGGTCGTCGATACGCCCCTCGGGTCGTCAGCGCATCTCGACAAGGCCGTCCTCAACCGGATCATGCGTGAGGGAGACAATTCGTCGGGCGCGTATCTCCAGGTTGATCCGTTGCTCAGGGAGCAGGTGTTCCGCGAGCTCAAGCAGACGCCGCAAATCGCTTCAGTCACCTCAGAGGCCGCGATCATCAAGGGCGTGCGCGATACCGTCGCCCAGCAGATGGGCATTGTCACCTTGTTCAATACAGGGTTGGCTGCGCTGATCGTCCTTGGCGTCGTCTACAACAGCGCCCGCATCAGCCTGTCCGAGCAGGCGCGCGACCTTGCATCGATGCGGGTTCTGGGATTCCGGCGGGGTGAGGCTGCTTTCGTGCTGGTGGGCGAGCTGGGACTCCTCATCCTGCTTTCGCTACCGATGGGCATTGTCTTTGGAATTTGGCTTGCACGTTATGTGACCGAACAATTCAGCGCCGACCTTTATACGATCCCCTTCGGCATCCACGCCGCTACGTTGGCCGAAGGAGTCCTCGTCGTGATGGCAGCCGCTGCGGTGACGGCGCTCCTGATCCGGATCCGCGTCGATGATCTCGACCTGGTGCAGGCCTTAAAGACACGCGAATGAAGAAGCGGCTTTTCACAGGACCGCGAATCCTCTTCGCGCTGTTCATCGTGGTGATTGCGGGCGCAATGACATTCGCGCTGCGCAAGCCTGCGGTGCCGGTCGACATCGGCACAGCGGCAAGAGGCGCGATGATGGCTACGATCGACGACCTGGGTGAGACCCGCGTTCGCGACCTCTACGCCGTCTCGGCCCCTGTGACAGGCCAATTACTTCGAGTGCCCCTGAAGCCGGGCACGCCCGTCGTCCCCCATGAAACGGTACTTGCCCGTATCCAGCCCATGGAGCCGGCACCGCTCGACGCGCGCGCTTACTCCCAGGCGCAGGCCGAAGTGCGTCAGCTTGAGGACAGGCTGTCCGCCGATCGCTCGCGCGTTACGGAGCTGCGGGCGCAACTTTCATTCTCGGAACGCGACTTCGCTCGAGTGGATAGCCTCGCCGGCCGCGGCTTCGTTCCACAAGCCAGTCTGGATCGCGCTCGTGCGGCGAGGGACCGGGACAGGGCCGCCCTCAACATGGCCATTCGCGCCGCCGACGCGACCGCCCATAACCTTGAATCAGCTAAAGCCGCATTGCTCGTCTCCGGCACCGCCCTCAAAGGTTCGGGCGCCGTCAGCGTCACGTCACCCGTCCGGGGGTATGTCCTGCGGGTGCCGCAGGAAAGCGAGCGGGCGGTGGTCGCAGGCACGCCGCTAGTCGAGATCGGCGATCCCAGGCAGCTCGAGATGGTGACGGACCTGCTGTCGTCGGATGCGGTGCGGGTATCGGCGGGTGCTCCAGTCCTGATCGAGGACTGGGGCGGCGAGCATCCGCTGAGGGGTCGGGTGCGGCTCGTCGAACCGTACGCCTTCATGAAAGTCTCAGCGCTTGGCGTCGAGGAACAGCGCGTCAACGTAGTCATCGACTTCACGGAGCCGCTCGAAGCGATCAAGCGGTTGGGCCACGGCTACCGGGCCACCGTGAGGATCGTGTCGTGGTCGGCGCCCGAGGTGTTGAAGGTCCCGATCAGCGCGCTGTTCAGGATGGGAGGGCAGTGGAGCGTCTTCACCGTCGACCGGGACAACCGCGCTCGAGTGAGGAAGGTCGCGATCGGGCACATGAACGACCAGGAAGTCGAAGTGCTCGGCGGCCTCAATGCCGGCGAGAAGGTCGTGCTCCATCCGAGCGACAAGGTTGGGGACGGAACTAAAGTCGCCGGGCGGACATAGGGCCTGGCGCGTCGTAGTGAGTGACTATCTTCTTCTGTTCGTGATCGTCCTCGGCGTGAACCTCATGCCTGCGTTCGGGCCGCCGACGTGGACCATCCTTGTGCTCTATAGCCTCAATACCCGAATGCCGACGGGCGCCGTCGTGCTTACCGGAGCGACCGCCGCCGCCCTCGGGCGATATCTTCTTGCGACTGGGTTCCGGCTCATCAGCAGCAGGCTTTCGACACGAAGCCGCGCCAACCTCGACGCTGCGAAGGAACTGATCGAGCAGAGCAAGGGCAAGACGGCGCTCGCTCTCGCATTGTTCGTGATTTCACCGCTTCCCTCAGCCCAGCTCTTCGAGGCCGCTGGACTGATGCGGGTACGGTGCCTACCGTTCACGATTGCGTTCTTCGCCGGACGCCTCGTCTCCTATTTTATCTATGCGGGGACTGCGGCCAAAATCCGCGAAACGAGCCTTGGAGAGGCTTTCCAAGTAGCAGTCACTCAGCCGCTCGGGATCGCCGTGCAGCTCGTTGTGATAGGCATGTTGGTGGCGCTCACTAGAGTGGATTGGGGTCGCTTGGTGCCGGAGCGAAGGCGGTAACTCCTGAGAGAAGGCGTTCGCCCGCGAGACGCTGAACCTGGCCACTTAGCCGCGCCTAACCACAGCCGGTTGACGGCGAAGTCATCGAACAAGGCCTCGTTTGAGATCAGGACCAGGTCTTCCGTCTGTGCTTGTTCGATCAATAGCCGGTCGAAAGGATCCTCGTTTAGCGGATGGTGACCACTTCCACCCCGGCCGCCACGGCAATCCGCTTCCATTCTTTGTCAGCGGTCCAAGCGGGCGAACCTTCACGTTTGGCTAGCGCAAGGTAGAAACGGTCGCCGGGCGAAAGTCTGGCGTCTGCAGCTGCTCCCCGTAGGTGTCCGGCTAGCCGCGCGAGATCTTTGTCCGCTGGAACAAGTGCGATTGGGAGAGGATCGAGCATCGCGTCAATTTCGCGCTCATCCATGCCCGCGTGGAGGAAGTAGCTCACGACCTCGGCGTAATTGAATACACTCATGCGCGCATCGGCGATTGCATCCGCGACTTTCATTGCGCCGGGCTCCTCACGCAGCATCGCCATCAACGCCGATGCGTCGAGAACGAAATCGCTCACTCGCCGCTATCCGCTTTGCGCTGGGAGAGGAATCCGCTGACTGACACATGATTGCCGCGGCTGGCGAACCGCTTCGCGATAGCTTGGGCATGGGCGACAGTTTGCGCGGCTGTGCGAAGCACGATGCCATCCTCAGTCTCTTCGAGGAAGACTGCACCACCATCGACCAATCCCAGCCGTCTCCGCAGATCGGCCGGGAGGCTCATTCGGCCTTGCGGCGTCAACCGAACCGCCGCGACGCTCCAGCCAAGCCAGCAGACTTGAGCGGGCCGGTTCGAGCACCTCGAACTGCACTGGTCGCTTGGTCTTCTGCTGAATGACCATCGCACGGTTTCGGACGCGACCACCTGATACGAGATCACCGATCCGAACCTTGACCAGGTCACAGCCCCGAAGCTTGCTGTCGATGGCGAGGTCGAACCAGGCCCGATCTGGCAGACGATGCTCCCTATTGAGCATGAAACGTATTTCCCAGATCTCCTTGGGTTTCAGCGGTCGCTTGGCGCCAAGCTTCCTTCCCGCGTTCCAGGCTGGTCCTTGTTCAACAGGGTCGTATGACGAGTGTCCCATTGTCGTTCTCCGCTGGCCGGAATGGGCCTGCGGACAAACGAATGGCGCGGCTACTCTTGGCCGCAAACGGACTGTCTGGTTACCGCAGGAATCGACCCATTCCTGCCATCAGCCAGAACTCGGGAATTTGTCCTCAGAGGGACAGGCTCAGGTTGATGGATAGGATATGGTCCATCGTGTCCGGGCCTCCACTAACGATGGTGTATTGGTTGAGATAGCCGATTTCGGCGTTCATATCCCTGGTGATCGGCGTCGAGATGGCGATCAGGTTGCGCATGCGCTCAAAGCCGCCCTTGGCCTGAAAGCTCGTGGTGTTGAAGTTCCAGAAGCCTTCGTGACTGATCACCAGAGCGGTCTTGCCGCGTGGCTTGAACGGGTGACTGTATTTCACGAAGGGACGGAAGCGCCAGCCGGTTCCATCCTTGCCGTCGCGCCAACGCTGCTCAAACCGAAGCCGCGCATCGATCGACCCACCAGCAATCTGCGCAATTTTCGCGAACGTGACCTGCTCGCGAAAGCGATGTTCCATGATGGTGAAATTGCCCCCGGAATATTGGGGATCGTGCACATAGCCGGCCCAGATCCCGACCTTTTTGCCTAGCTGATGGCCGAGCAACAGGTCGTCCTCGAGATCGTAGAGGCCATTGCGATTGTCGCTGAAGCGGCCCGTGAGCTCATTGGAAAGGCGCCACTGGTCGGACAGCTTCACGTTAACAGCGGCGGTCGTCCAAATCTGGGAATCGTTCTGGACCGCGAGCGCGGGCGCAGAAAGCGGGAGGATCAGTGACAGTGCAACTAGCGTCGATGCGGAGCGCATCCACATTGTCTAGCCGCTTGTCTGGGACCCGCAATCAGGAAGATCGAGATTCGCTCACGCGTCAGATCTTGCGTCCGCTTTCGACTGCCGTTTCAGTCGGTCATCGCAACACACGCTTCAAATCGCTCTTGTTATGGGCAGCGATACGTTGTCCCTGAGGAATCGACGATCTTGACGCAGTTTGTCATTGGCGCCGGCGCATAGATGACAGTTGGCTGCGCGGCGGCGGCAGCATTCGCAGCGGCGGCGTTTGCGGCCCTGGCTGTAGCCGCGGCTCCGTAGGTGGCGGCGCGATAAGTGGTCCGCCGCGCAACTCCGGCATAGCTCATGGGCGTCAGGGGACGGCCGATGACGGCTCCGGCGGGAGCGACGGGACCGACACCACTAGTTGCGGCGAGCGTCGTCACCGCGGCTGCCGCATACAGCGCGCGCGCCAGGAAGCGCTCCGTCCTGGTCATTTCGGTTTTCCTTGTTTGGAGTAGGGAACGGGTGATGGCAGCTCGCCGATGTCGGACAGCTGGTCGAACGACACCGCTTGCGCCCCTGCCGCGGGCTTAAAGGTATAGACGGACTCCGGCGTCTTTGCGTCCGACCAGCCATAGAATCGGATCGTGTAATCCGGCGCCGCGGCTAGAGTCTTACTTGTGATCTTGTACTTACACGGCAGTGGGCGATCGCCTGTACGGATCCATAGCTGCCAGTCGGTGTCCTCGTCGCGAAAGGCCAGGTGGTCACATTCCTGACCGTCGATCACGCCGATGCCCACATGCTTGGCGGTAACGACGCCGTCCATTAGCTCATCGTAGCTTTTAGTGACGAAGAGGTCGGCCGCAGGAAGATCCATCATGTAGTCGCCGCGCAGCTTGCCAACGAGCTGGTCGATTGAAGTCGGGCCTGAGAGCTGCGCATATTTGTTGCGGTACCTGTCGACGATCGTCGTTGTCTTGCCGTCGAAAATCAGCTCGACATCTGAATATCCGCCGTGTCGCGTAGCGTGGATCCGGTTCGGAGCGCTTCTGGCTATCGTGCCGCTTGCCGCGAACTGAATCTTCTCGATGTCTGGTGTGATAATGTCGAACTCGATGTCGAACTGCGACGAGATATCCGGATGCGCCGCAATATAGTCGGTCATCCTCTTCAGGACGGCTGGAGCGTCGTCAGCTTGCGCTCCGGCTGGCGCGGGCAGGAGAGCTAACGTCGAGCTGGCCACTGCAACTGCGAAAGCTTTGAATCGAAAGCGGCCAAGCGACCGGAAAACTTCCATGCGACAATCCTTTGAAGGATCGGAGAATAGGCCGGATGGCCTTCACCCAAAATCAGTCAAATTACTTATGGCCCTGGCCCTCGAGCCTGATGAGGTTCTGCGGAGGATAGCGGGTCGAGGATCATGACGCTGAAGCGCTTGATAGGGTATCCGCGGTCGGGTCAGTCATCCGCGCGTGTGCTGCCGTCGGCAAGCGCGGCAGCCGCTATCCGCCCAGCCGGTCGATGCGGTCGCTTCCTTATTCCGTGTCTGACCTCGGCCGGACGACACATCGGAATCCGACATGGCAGGTCGAAGTGTCGAGGGGCTGCGGATAGCGCGCGGCCGGCCGATAACGACGGCAATAATTTGGAGCGCACAAATGTGAGCCGCCTTTCAGGACTTTGCGTGAGAAATGCTCAGCCGCGCACGGGTCTTTGCTCGCTGCTTCGGTTGCGCCGCGGGGATTGCGGGGAACGCAGCACGCCATTTTCGCATCGGCGGAGTGTCGCTCCGCGAACCAGTCTGACGTCCATTCCCAGACGTTGCCGATCATGTCGTGAAGCCCGTATCCATTAGGTGGAAACGCGCCAACGGGCGACGTGCGCTCATATCCATCCTTCTTTAGGTTTTCTGACGGGAACTCGCCCTGCCAGAAGTTCGCCAGGTAACGTCCGCCGGGCAGGAGTTCGTCGCCCCAAGCAAATTCAGCGCCGTCCAAGCCGCCGCGAGCAGCGAACTCGAACTCGGCTTCTGTCGGCAATGACTTGCCCGCCCAACGGGCATAGGCGAGAGCATCCTCGTAAACGACGTGCACGACTGGATGGTCTGGCAAAGCGGGATCCTCGTCGGGGCCCAGAGGCTGCCGCCAGGCCGCACCTTCGCGAAAGCTCCACCACTGCGACCAGTCATCGAAGTCCGTCACATGATGTTCTGGCTTCGTGAACACGAGAGAGCCCGCGAAAAGCATCTCCGGAAGGATGCCCGGATAATCCTTGGGGTCCGGCGCTTTCTCGGCAAACGTAATATATCCAGTTTCCTCGACGAACCTGCGGAACGCCGCATTTGTCACTGGACTATGGTCCATGAAGAAGCCGTCCAATTCGACGTGATGGACAGGTGCCTCTTCGGGATAGTGGCGATCGGAGCCCATTAGGAAGCGGCCACCGGGCACCCAGACCATGCCAGCGTGCGGCTCCGCCTCGAAGTCGATCTTATCCGGATAATGGGTCTCCGGGGAAGCGATAGTACTTGAGCGCGCTGGAGCCTTCACGGACGCCTTCCTTTAATGGATTGGCGGAATGAAGGATCGCGCCAGCGTTGAAACAACCCGAAGCCGATCTTTCTGCCGAGTGATTGGGCAGCTGAATGGTCGGACATGAGCACTGAGGGAGACGTTTTGCCCGCAGCCTCGCCGATGATTAGCGGGACTGGCGAATACCAGTTAATGCTGAGGTCGCGGATGCTGTTCATCGGACTGACTGTTCGAAACTCGAAGCTTCGGCTTTCTCGAGCTACCGTCCGACGGCAGGGCACTCCGAGCTACCGTTCGCTTCAATATCCACGCCTGATAGAGCAAAGAGAACGCCACTGCCGTGAGCAAGTACAGGATGATCGTCAGCTCTACCTTCTGATTGGGGAAATTTCGTTGCACGATCAGCGCTGCCAGACCAGGATGTCGCAGGGTTGCTGCAAGAGTTATTGCCAGCTTGTCAGCCGGGGCGGAGCCCGCGAGAAAATGGCCGGCTACGATGCCAGCTAGAACCGTAACCAAGATAGCGATCATAACGCCGCTCCCGATTAGATCGAAGGCATCGCGAGCCTGCGCGTACAGAAGGGCGATTACCACCAGCCCTAATCCCACATATCCCAGCACTGTCAGCATCTTGGCCAGACGCTCGACGGACGCTCGCGTTAGCGCGCGCACGAGCATTCCGACAGTGAGCGGCATTAGGACGGAGAGAGTCGCGAGCTTGGCTACCGCGGCCGGGGAAACAGAAGCGTTGATTGGAAAAATGGAACTCAGCAACGCGATCGTAAGTGGGACGACTATCACGGAGAGCAACACAAGCGCCACATCGAGGCCAACGGCAAAGGAGGCGTCGACGCGGGCCTGCACTAGGCGGAGGGACAAAACCGGCGCAAGGGGCGAAACCGACATAATGACGATCCCCACCTTCATCAGCTGCGGGATCGGCAGCAACCCGCAAATGATGATCGCGGTCAACGGTACAGCGACGTTTACGGCAAGCACGGCCCGCCCCAGCAATCTGAAATTGCGCATCGTGCGCAATGCATCGCGCCAGCTCGCGTGTAGCCCGACCGACGTAAGAAGGGCAGCCAGGCTAATCTGAGCCACGATCATTACGATGCTTTTCGTGTCCATGGCTTGGAAGCTCCGCTCAGAATGGCCCGATATGAAGTCCGACTCTCAGCATCGCCAAAATGCCCACGATGAACAGGAGCAAGGCTACAATCATAGTGGTGGACGCGCGGACCGGCTCCACGTGGTGGACTAGTCCCTCTTGAAACAGACGCCGACGCCGCACGCGCCTCGCTTGGGCCTGCTTGACGTGGTCTACCAGCCCAAGGGCAAGCAGCAGCTCGCCGAGTATGATCAACGCGAAACCAAAGTTCCGCGACGCGGCTTCCGGCACTTTCGGAGAACTCTTGCTGAGCGTGTCGAAGAACTGGAAGATCGTGAATCCGAATGCAATTAGCGACAGCGACGTCCTGATGATGGACATCAATGTCCGATCGCTGCTCATCGCGGTCCGCTCGAATGACATGGCGGTGCGGTTCGCAGAAAGCTCGGTAGAGGAGTCGCCGATCAATTCGATCGGTGCGACCGCTGCATCTTCCTCCGACATTTTTGATAAATCCATTTTTGAGCTGGGCAGTCTCATGCGCCGCTCACGCGGGCTCGCGTATCCGTGAAACACCGGATGGTCGCGCGGGATGTGCCCCGCTCAGGGATCCACTCTGAGAACGAGACCTCGCCGCGGGCGCTATCGAAACGTGCTCATTCCGCAAGGAAAGCACCCCTCGCCAGGGGATCTGGCGAAGGGCGCTAATCACGATCGAGACAGTGTCGCTATTGCCGCGACATCGCCAATGCGATGGCCGTTTCGGTATCGACTTTATGGTCGGCTTCCTCGGCAGCTTCGGCGATGGCGAGCTGAACCCCACGAACGGTCCCGTTGAACGCGTTTTTGCCTGCAGGATAGTCCTGCGAAACCGGCGCCCCGCTATCTAGTCCGACATCGCAGCCGTCATCAGCGGAGTATACCATTGCAAGCGTCGCATCGACGCGGCCTTCGCCAGCCTTAACGCCATCCACGAACAAGGTAACGTTACCGCCCTTGCCTAGGCCGCCGCCGTCGTAGGCGAATTCCATTCGAACCTGGTGCTCACCTGAAGGCAGCTCGTTTTCGGACTCGACGTAGAAGCTCTTCAGGCCACCGAGATTATAGCAATATTTGAGCTTGTTTGCGTGCGCGTAGAGCGACCAGCCGCCGATGTTTGCGCCCTGGGCGATGATCACGCCGTGCGCGCCGCTATCTGGGACGACAATCTCCGCGGTCACAGAGTGCGACTTGTTCTTGATGCTCAGGACGCAATTCTCGCTAAGCCGGCCCATGCCACCAATGAGGAGCTGGGTATTGCCCTTGATGAGAATCGGGCGTCCCGCCGTGTCCGGGTTCATCCGCTTTGCGAGATCGTCATCGAGCGGCAGGACATCGTACTTCACCGCTTCGATCAACCAGAGACGTTGCAACTCGTGGAGCTTCTCGGGGAACTGCTTCGACAGGTCCTTGGCCTGGGTCCAATCGGTGTTGTCGTAGAGCTCCCAGACGTCATCGTCGAATTGAGGTGTTTTTTCTCCGCCCATTAGCAACCACGGGGTCTTGTGTTTGGTAACTGCGGTCCAGCCTTCATGGTAAATTCCGCGGTTGCCGAACATTTCGAAATATTGGGTCCCGCGCCGCTCAGCAGCCTTCGAGTCATCGAAGGAATATAGCATGCTGACGCCCTCGATTGGCGTTTGCAGGACGCCTTCGACGATTTGCGGCTCTGGTAGCCCCGCGGCCTCCAAGATGGTGGGCGCAACATCGATGACGTGGTGGAACTGGTCGCGCATCTCTCCTCTGGCCTTGATGCCGTGCGGCCAATGGACGATGGTACCGTTGCGCGTGCCCCCCCAGTGCGACGCCACCTGTTTAGTCCACTGGTAGGGCGTGTTCATGGCGTGTGCCCAACCGACCGCATAGTGATTGTAGGAGTTCGGGCCGCCGAGCTCGTCGAGTCTACCCATCAGATAAGCGGGCGTTTCGAGCGCCGCCATGCCATTGAAGTTGAGCATCTCGTTGAAGGTGCCATTGAGCGTCCCCTCGGCCGACGCGCCATTGTCCCCGATAATGTAGTAGATGAGCGTGTTGTCGATGATCCCGAGCTTCTCGAGCGCGTCGATCAGTCGGCCGACATGGTGATCGGTATATTCCATGAAACCAGCATAGACTTCCATCTGCCGGCTCAGCACAGGTTTGAGATCGTCGGGCATGTCCTTCCAAGCAGGAATATCCTTGTGCCGCTTTGTGAGCTCGCAATCCTGCGGGATGACACCCAGCTTCTTCTGTCTAGCGAAGGTTTCCTCACGCAGCTTGTCCCAGCCCTGGTCGAACTTGCCCTTGTATTTGTCGGCCCATTCCTTCGGCACATGGTGCGGCGCGTGTGTTGCGCCTGGGGCAAAGTAGGCGAAGAAAGGCTTGTCGGGCGCCAACATTTTCTGCTGACCGATCCACGCGATGGCCTTGTTGGTCATGTCGTCGACGAGATGGTAGCCTTCCTCGGGCGTCTTGTCGGGCTCGACGGGAGTCGTGCCTTCATAGAGTGTCGGGTACCACTGGTTCGCTTCGCCTCCGACGAAGCCGTAGAAATATTCGAAGCCGCTTCCCGTCGGCCACTGACTGAACGGTCCGATCGGACTTGTCTCCCACACCGGCACTTCATGGCATTTGCCGAACTGCGCGGTGGAATATCCGTTGAGCTTCAGCGTCTTCGCCAACGGCGCCGCCGTGTTGCGAAGGACCGAGGAATATCCCGGAGCCCCTGTCGCAATCTCGGTGATGCCGCCCATTCCGACAGAATGGTGGTTCCGCCCGGTCAGCAGCGCTTGCCGCGTCGGAGAGCAAAGCGCGGTGGTGTGAAAGCGTTTGTATTTGAGGCCACCAGCAGCGAGCTTTTCAGCATTGGGCGTATGGCATGGTCCGCCGAACGCGCTTGAGGAGCCGAAGCCGGCATCGTCGATCAAAATGACAAGGACATTGGGAGCGCCCTTGGGCGGACGAAGCTGGGTGATTGGGTCGAAGTGGGTCGCTGGATCCTTCGCGTCATAAGTGATCAAGCCGGTAAAAGGCTTATCGGGAATCGGTAGAACCGTCCGGGCTAATTCCTTGTCGGCCATGAATTGCCTCCGCTGATCTGCTTCATCGCATTCCGGTCGGCCGTAATCTGCCCCACACTGTGGTGGTATCCGGTGATTCACCTACAGGTCACACCAGTATCACTCGCTGGACACCAGCGCGCTCCGAGCCCTGAGAATCTGGCGGTCGATCGCCGCCGGCGATCGGCCAGCGCCCATTCGCGCGCTTTCTGGATGGTGCGCTCCGATTCGACGATGAAGCCATGCGTCGGCCGTTCGATGTCAACGATCTGCACGTGGGGCACCGCTCGCCCATAAGGGTAACCCCCGATGTGAGCGGGCGTCCGTTCATGGAATAAAGCTTGGACGATGATCGGTGACGCCGAACAAGCCTTTCAACTGTTCGCTTCCTATGTCGCGCTTGCGGTCGAGGTGGCGGCGATAATCATCGTCGCCGGCGGGTCCGTGGAGGCTGTTGCATCGTCTGCGCGCCGAATGATTCTCCAAAACAATTCGGGCGCGGTTAGCCGCCGCGTAATTTGGGTCCGTTTCGCTAGCTGGATCCTGCTTTCGCTCGAATTTGCGTTGGGTGCCGACATTATCCGCACTGCGATCTCACCGTCGTGGGACGCAATTGGCAAATTGGCCGCGATTGCAGCGATCCGGACTGGGCTCAACTACTTTCTACAACGAGATGTCGAAGAGGCGGCATCGATGGGACTGGTCGAACCGGAGATGCGGCGTCGGCGACAACCCGTCAAGCTGCGAGCCGGCGTGTAACAGCCAATGTGAAGCTTATCGCCAAGATCATCGCAGCATTCGTTGTCGCGCTTCCGACAACTATGCACGCCCAGATGCCCCAACCTGCGGGTCGGGCAAATCCGGACGCTGGCGGCGGAACTGGCGCAGAAGCTTCGCACGTTACGGATTTGACCGCTTTTGAATTATCCCAGCCGCCGGACTCAACGCCCGCGCCTGAACGCACGGAGACTCAGGCGACCGCCAAAAAGAAATGGGAATTCGCTACCATTGGGGATGTTTTTCTTGCCGGCGCGCATGGCAAGACTGCTCCACGCGACCCTCTTCCACCAGTCGATCTAGACCTATCCTTCGGCGACGTGCTGAAGGCATTCAAGTTCGCATTCATGGGCGCGGCGGAGGCGCGCAATGATTGCCTCGTGTTCCTCGGTGGCCTGATGTGGGTCCATCTCGGGGAGAGTCAGGGGCTCCAAGTTCGCGACGTGAGTTTCGCCGATGTTAAAATCGATGCGAAGACAAATGCGATCACCGGGCTCGGCGTCGGCGGATTTGGCATTGGCTCAAAGCTAACTTGGCAAGGCATCGCCAGCGCAAATTACCAGTTCAATCACAAGATGACTTCGCAGCGCGCAGTCCAAAACGCCAAGTCAATCAAGCAGCTGAATGCTCGGTCGCTCAGATTGTCATAGGTCGAATTCCGGATAGCCGACGGCTAATCCCCTACGTCAACATAGGGTTGCAGCTGACATCGGATCGCTCCTTATGACTTTCCACCTACTCGCCAAACCGACCGGATCGCAATGCAATCTGGACTGCGCCTATTGCTTTTTTCTGTCCAAGGCGTCGCTCTACCCCGGCAGCAGTTTTAGGATGACCGAGGAGCTGCTCGAAACTTACCTACGTCAGCTCATCGAGGCGCAGTCTGGGCCGGAGATCCAAGTGGCCTGGCAAGGCGGAGAGCCAACTCTCATGGGCCTTGAATTCTTCGAGCGTTCCGTCGAACTCGCGGAACGATTAAAGCGGCCTGGGCAATCCATTTCCTACACGTTCCAAACGAACGGAGTATTGCTCAATCGCGGGTGGGCGGAATTCTTCAAGCGCAATCGCTTCCTCATCGGACTGAGCATGGACGGGCCGCAGCAATTCCATGATGCGTATCGCGTGAATAGAGGCGGTGCCGGCACTTTCGGCCAAGTCCTCCGCAGCTTTAGGCTGCTGCAAACGCATGAAGTTGACACCAATATTCTGTGCGCAGTGCACGCCGCAAATGGGGACTTCCCGCTGGAGGTCTACAGATTCTTTCGCGACGATCTAGGAGCGCGCTACCTGCAGTTCATCCCCATCGTTGAACGCGCACCTTCAGGCGCCGACGCGTCAGTGACCGAACGAAGCATCAAACCTGATCAATTCGGTCGGTTCCTTGTCACGGTGTTTGACGAGTGGGTCCGGCACGACGTGGGCGAGGTGTTCGTTCAATATTTCGACGGCGCGCTCGCGAACTGGCTTGGCCAACCGAGCCTGTGCATCTTCCAGCCAGCCTGTGGGCGGTCATTGGTGCTTGAGCATAATGGAGACGTCTATGCCTGCGACCATTATGTGGGGCCCGAACACCGGCTCGGCAATATCGAGCGAGACAAGTTGCGGGACTTGGTCGATTCGGAGAAGCAAGAAGCCTTTGGCTTTGCGAAGTACGACCGTTTGCCGGACGAGTGCAGGAACTGCGACGTGTTGTTTGCGTGTTACGGTGAATGCCCGCGCAATCGATTTGTGGCATCGGCTGACAGCGACCGGCCGCGTAATTACCTATGCGCCGGCTACAAAGAATTCTTCCGCCACATTGATGAGCCCATGCGGATTATGACCGCCCTGCTGAGACAGGGACGATATGCAGACGAGACCATGGGTATTCTTGCCGACCAGCAAGCAAGCGAACGCCTGACGGATTAGCTCATGACTTGAGCAAACGTCCGCTTACAGGTCTGGCGGATCGCTACTGCAATGACAGAAAAAGGGCGCAAAACGGAAATCAGCGACTCAGCGGGCCGTAGATTTGCCCGATAATCCGAGAACCCATCACATTCGTGGCGGGAGGCGCTTTGTGGCCGATCGCAACGGCGACGGAGGCTCACGAATAATCCGCGGCGCGTTTCTCAAGAAAGCTGGCGATTCCCTCGCTGCCCTCGCGGCTATCCGCCCGTGACGAAATCATCCGCGCCTCGGCGACGAGCTGCTCGTGGAGGGTGTTGCTGAAGCTTCCGAAGAGTAGCTCGCGCGCAGCGGCGCAAGCGCCGACCGCCGAACCAGCCAAATGCTCGGCCAGCCTCTGCCCCTCGCCGACCAGCTGATCGTCGTCGACTGCGCGCGTGATCATGCCGATACGCTCGGCTTCCTCTGCCGATACCCGGCGATTGCTGAGGATCAGGTCTTGCGCACGGCGCAGCCCGACAAGACGGGGCAGCAGCCAGCTGGTGGCGCCGTCCGGCGTCAGGCCAATCGCGGTGTAGGCCGACATGAAATGCGCCGAGCGCGCTGCCAGGACCACGTCGCCCAGGAGCGCCAAGCCGAGCCCCGCGCCGGCTGCTGCTCCGTTGACGAGGGTGATGATTGGCTTGGGGAGCGCCGCGAAGGTCTCGATTGCCGGGTGAAGCCGTGAAGTGATCGCGTCGACCGCATCTGCAGCGCTGTCGGCTGCCGCGAACGCACGAATGTCGCCGCCCGCACAGAACAGCGCCCCTTCCCCGGTGATGACGACCACTCGGGCAGCCGCGTCGTCGCGAAGCATTGCGGCGGCCCCGCCCAGCGCTTCCGCCAAGTGGGCATCGATCGCATTGCCGGCCGCGGGCCGGTTCAGCACCAGCCAAGCGCACGCGCCGCGACGTTCGATCTTGAGGGGCTCGTTCATGATGACAGCTCCTTGTCCGCAAGCACGCGGTCAGCCATGCTGCGCGCATGAACGACAACCTCAACGCGCGTATCGACCGGTTGGAGGCCGAGAGTGCAATTCGGGCGCTCGCGGCGCGCTATTGTTTTGCGATCGACAACCATGATCTCGAGGCGGTCGCTGACCTGTTCGCCGCCGATGCGCGCGTCTATTCGCGCGATGGCGTGATGGACGCCAAGGGCCGCGATGCAGTCATCGCGCAATATGAGCAGCGCTTCAGCGTGCTTGGCCCCTCGAACCATGTCAGCCACGATCATCTGATCTGGTTCGGAGAAGATCCCGACACCGCGCACGGGCTGCTTTCTGCGCACGCGGAGCTGTGGCGGAACGAAACCATGATGATAACCGCGCTCCGCTACGAGGACGTCTACCGGCGCGAAGCGGGAAAATGGCGGTTCCAGGAACGCGCCTTGTCGTTTCTTTATTATGTGCCGCTTGCGGATTACCCGGAAATTCTAGGGCGAACCGACCGCATGCGTGCCTATGCGCAGGCCGCAGAAGCGGACTATCCGGAGAAATTGCCGAGCTGGAAGGACTACCGCGCTTGAACCGCCCGGCACGCAAGTTCGAGGACTTGCAAGTCGGCGAAGAGCGTACGTCGGAACCGCGCACCATAACGCAGGAGGAGATGGTCGCGTTCGCGCGGCTATATGATCCGCAGTGGTTCCACTCCGATCCGGAGGCAGCCCGGGCATCGAGCTTTGGCGAGGTCGTCGCGAGCGGGGTGTTCATGCTCGCTATCTGGCGGCAGCTGGACCATTCAATGAACAGCGATATCGATTTCATCTGCGGCATCGGCTTCGACGACTTCCGTATCGAAACGGCGCTTCGAGGGGGCGACACTGTCACCGCGCAATCGCGCATCCTCGAGCTCATCCCTTCGAGGTCGCGCAATGATCGCGGGACCGCCATTACGCAATATTGGCTCAGGAACCAGAGGGGCGAAACGGTTCTGCGGTTCAAGTCCATCAACCTCGTGCACCGCGGCGATTCGAAAGACTGACCGCGATTGCGTGGGCATGCAGCCGCGCGCTTGTCATTGCTTCCTCGACCGTCCGATCGTCGCCGAACGTTGGTACTGCTCGGACCTCGTGCACTTCCTCGACGCCAAAATAGACGCGCAGGCATTGCGCGAGATGCGATAGGCTGAAGTCCAGAGCGGCGAGCGCCGAGTCAGGACGAATGTCGAGCGCGCCGGCGCCGACCAGGATGGCGATCTTGTCCGCGCCATGAGCAGTGATCGCACCGGACTCGTCGTTGGTGAAGGCCATGGTCGGCTGGATGACGAGGTCGAGGTAATGCTTCAGCCGGTAAGGCAGCCCGAAATTCCACATCGGCGTTGAAAACAGCCAGGCATCGAACGACAGCAAATGATCGACGCGCGAGCGCAGTTCGTCCCATCGGCGTTCAAACCCGACCTCAACGGGCTCGCCGGCGATCAACCTGTATCGGCTTTCGAGCATCGCGCCGTCGAGATCGGGCAAATCTTCAGCCCACAGATCGAGTTCCTCGACCTCCGCATCGCCAAGGTGGCGAACGAAATGGTCGGCAACGGATCGCGACCGCGAGCGCTCGCCGCGCGGGCTCGCAATGATATGGAGCAGCCGCATCAGCGCTCGTCCAGATCGATGAGGATCTGGTCGCCCTCGATCTTCGCCGGCCAGGTCGGAAGCGGCTGATCGGTCAGATTTCCCGCGGGCTTGCCGTCGCGAAGGTCAAACCGGACCCCGTGCAAGGGACAGAACAGAAAGCAGGCCTTCATGCGGCCGCCTTCGAGTTCCTGCTGCTGGTGGCTGCAGATCGCGCCGACGGCGAACAATCCCATTGGCGAGCGCGCGATCAACACCTGCCGCCCCTCTAAAGCGAAAGCCTTGTTCGTACCTTCAGGGACATCCGCCAGCGCTGCAACGCGGTGCCAAGGCATCATCGCCTCTGGTCGAAACGGCGACCGAGCATGGCCGATGCGATGTTGACCTTCTGGATATCGATGGCGCCGCCGGCGATGCCCCAGCCCCAGCTGTCACGCAGCCGGCGCTCCATGGGGAATTCTTTGGAATAGCCATAAGCTCCCATCAACTGCATCGCGTCTCCGGTCACTTCCCTCGCAATCGAATTGGCGAAGCATTTGCCGACCGAGCTGTCGAGGAGGCTCGGCAGCCCGTCTTGCGCATTGGCAGCGGCGCGCCAGATCAGCAGCCGCGCCGCATCCACCTTCATCTGCATCTCGGCGAGCTTCATCTGCACCGCCTGGAACTCGGCGAGCGCCTTCCCGAACTGCTTGCGCTCCTGGACATATAGGATCACGTCCTCGAGCGCCCCCGAGGCCTGGCCGAGCGCCATTGTCGCGTTTCCGCAGCGCTCCAGATCGAAGGCTTCCATCAACTTCTTGAATCCGCCCGCAGGGACGATGACGTTTTCGGCCGCAACCGTACAATCGTCGAAGTTGAGGTCTGCCGAGGGAATGCCCCTGAACCCCATCAAGCTCTCGTTGGGTCCGAAGCTCAGCCCAGGAACGCCTTTCTCGACGAGCACCGCGCCGATACCGCGCGCGCCGGGCTCATCGCTCAAACGGCAATAGACGACATATGCGTCGGCATGTCCGCCGCCCGAACACCAGCGTTTGGTCCCGTTGAGAGTAACGCGATCGCCCTCGACGATCGCGCGGGTACGAAGGTCGGTCAGCGCGCTGCCGGCTTCTGGTTCGCTCATCGCGACTGCTACGATCATGTCGCCCGAGCAAACTTTCGGAACGACGCGCCGCTTCAGCGAGTCACTTGCAAAATGCTCGATCGCGCGGACCGGCCCGACCATGGATTCGAATATCGGAAAGGCCACGGCGCTCGACACCTTCGCGAATTCCTCGAGCACGACCAGGGCGTCGACATTGCCAAGACCGAGGCCGCCAAACTCTTCTGGAACGTTGACGCCGAGAAACCCCATCTGCGCATATCGCTTCACGAGGTCGCGCGGCGGCGGCACATTTTCTCGCTCAAGCTGCTCGGCAATGGCACGCAGCTCGCCGCGCGCGAACTGGCGCGCCGCCTGCTGCAATTCCAGTTGTTCCTCGCTCAGGCGGAAATCCATGGCTCATTTTTGTCCACGCCGCAGAAAAAAGTCAAACATGATTGTTTTTTTCAGCAGGGTTCAGTAGACCAAGGACGATATTGGAGGGGTCTTCGGTGGATTCGGCGACTATCGAGCGCATTCGGGAGGGGATGGCATTCGAGGCGAGCCGCAAGGGACCCCCCGAAGGGTTCCCGCGGCTCCCCGATATCCCTGCCGGGCGCTACGTCGATCGCGCCTTTCTTGCTCTCGAAGACGAGCGTCTGTGGAAGCGCAGCTGGCTCTACGCGGGGCATCGCGACCAGCTGCCCGAACCCGGCAGCTGGTTTTTGACGAGGAAGACCGGCTCACCGATCATCGTCGTTCGTGACCTCGATGACCAGATCCGCGCTTACTACAACACGTGCCGGCACCGGGGAGCCCCGCTCGTCAAGGAAGAATCTGGTCAAGGCCGGGGCTTCGTCTGCGGCTATCATGGCTGGAGTTACACGCTCGACGGACGTCTCGTCGCCGTGCGCGACAAGCGCGATTTCGTCGATCTCGACTTCTCGTGCCGCGGGCTCATCCCGGTCCATTGCGATACGCTCGGGGGCTGGATCTTCATCAACGAAGACGAGGACGAGCCGACTGCGCTCAAAGAGTCCCTCGCGCCGCTCGCCGCTGAGCTTGAGCAGTTCCAGCCGGACAATCTGACGCTGGTGGATTCACGGGCCTATGACGTCGAGTGCAACGTGAAGGTGCTGCTCGACGCTTTCCTTGAAGTCTATCACCTGAAATCGATCCATCAGAACACGGTGGACCGGTTCCTCGACCATCGCGGTACGACGATCACCCTTTGGCCCAACGGCCACTCACGCATGACCACGCCCAACCGCCGCCCAGAATGGGTCGACCCGGGCACCGTGGGCATGCCGGAGATTCCGACCGTCACGGAGATCCCGCGCGACAACAATGTCAGCTACTATATTTTTCCGAACATCGTGATGCCGCCCTCGGCTACGGGCATGCCGATGCTGGTATTTTGGCCGACCTCTGAACGCACGATGCGCATCGAATGCCACTGGTTCAGCCCGCCGTTCGGACCGGAGGGCCGAAGTCCCCTTTGGGAAACGCGCATTCGCAACTTCGAGCGCATTCTCGACGAGGACCTTCAGTTCGCGCCCCAGATTCAGGAATCGCTGGAAAGTCCCGGCTTCAAGGGCATGACCCTCTGCTACCAGGAGCGGCGCATCTACCACTACCATTGCGAGATCGACCGCAGGATCGGGCTGAATCGGATTTCCGCGGACCTGCGTGTTGAACCGGCGCTCGAAGATTGGGTTGAGGCCGAGTGAACGACGAATCTCTGACGCCGAAAGCGGCCGGCGAGAAGCTTCGGTTCGGCATGAGCGACAGCGACCTCGCCAGCCGCCCGACGGTCTTCCGGTCCGACCTCCTCAAGGACAAGAGCTGGGTCGTTTCCGGCGGCGGCTCCGGGATCGGCAAGGCGATTGCATTCCTCGCCGCGCGGCTGGGCGCCGAAGTCACCATCTGCGGGCGGACCGAAGACAAGCTCAATGCGACACGCGCGGCAATCAAGGCCGGAACAGGCCGTGATGTTGCCGTGCGCGCGATGTCGATCCGCGAACCTCAAGAGGTCGAAGCGCTCCTTGATGACGTGTTCGACCGCAACGGCCGAATTGACATGCTCATCAACAACGCGGGAGGTCAGTTTCCGCAGGACGCGATCGACTTCTCGCGCAAGGGATGGCTCGCGGTCGTCGACCTCAACCTCAATGGCACCTGGTGGATGATGCAGGAGGCGGCCCGGCGCTGGCGCGATCGCGGTCAAGCAGGCAACATCATCAACATCGTTGCAAACGTCGAGCGCGGCATGCCGCAGGCGGCACATACCTGCGCGGCCCGCGCAGGCATCATCTACTTGTCGAAGACGGTCGCGACGGAGTGGGCGCCGCTCCAGATCCGTGTCAACTGCATCGCGCCGGGAACGATCGAGACGGAGGGTTTTTCCGTTTACCCCCCGCATGCTCTCGAGCGGTTTCACGAGGCAAATCCAATGAAGCGACTTGGCGACGCCTGGGACATCGCCGAAGCGGCGATGTACCTCGGATCGGACGCGGGTGCCTTCGTCACCGGTGAGGTGCTGACGATTGACGGCGGCATGGCCCAGTGGGGCGTCGTCTGGCCGGCCGGCATCCCGGACTATTTCAACGTAGGCGGCGGCGCCTAGAGGAGGACGACATGGCCGACACACCGCTGAGGCGGATTGAGCGCGATCGGCTCGATCCGAAGTGGCAGGCCGCATGGGACATGCTCAACGGGTTGACGGGCGAGCCGACGTTCATCGAGGCGATGGCCAATGCGCCCGAGTTGCTCGAATTTGCGATGGTGGAATTCTACCAGAAGATCTTCTTCGGCGGGCGCGTCGACCAGAAGTACAAACAGCTGCTGCGACTTCGCCTCAGTCTCGCCCACGGCTGCCGCAGCTGCAATCTCCAGAACCGCGCCGGCATGCGCGACGCTGGCTATACGAGCGAGCAGATGGAAGCGATCGAGCGTGACCGTTCAGCTTTCAGCGAGGCAGAACAAGCGGTGCTCGATTTCGCCGACGAGATGATCCTAACGAACCAGGGCGGACGATTGGACAAAGCGCTCTACGAGCGCCTGCACCAGCATTTCGACGACGCGCAGATATGCGAGCTCGCGGTCGTTGCGGGCTTTATCGGCGGAATGGCAAAAATGGCTTTCGTGCTCGACCTGGTCGAGCGCGAGGCGACCTGCCCCTTCGTCCCCGCGAGCGTCGCCGCCTGAGGCTATTGCGCGCCGAAGACCAGGAGCACGTTCCCGGGCATGTGGTAATAGAGCCCGTACCCCGAATTGAACACGACATAGCCTTGGGCAACCGCCGCGCCCGGGCCGCTCATGCCGCCTCCGTGCGCTTGAACGCCAGTCACCGTTTTCACCGGCCGAGTGGTATCGACCGCCCAGATGATCTTTCCGGTGTCGCTGTCATAGGCCCTGAACTGCCCGTCGAGGTGGCCCGCGAAGACGACGCCGGGGATCGCCGTGACCGCGGCCGAGATGCCGGGGTCACATGATTGCTTGCCCTGGCATTGGTCGGGCGCCTTGTCGCTCCAGAAGATCCGGCCGGTCGCGGCGTCGATCGCGTGGAGCCCGGCGCCGCGAAGACTTGCGTCATACTTCCGGCCGTCATGAGTGTCGGCCATGTCGTTGATCGGCACGAAGACGCGTGTGCCCTCCGCGGCCATGCCGAAATGCACGCCGCCCTGAGTGCCGCCATGGCCCAGTCGCCGTTGCCACACGATCTTGCCCGTGTCCGGGTCGAGGCCAAAGGCAACGCCTGACTTTTGACCGGCCACGAGGATGTCGCGCGAGCCGCCGATCGGGATGAGCAGGGGCGAGGCCGCAACGTCGAGGTCCGGCCCGTGCTCGCGCGGGCAATTGTCGTTCCCCATCATGCAGCCGACGTTCCACGCATCGCCGCGGGTAAGCTGCGTAATCCACCTGCGCTTGCCGGTGCGTGCGTCGACAGCAATGACCGCATCGCTGTTCGCATCCGCTGGCGTCGAATAATTTTCGCCGCTGCCGAAGTAGAGCAGATGCCGCTTGGGGTCGTAGGTCGGCGCGTTCCAGACAGGCGCGCCGGATGGGCCCATGATGTTGGTGCCGCTCTTTGTCTTGCCCTGCGGCCGCGGCGCCTGGGTAACCGTGTAGGCGCGCCACTTCTCGGCGCCATCTGCGGGGGCCAGCGCGATCACTTCTCCTCTGAAGGTGCAGCAGGAATAAGTCGGATCGGCGGCCGACGTGACCTCGAGCGAGGAGACCGGCACATACAGCATCCCGCCGGCAAGGGTCGGAGTGCCGGTGATCGTGGCGTTGGGATGGTCGTCGACCTTGTGTTGCCAAAGCTGCCGCCCGGTCATCGCGTCCAGCGCATATGCCCGGCCAAGGATGTCCCCGAAGTAGAGGCGTTTGCTGTCCGGATCCGCAACGATCGCGGTGCGCACCTCGGCCGAGACCCGCGAGCTCCAGCGCAGGCAGCCGGTGGCGAGATCGAACGCGTAAATTGTCCCGTCATGCCCGCCGACGAAGACCGTGCCCCAACCGATCGCTGGCTGAGACCGGGCACGAATGGCGCCCGGATAGGCAAAGGCCCACTTGAGCTTGAGCCGCGGAACATCGGCTTTCGCAAGGCCCGCTGTAGCGGCTGGCACAAACCGCCGGTTGTCGTGGCCCCATCCGACCAGGGCCGGGGGCGGCCCACCGCCAAGCGAGGGCGACGAACACCGAGGCGGGGGCGCCGGCGGGTGATAGTCGGCAAGACTGATCCGCGCGAGATATTCCGCGACTTGCACGCGCTGCTGCGGCGTAAGCGCCGAGGCTTGCCGTGCCATCAGGCCGCCGTTCATCGCCGCAAGCACGGCGTCGGGCGCCATCATTTCGAGCCAGACCTGGTTGGGCGCCTTGTAGACGCTGCCGTTGTGGCACATCGCGCAATGCTCTTCGAACAGAGCTTTTCCCGGATGATGTTCGGGATCGATGGGCGTCCCCGAACGCGCCTGGAACTCGTCCGTCGACTTGACCAGCCCGCCTGCTTGCCCCTGGGGGTTCGACTTATTGTCGCAGGCCGACAGGGCGCATGCGAGCGCGGCGGCAGCAAATGCTAAGGAGCGCCGCCTGGCGGTCACCCCTTCACTTCCCAAGGTGGACACCAGCTTCGATTCCGAAGTAGCGCGGCGGGCCATACTGGCTATTGAGCCACAATCCAGCGACGTTCTGCGATGCGGTCCGATACCTCCTGTCGGTGAGGTTCTGGCCGATCAGCCGGAGGAAGTAGCGGTCGGGCCTATCGGCCAGGGTGATCGACGCATTCACGAGCGTGCGGGCATTGAGATAGGTGTTCCCCTGCGGATCCGTGATCGACTGGGTGAACAGGTTCCTGCTTTGGTATGCGATGCTGCCGTCGAACGTCAGCTTATATTGCCCGATCGGGAGCATGTAATCGGCCGCCAGGGTCCACTGCCATTTGGGCGCCCGGTCGAGCGGTGAGGTGGAAAGATCGTAACCCGCGTTGGGCGCGGTGTAACTGTCGTACTTGGCATCTTGATAGCCAAGCACTCCGCGCAGCGTGAGGTTCTGGACGGGCTTGGCGGCAAGCTCCGCCTCGATGCCCTTCACCGTTGCCGCGGCCGCGTTGACGAAGATCGTCACCTGGTTGGGTTGGCCATTGACGATGAGCGGGACGTTGAGCTGCTTTTGGAGGTCCTTGTACTTCACGTAGAAGCCGGTGAGGTTCGCGCGAAGGTGGTGGTCGACAAGATCGCTTTTGACGCCGACCTCATAACTGCTCGCCGTTTCCGGCTTGGTTGCGCGCGCAGCTTCGCGGAACGCGTTGAGATCGGCGCCAAAGGGCGCAAATCCGCCGATCTGGTCGTTGAAACCGCCGCCTTTGTAACCCGTCGCGTGGGTTGCATAGAGGAAGACGTCGTCGGTCGCCTGATAACTGAGGCTCAACCGATAGGTAAGCTTACTGGACTTGTCCGTGAGCGTGATCACCCCGTCCGGGTAATTGTAGACGCTTGCATCGAGCGGCTGGCCAATCGTTATCGAGGGATCGAACCCGCCGGTGAGCTGCGGAATGAATACCTGTTGGCGTCCGCGCCAGGTCTTGTTGTCCCAGGTCTGGCGAGCGCCCGCTGTGAACGTCAGTCTATTGGTGACCTTGTAATTGCCCTCCGCGAAGACGGCCGCCGATTTGGCCTTCTGCGCATTGCAAAGGAGGAAAGGTGTGTCGTTCCACTTGCCGAACGGCAGCGGGCCTGAGGCAAGGTCGAGGAAGCCGAGAAGCTGCGACACGCAGAAGTCGACCGTGTCATGCTGGTAGAAGGCACCCGCGACGAAATCTATTGGTCCCCTGAAATTGCTGGCGAACCGAACTTCCTGCTGGAAGGTCCTGCGATTGTCGTCGCGGCTCGCGTCGAACACCGAGAGCCGCTCGCCGTCGGCGGCGACCGCGGTCACGCCCGCGTAGGAGTTGGGAAGGCGGGAGTCCTGCTTGCGCCATCCGGTGACGGATGAAATCGTGCCGACGCCGACATCGAAATCGATGTTCGAATAGAGCCCATCGACATTGATCCGCTGTATGTCGCGCTGGAAATGGTCATTGCGCAGCGTGATGCCCGAGTTGTTGAGCGGATCGCTGCTGGGATTTGGCGCCTTGATGCCAAGCAAGTCCGTGAGGAACGGCACATTGCCGGTGTAGGTCTGGTTCTCGTTTACCGACGGGACGGTGCCCGACCGGTCGCGCAGCATTTCATATTGGAATAGCGCGGTGATGTTCGAGGTTGGTTGGACGAGCAGCTTGACGCGGCCGTTGAACACGTCCTTGCCCCCGACGCGTCCGTCATGAAGACAGCCATGCACGCCATCGAAGATCGAGGGAGTTGCGCTGAAATTGAGGACCGGCCCGTAGCAAGACTGGTTCTTGTAATAGCCGTCGCTCTTTTCATATCCGCCGACGACCCTTAGCGCGGCGAAGTCGCCGAGCGGGACGTTGATTGCACCCTGGGCCTGGCGCGTGTTGAAATCCCCGTAGAGCGCCTGCGCGTCGGCAAAGAGCCGGCCGAGCTCGGGCCGTTTGGTTCTCACCGTGACCGCGCCGCCGGACGAATTCTTGCCGAACAAGGTCCCCTGCGGTCCGCGCAGCACCTCGACCTGGGCAACGTCGAACGTGTCGAGCAGCTGCGTTTGCACCGAAGGCATGACGAAGTCGTCGACGAGGACGACCACCGGCGGCTCGAAATAGACGATGATGTTGTTTTGGCCGACGCCGCGCATCGCGAAGCTCGCGGCGTTGAATCCGGTGATGGTTTCCGCCGAGAAGTTCGGCACGTAGAGCGCGAGCTTGCCGATGTTGTCCGGATTGGCCTGCTTGATCAGGTTCTGGTCGATCGCTGAAACCGCAACCGGCGTCCGCTGCAGGCGCGTCTCACGCCGGGTCGCCGTGATGATGATGTCGCCTACCTGGCCCGGCGTGCGCTTGGCAGCCTGCTGGTCAACCGTCGACTTCGCGGCCCCGGCCGGCGGCCCCGATGCCGGAGCCTGATCAGCAGCCGAGGCCGCGGGGGCCGTCTGAGCCGCTGCCGGATTCGCCAAAGCCACCGCCAAAACAAACGTCGCACATGAAGCCGCAAGCCGAACCGAGCGCATGAGTGAAGTCTCCCCTCCTTGCCGCCGGGTCGCGTCAGACCCGCTGCGGCGGACACCGTCGGCAAGCTGACACAGGTGGAAGTAACAATCAATCATGTTTGTTTTTTTCTTATCCGCCGACATGCCCAACAGCAGGAAGCCGCGTGAAGGGAATGACCACGCATCCCAATGCTGCACTGCACCATCCGGGGTCCCCTTGAACTATCTATTGAAAAACAGTCATGATTGTTTTTTAGTGGTGGCCGGCAGGGCTGCTTAGGGAGAGTCCCGATGGGTTTCGACTTCAATGGGTGGGATATCCACGTGGGCGCTCCGCACCCTTTCAATGCGCGGGCCCCCAGGGTCGACAACGGCACCGCGCGCCCCGAACCGAGTCGCTACTTCGATCCTGCCTATAAGAAGCTGGAGTGGGACAGGCTGTGGACTCGCACGTGGCTTTTGGCTGGAGTCGAATCGGACCTTCGGGAACCGGGTGATTTCGTGAAGTTCGACATCGCCGACGAAAGCTTCATCGTCGCGCGCGACTCGCAAGGTGCACTGCGGGCCCACTATAATGTCTGTCCGCATCGGGGCAGCCAGCTCGTCCTCGCCGACTTCGGCTCGCTCAGCCAGTTCACCTGCCCTTTTCATAGCTGGCAGTTCGCGCTGGACGGGCGCTGCACGAAGATCACGGACGAATTCTCGTTCGACCCTGATGTCCTGTGTCACGGGACCGACATGTCCAGCGTGAGGGTGGAAAGTGCCGCCGGGCTGGTCTTCATCACCATGAATGACGAGGCGCCCCCGTTAAGAGAGTTCCTCGGCGAAATCGTCGACCAACTGGAAACCTATGACATCGGCTCGATGAACGTCATTCATCACAAGCAGTCGGAATGGGGGGCGAACTGGAAGGGCGGAGTCGACGCCTTCTACGAGATCTACCATCTCCATTCGGTCCATCCGCAAACGCAGGCCGTGATGGACGACCGCACTCAGATCGACCTCTACCCGAATGGCATGAGCCGGCAGTTCGTCCCGTTCGCCCAGCCAAGCCCGCGCTATCCCGACCAGACCACGATCAATCTCGGCATCAGGATGATGCTCTCCGATGCGGGGATCGATCCCGATAGCTTCACCGGCACCGCGAAGGAGAGCCGAGCCGCGATCCAGGCAGCCAAGCGCAAGCGTGCCGAGGAATTCGGCCTCGACTACGAGAAGTTCAGCGACACGCAGCTGAGCGATTCAACCATCTACGGCATTTTCCCCAACGTGCAGATCGGCTGCCATCCGGAAGCCGTGTTCATCCACCGCTTCCTGCCGCACCCGTCCAACCCCGAGCAGTTCACGTACGACAACATCATCTGCTTCCGGCATCTCGACGCGCCTGGATACCGACCGCCCGCCTGGATGGGCGTTGGTCCAGAAGTCGACACGACGGGCATGATCCGTCCGGAAGTGACGCGCGTCCCTCTGGGCGTCCCGCCGGAACTCGGCGAGGTGCTCGACCAGGATTCCGAACTGCTGCCGATCGTTCAGAAAGGAGCCCGGTCCCGCGGCTTTCGCGGGCCATTATGGAGCTATCAGGAGGGCCGCCTGCGCCATTTCCACACTGAACTCGACCGCTACATCGCGGGAGAGAAGTGATGGCGTTCACTTTCCTTTCCCGCTTCCGGATCAAGCCCGAGCGCGACGCGGAGTTCGTCGACCTGATCGCGCAGATGGAACAGCATGCCGCACATGAGCCCAACACCCTCGCTTACAAATTCTATCGGCTCGACCAAAGCGGCGGCTATGCCGTCTTCGAAAGCTTCACGGACGCTGCCGCCGATAAAGCGCATCAGGAAAATCCGGAGAGCGCCCCGATCATCGCGAAGATGATCGAGATCATCGAGGGCGGCTACGAGAGGGAAATTCTCTACGACGTGACACCCGCATGAGCGAGGCTCCCCAGACCCTCGGCGCAATGCTGCGCAAAAGCGCCGCCGAGCACCCCACGAACGATGCGCTCGTGTTTCCTGACCAGCGAGTTTCCCATGCCCTCCTCAATGCCGGAGCTCGCAGGTGGGCAAAAGCGCTGATTGCGCTCGGCGTTCAACCGGGGGATCACGTCGGCATATTGCTGACGACGAGGCCCGAGTTCGTCGAGATCATGTTCGGAATCGCAATGGCCGGGGCGGTAGCGGTCCCGGTCAACGCCCGATACCAGCCTGGAGAACTCGCATATCTCGTCAAGGATGCTGACCTGGTCGCGCTCATCACGACCGGGAAGGTTGCGGACAGCCTCGATTTTGCAAGACGCCTGTTCACCGCTCTGCCGTCGCTTGCAAAGGCCACGGACCCGATGCGTCTGTCACTGCCGGAAGCACCGCGGCTAAAACAGGTGCTTTGCATCGACGAGCCCTGTGCAACACCTTTATTGAGCAAGGCCTCGGCGCTCGACGGGGCCGATGCCGTTGCCGACGAAGAGGTCGACAGGCGCATCGACGCCACCGACCCGCAGGACATCGGGCTCATCCTCTATACGTCCGGCACGACCGCCAATCCGAAGGGCTGCATGATCCGTCACCGGGGGATCGTCGGCAACAGCCGCAATCTCGCGAGGCGATACCAGATGCAGCCAAATGACCGCTTCTGGTCACCGCTGCCCATCTATCACATCGCCGGCATCCTCCCGATGGTCGCTGTTCTCGATCTTGGCGGGAGCTATCTGACCATCCCGAACTTCGACGCCGGCGTCGCCCTCGATATGCTGGAACGCGAGAAAGCGACGCACGCCTACCCCTGCTTCGTCACCATCATGCAGGACCTCATCGAGCATCCCCGCTTTGCGACGACGGACTTGTCGAGCGTGCGTTTGATGAACAGCAATTTTGCGGTCCAACCCGCCTGGATCCGCGAAAAGATGATGAAGGCGATGCCTCACACGATCCAGGTCGGCACCTACGGCCTGACCGAAGGATCCGGCACGATCTGCACTAGCCGGCCCGACGACCCTTATGAACTGCGCACCGGCCGCCTTGGGGTGCCGCTGGACGATTGGGAAGTGAAGATCGTCGATCCGCAGACCGGTGCGGAGTGCGCCGTCGGCGAGAAAGGAGAGATCATCGCCCGGGGGCCCAATATGCTCGCCGGCTATTACAATGCGCCCGAAAAAAACGCCGAATGCATCCGCGACGGCTGGCTGCACACCGGAGACGTCGGCAGCTTCGACGAGCACGGCCATATCATGTTCCACGGCCGCACCAAGGACATGCTGAAGGTCGGCGGTGAAAATGTCGCGGCCGCGGAAATCGAGGCGGTGCTTCAGACCCACCCTGCCGTGAAGTTGGCGCAGGTCGTCGGGGTGCCGCATCCCCGCTACGTCGAGGTCCCTGCTGCTTTCATCGAACTGGCGGAAGGGGCGTCGGCGACCGAAGCGGAGCTGATCGGTCACTGCGAGGGCAAGCTCGCGAGGTTCAAGGTTCCTCGCTACGTCCGTTTCGTGACGAGTTGGCCGATGTCGACAAGCAAGATCCAGAAGTTCCGTTTGCGCGATCAATTGATCGAGGAGCTCAAAGTGGGAGCCGAAGCATGACCGAGGCACGATCGTTCATCGCAAAGCTAGTGGTGAAGCCCGAGCGCCGTGACGAATTTGTCCGGCTGCAAACAGAGCTCAAGTCCCTCGTGCACGAGCAAGAACCGGACGCCCGAGTTTACGAGCTGCTGCAGTCGGACGAAGACCTGAACACCTTCTATTGCGTGGCAACGTTCAAGGACCAGGCCGCTTTCGATCACCACATGGGCATCGATTTCCACGACCGGCTGGTGCCGCCCATCCTCGACTGCCTCGCACGGGACATGGAACTCGGCTTCTACCGTTCCCTCGGCTAGGCGAACTCCCGCCACGGGGTTTGCCCGTCCCAATCCTCGGCCGCGCTTCGAACCGCGCCGAAGAAGCGTCGCATTTCAGGAATGTCCGGCAGGATCTCAACCATGAACCCGCCGGCGGCGGTCGTGTCGACATAGCTGAAGTCGATCACTCCGAAGCGGCCACTGGAGGCAGTTGGAAATCCCAGCGAATTGTACCTCGCTGTCTCCTTGAAGACGTCCTCGACGATGACAGCGACATGATGGAACCCCATCCCGCCAGGGGGCCCGTCCGGGTAGACGTCCCGGTACACGGACGGGGTCGCATCATGCTGCTCGACCAACTCCAGTTGCACGTCCCCCGCCTGCGCCAGGCAAAGGCTGAAATCCGACCTCTGCGATCGCCCGCGATGCTGCGGATCGTCGAGCTTGATGTGCCGGATCATGAGGAAGGGACCGACCTGCATGGCCTTCGACAAGCGCTCGGCCGAGCGCTCCAGGCTGTCGACGACCCAGGCCATTTGCACGATGCGCGCGCCGGGAAGGATCATAGTCGCTCCGGTTGTTCCAGATAGGAGGCAAGCGCGGCAAGGAACCGTGCGCCGTCCGCGCCATCGATCGCGCGGTGATCGCAAGAAAGGGAAAGGTGCAGAACGGGAACGATCCTGATCGCGCCGTCATCGTCGATTGGCTCGGGCCGCGCAGCCCCAACCGCCAGTATCGCGCCTTGTGGCGGGTTGATAATGGCATCGAACTGCTCGACACCGAACGGGCCAAGGTTCGACAGCGAGAAACTGCCGCCCTCGATCTCGTCCTGCTTGAGCTTTGATGCACGCGCCCTCTCAGCGAGGTCCAATGCCGCGACTGCGATCTGCTCGAGCGACAGCGCGTCGGCGGCGCGCAGGACCGGCGTTACCAGCCCTTTCTTGGTCGCGACCGCGATCGCGATGTCCGCGGCTGGCATTCGGTGGATGTCGTTGCCGTGCACCTGGATGTTCACCGCCGGCACGTCGCGAAGGGCAAGCGCCACTGCGCGCACCAGATAGTCGTTGACGCTTGCGCGCCTTCCGTCCGCGGCACGCGCGGCCAGCAACCGGTCGGCGCGCACGCGTCGTCGAAGATAGAAATGGGGGATCTGCTGCTTTGCCTGGGTCAACCGCCGCGCGATGGCCTTGCGCATCGGGGTCATCGTGATGATTTCGACCTCGCCCTTTTTCTCCGCTCCGCCGGCGACAGCTAGCACGTCCTCCTTGCAGATGCGCCCGCGCGGGCCGGTCCCCTTGAGTGCGGCAAGGTCCACCCCGTGATGCGCTGCGAGCCTTCGCGCCACGGGAGAAGCGAAGACATCGGATTGCGGCAGTAGGTCATAAGGACCCTTGAGCTTTGCGTCGGCGGCGGGCCGAAGCGCCTGCTCAACGTCCTGAAGCATGATGCGGCCGCCGCGACCGGTGCCTTCGATCGAGGCGACATCAAGGCGGGCTTCGAGTGCCCTGGCCCGTGCCGCCGGGCTTATTGCGACGCTGTTCCCGATCGCGGGCGGCTCCTGCGGGACAGCCGTTTCCGCGGCGGCCTCGGCGATCATGTCTTCGGTATCGCTCGCCGCCATGCCGGAGTCCGCTGGTCGGAACGCGGCAATGAATGCGTCGACTTCCGCGCTCGGTTCGTCATCGCCAAAGACCGCGAGCAGCGCACCTACCGGGTGCGTCTCGCCCTCGCCTGCGATGATACGGACGAACTTTCCGTCAGCCTCGGCTTCGACCTCGTTCGTGATCTTGTCGGTCTCGATCAGCGCTATGACGTCGCCGCGCGCGAATGGCTTTCCTTCCCTCACCATCCACTCGCCGATCACGCCCTCGGACATCTCAATGCCCCATTTGGGCATCGTGAACGCTTTGAGCGGCACTTCCGTCAGCTCCGAAAGGCGAGCGCCTTGCGCACCGCCTCCTCGATTTTCCCGGGCGAGGGAAGCCACGCACGCTCCAACTCGCGGGCGAACGGAATGGGCGTATGCGGTGCCGTCACCATCTCGGGGGGTGCCCTTAGCGCGGTGAACGCCTTGGCGGCCACCAACGCTGCGATGTCCGCGGCGAGGCTGCACCGCGGCGGGCTTTCGTCGACAACCACCAGCCGCCCAGTCAGCTCGACGCTGTCGAGAATTGCCTCTTCATCCAGGGGGCTGGTCGTTCGCAGGTCGATAACGTCGCACCCGATACCTTCTTGCGCCAGCTTGTCCGCCGCCTTCTCCGAGAAATTGACCATTCGGCCGCAGGTGACGATCGTTACGTCGCCGCCTTCGCGCGTCAGGCGGGCGTGGCCGAACGGAATGCGATATTCGCCATCGGGTACTTCGCCCTTCACGCCGAACATCGCCTTGTGCTCGAAGAAGAGCACGGGATCGTCGCCGCGGATCGCCTCGGTCAGCAGGCCCTTGGCGTCCGCGGGGGTTGCCGGAAGAGCGATTTTGAGGCCCGGCATCGACGTCATCATTGCATAGACCGACTGGCTGTGCTGCGCGGCGGCATTCATGCCTGCGCCATAGATGAGGCGGATCACCGCCGGGCAGCGCGTCTTGCCTCCGAACATGTATCTGAACTTCGCCATCTGGTTCCAGATTTGGTCCAGGCTGACGCCGACGAAGTCGGCAAATATCAGCTCTGCAATGGGCCGCTTGCCTGCAAGGGCCGCTCCCGCTGCCGCGCCGATGATCGCGCTTTCGCTGATCGGTGTGTCGATCACGCGGTCAGCGCCGAACTTCGCGTAGAGCCCCCCCGTCGCTCCCCAGATCCCGCCAATGGCTTCCGGTCCGCCTGCGGTTCCCATGCCGCCGACAATGTCCTCGCCAAGCGCGATGACATCCGGATCCCGCTCCATCTCTTCGGCGATCGTCCGGTTGATCGCTTCGCGGATCGACATCACCGCCATCAATAGCTCACGTACACGTCTTCGAGGA
Organism: Sphingomicrobium sp.; assembly: GCA_035470745.1. Lineage (GTDB taxonomy): Bacteria > Pseudomonadota > Alphaproteobacteria > Sphingomonadales > Sphingomonadaceae > Sphingomicrobium. Next base: position 12,369 of record DATIQO010000081.1, on the reverse strand, counting down.
GCTGCTCGGGCGCGGGCGGCGGTGCGGCCTTCGCTTCGGCTACCGCCTCTTCGATGAGCTTGGCGACCTCGGCATCGATGGACTCGAGCTCGGCTGCGGCAATTTGCGCATATTCGCCAACGCGTTCCCTGAAGCGCTTGAGGCAATCGCGCTTGTTGCGGATCCTCTCGAGCTCCCCCGGGCCGCGATAGCGCTGCGGATCGCCTTCGAAATGGCCGTAGAAGCGCTCGGTGTCGAGCTCGATCGCAGCCGGCCCGCCGCCGCCGCGAACATGCTCGAGCAACTCGCGCATCGCTTCGAAGGTCGAAAAGAAGTCGCACCCGTCCGCGCGCCAAGCCTTCATTCCGAATGCCTCGGCGCGGCTCGCGATGTCTCCGGCTGTGCCGACGGAATAGTCGACGCCGGTGTGCTCGGAATAATGGTTGTTCTCGAACACGAAGATCGCTGGCACGTGCAGCACGACGGCGAGGTTCATCGCTTCGAACGTCGTGCCCTGGTTGCAGGCGCCATCGCCCGAGAATGCGATCGAGACCTTGCCCTTGCCGTCGAGCTTGGCACTGATCGCTGCCCCGACCGCAATCGGTGCGCCTGCACCGACGATGCCATTCGCTCCGAGCATTCCGATGGAGACATCGGCGATGTGCATCGAACCGCCCTTGCCTTTGCAAAGACCGTCTGCGCGGCCGTAGATCTCCTTCATCATCGCTTTGACGTCGCATCCCTTGGCGATGCAATGGCCGTGTCCGCGGTGCGTCGAAACGATGTAGTCGTCGATGCTCAAATGCTGGCACACTCCGACGGCTGCCGCTTCCTGGCCCGCGTAAAGGTGGGTGAACCCGGCAATTTCGCCGGTCTTGATCTCATCGTGCAACCGCTCCTCGAACGCACGAATGATTGCCATTTTGCGGTAGGCTGCGAGCAATCCGTCTCGGCCGAGCTGGCTCATCGCACGCCTCCCTTGGCGAGATAGCCGTCGATCACCTTGTGGAAGTGTCGGAGGCGCAATTCCTGGTCCCCGATCCAAAGCCCCGGGAAACCGGCCGAATGCATTCCCTTTTGCACGTTCGGCAGATTGAACGCGTCCTGGTCCAGCACCAGCCCGATGGACTTGTCGCCGTGGCGAAACTGCTGGTGCCGCGGACGGCGGTATTCCCGGTTCGGATCGTCCTTCTGCGCATCGGGAAGCTCGAGCGTCCAGATATCGTAAAGCATCTTGTCGGGATCATCCGGGTGCGGACGCTGGCGAAACAGCATGAGGTCGTCCGCATGCGTGTTCAGCGTGACGTTGGGGAAGATGAGATAGTGGTAATCGTCGGTCAGCTGATCGTCGTTGAGCTCGGAATAGTCCCGCCCCTTCTTATGGCCGTTCTCCCGCATGTGGCGCTGGATGGCCTTGCGGATACCGGTCATGGGACCCTCGTATTCGGCCGGGTCCATTCCCGCCTTCTCCATCATGAATTGAATCGGCGGAGGGATCTGCGAGGGCAGATCCTTGCGCGGTGAAATGGTGCCGAAAGGGATGAGATAGCGGTTGTGCTTGCCGTAACAGTCGATCTGCAGGTTGACGTCGTCGAGATACCACATCAGCTGCGGATGAATTCCTTGCACGTGGTAGCTTTCGTTGAAGGCATCAACGCTCGCCTTCCAGTTGCAATTCCACTCCACGCTAATGTCTCTCACCAGCCGCATCCGTTCGAAGTGATAAGGCGCCAGGTGAGCGGGAATGGGATCAAGATAGTCGAGCAGCGGCTCGACGTCCGGATTGAGCGAAAACCAGACGAAGCTGCCCCATTCGCCGGCGGGCAGCGGCTGGATCCTGCCGCCCGGCGGACAGCCCTGCGGAAAGCTCGACAGGTCGGGGATATGCTCGATGCTTCCGTCGAGCCCGTATCTCCAGTGGTGATACATGCAGCGAAAATTCTCGGCGCTGCCCGAGCCTTCGGGCCGCAAGCGGTTCCCGCGATGGAGGCAGACGTTGTAGAAAGCCTTCACCGAGCCGTCGTGCTGGCGCACGATCAGCACGCTTTCCTTGCCGATGTCGGTGCAGATGTAGTCCCCAGGGTTCGGCATGTCCGACGACAGTCCGCCGAGAAGCCAGACCTTGGTCCAGACGTGATCCCATTCGAGCTGCATGAATTCGCGGGAGGTATAGCGCTCGGCTGGAATGATATCGTAGCCGAGCTCCGGGTCGGGCGCCTTCTCGACGGGCGTTCCGTTCCCTGCAACGGCGGGATCCACCCGCTCGATCGTGACCTGCCGCTTGACGTCCACCGCTCGCTCCGCCTTTGCCGCGCTAGAAGTGCGTTCGGTTGGTGAAACCGCCGTCGACAATGAGGTGGGCACCGTTGACCCAGCTCGCCGCCGGCGAAGCGATGAAGGCGACGCAGCGCGCGATTTCTTCCGGTTTGCCGAAACGGCCAAGCGGTTGCTGCCGCAGGGTGGCTTCGTAAAACTTGGTCATGGTGTCCTTGATCATCTCCCAATTGCCGCCCTCGAACTCGATCGGACCAGGAGAGATGACATTGACCCTTATGCCGTCCTTGCCGTGGGCAAGCGCCAACTGCTTGCCCCAGGTGACGAGCGAGGCTTTCATCGCATTATAGGGCTGCGGACCGCCCATCGCTTCGCCGGCCGACGTCGTCGCGATCAACACGATCGAGCCGGCCTTGCTTTTCGTCATGTGGGGGATGACGACATCGACGGCTCGGACCGGGCCCATCACGTCGACCTCGAAGGCCTTCTCCCAATATTTCTCGCTGCCAAGGCCGCCGCCGGCCGAGGTGATAGGGACAAGGATGTCACAACCGCCGAGTTGCTCGACAGCCTTCTCCAGCCACTTGCGATATGCGTCGGCCTTTCTGACATCGACGGCGCCGCCGACCACGTGTGTGTCGTACCGCTTGAGGCTCGCCACGCTGTCCTTGACCGCGTCGGCGCCCCGGGCGCTGATGGCAAGATCGCATCCTTCCCGCGCGAGGACTTCGGCAACGGCGTAGCCAATGCCTCGCGCTCCGCCGACGATTATTGCCTTCTTGCCTGCCAAGCCCAAGTCCATTGCCTATCCCCTCAGTTCCGCGCCCGTCGGCAGCCGCAGCAATTGTGCGCCGCCGGATACCGCCAGTGTCTCACCGGTCGTGAAACAATCATCCGAAGCAAGCCACGCGACGGCGGACGCCACCTGCTCAGTCTCCGTCAGAGCGCCGAGCGCCGTTTCCCTGGCGTAGATTGCGGCGATCCGATCGTCGGCGAGGAACGCCTCCGTCATCGGGGTACGAGTGAAACCCGGGGCGACGGCATTCACGCGGATCTTTCGCGCTCCAAACTCGAGAGCCGCGATCCGGACGATGTGTTCGAGCGCCGCCTTGGCGCCGGCATATGCCGCCAGCCCGGTGCCAGGAACACGCGCGGTAAGCGAAGAGAACAGGACGATCGACCCGCCCTCACGCAACTGCTTGAGGGCATGTTTCATGAAGAGAAGGTTGCCAGTGACATGCACGTCAAGCTGGGCCTCGACCCGCTCGCGCTGGATCTTTGCGATCGATCCGACGTCGGTCGTTCCCGCGACATTCACGGCGACGTCGAGCGGACCGGCCGCGTCAAACAACGCCGCGATGCTGTCTTCGTCCCTGACGTCGCACGTCAATCCCGCGCCGCCAAGCTCGCCAGCAAGTGCGTCCAGCGTTTCACGGCGCCGGCCGGCAACGACGAGAAAATAGCCTTCTCGTGAAAGGCGGCGCGCGACTGCCTCGCCGATCCCGCCCGGGCTCGAAGCGCCCAGCACCAACGCTCGCCTGCCGCTTCCCGCCATGTCCCGCTGCTACAGCAGGTAGGTCCCGGTTTTCAACATAAAACAAACAGACATGACTGTCTTTTATCCAGCGGGCGTAATTGTCAGGCCGTTGTCGATCAGGAACTCGGCGCCGGTCACAAAGCGCGACTCGTCCGAGGCGAGATAGAGCACCAGGTTGGCGACATCCCGCGGATGGCCGATCGACCCGGGCGGAAGCACTCCCTCAGGAACCTCCTGCTCCTGCCCGGGCCTGCCCATGGCGCCCTGCACCATCGGCGTTTCGATGGATGCGGGGTGCACCGAGTTGCACCTGATCTTGTAGCCTTTTTGCTGGCAGTGAATGGCAAGCGACTTCGTCAGGGAGCGAACCGCGCCCTTGGCGGCGGAATAAGCGAAGAATGGCGGATAGCCGAGGTGGCTCGCTGTCGAGCTCATGTTGATGATCGATCCGCCGCCTGATTTGGCCATCAGCGGGATTGCATATTTGCACCCGAGGAACACGCCTTCGTTCATCACCGCCTGGACCTTGCGGAATTGCTCGAGCGTCGTCTCCTCGGGATCGGCAACGACGACGATACCGGCATTGTTGACGAGGATGTGCAGACCGCCAAAACGACGTTCGACCTCGGCGATCGCATCCTTCCAGCTCTGTTCGGACGAAACGTCGTGCATAAGCGCGAGAGCACTCGGCCCGATCTCGTCGGCGACCTTTTGAGCGGCGTTGAAATCGATGTCACTGACAACGACGCTCGCACCTTCTTGCGCAAGGCGGCGACAGTCCGCCGCACCCAGTCCTGAACCCGCCCCCGTCACCAGCGCGACTTTGCCTTCGACCCGGCCCATTTGATCCAGCTTCCCTTGGCTAGTACCCGCACCTATTAGGCGCCAAGGCGTGATGACTTGTCAAAGTAAAAACAATCATGCATGTTTTTTTTCGAGTTTTGGGAGACCTCTGAATGCCGCGCAATGCGCTTACTGCCGCCTCCTCGCGCAATGCCGGCGAACCAACGCAGCAGGCGCTCAAGAGCGCTCAAACCCGGGCTCGTCTCATCGAATCGACGATCCGGTGTCTCGTGAAATTCGGCTATTCGGGAACAACCACTCCCAAAGTGGCGAGCGAGGCGGGACTTTCGCGCGGCGCCATGCTGCATCACTTCGAGAATGGCGGAGCGTTGATGCAGGCAACGATCGCCGAACTGCTCGATCGGCGGCTGCGCGCCTTCCGTCGTGCCGTCGGTAGTCCGAGCAGCGATGTACGAACGCTTGTCCGCACCTACTGGAAGCAATTGCTGAGCCCGTCGTTCGTCGCGTTCATCGAGCTCGCAATCGCCGCTCGGACGGACAAGAACCTCGCTCGCATCCTCGAGCCCGCGCAGGCCGAGTTCCGCGAGCGCTGGTACGAACTTGCAGTGCAGCTGTTCCCGGCCTGGCAACAGGACAGGGAGGCGTTCGATCTGGCGCTCGCGCTCACGCAGAACACGGTCGAGGGGATGGCGATCAACCGCCTCATTCACGGCTGCGACGAGCGCATGATCGACCCGGTTCTCGACAATCTGGAAGCGCAAATCGTCGTACTCAGGCCCAAGCCGAAGGATTAAGCTTGCCCCGCAACGCCCCAGCTGATGCCACGGCGAAGGATCTCGCGGAACACCGGATAGTCCCAGCTGCATCGCTGGGGGTGTGGCCAGAAATTGGCGATCGGCCTGAGGTCGTAATGCCCGCGGCAATGCCCCAGCGAACAATAAAGCACGGCCCCGGCGCCAAGCTTGCGAAGGTAGAGGATCGGCACGTCCTGCGGCGCAAATCCTCCGGCCGCGAAATCCGGGCATTCACCCCCGTCGAAGCTGCTGTCGAGCAGCACTTCGATGCCAGCCGTAACATCGCAAAGATAAAGTTCGTCAGTCGTCGCGAAATCGCGCAAGCCCTTCGTCAGCGGATGCTCCTTCGCAACCCGAACCTTGAACGGACCGATTGGCGGGTGGCCGGTGAAACGCGTGCCGAGAACGGCCATCAGCTCGGGCGCCTCGTCCGGAGTGGTGACCTTTCCCGCGTCGTTGAACCGGATGATCGAATTGGTGCCATGCAATGCAAGCCAGCGGCCGCCGCGTTCGAGAAACCTCGTGAGCGCCCCAAGCTCTTGCGACGTGGGCACCAGATCGCAGGTGTAGGTGATCAGGAGCGCGCAGTCGGCGAGGCGATCGACATTCGAATAATCCATTGCAACGGTGGTGCGAAGCTCCGGCTTCTCGGCGAGCAGCTTCAGCAGCTCCAGCCGCGCAAAGTCGATGTCATGATATTTGCCCGCGGCAATCAGGTGGACGTCGGTGGCGATCGGCATCAGCCCTCCTTGCGCGCGAGACTAGGCTGATGGCCGGGCGCGGCAAGGGGCCACTCGCCGGCATCAAGGTGCTCGACCTTACGAGCGTGCTCATGGGCCCTTATGCGACGCAGATCTTTGCCGACCTTGGAGCCGATATCATCAAGGTCGAGGACCCCCGCGGGGACACCACCCGCTTTCTTCCGCCCGGCCCGCAGCCCGGGCGCGGCGCGATGTTCATCAACCTCAACCGCGGCAAGCGCAGCATCGCGCTCGACCTGAAGCAACCTGCGGCACGTGAAGCGCTCATGAGCCTCGTCACCAGCGCCGACGTGTTCGTCCATTCAATGCGTGCCGGCGCGATCAAGCGCCTGGGTCTCGACTATCCAGCTGTTCGCGACGTCAACCCGAACATCGTCTACGCCAATCTTTACGGCTTTGGCCGCGATGGTCGCTATCGTGATTATCCGGCTTACGACGACATCGTGCAGGCCGCGTCGGGGTTGGCGGACCTGCAGGCGCGACTGAACGGGGGCGAGCCTGCCTATTTGGCGACGGTGGTCGCCGACAAGGTGGCGGGATTGACGGCAGCCTATGCGATCGCCGCGGCGCTATTCGCCCGCGAGCGGGGCGCCGGTGGTCAGGAAATCGAAGTTCCGATGTTCGAAACTCTGGTGAGCTTCGCCTTCACCGAACATTTGTGCGGAAGCCTCTTCGAGCCTCCCCTTGGCCCTCCCGAATATCCGCGCGTCGTCTCTCCGCAACGGCGGCCGTATCGAACCAGGGACGGCCATCTCGGAGTGATGATCTACACCGATCAGCACTGGCGGTCATTCTTCGATGCGATCGGCAATCCCGACTGGTCGAAGGATCCGATGTTCGAATCCATCACCAGCCGAACCCACAACATCGGCTCGGTGCTCGGCCGCCTCGCGGACGTGTTCGCGACGCGAACCAACCAGGAATGGATGGAGGTGCTGACGGCGGCGCACGTCCCTGCGATGCCGATCATGAGCCTGTCGAACCTGCTCGTCGATCCGCATCTCGCCGATGCGAACTTCTGGGTCAGCCGGCAAACTAACGACGGAGCGGTTCGATATCCCGGCATTCCGACCTCATTTTCGCAGACGCCTGGCGAAATCGGCGATCCCGGCCCATCGCATGGCGCTGACGGCGAAGAGATACTGCTTGCCGCCGGGCTCAGCCATGAAACGGTCGATGCACTCAAGGCATCCGGAGCGCTGCTCGGATGCTAGGGTTCGAACAGAAGCAGCGGCTCGGGGCCCTCGCGATCGATCCGCGCTCGCACCTTCATGCCAATCTTGACCGTTTCCGTTCCTACGACCCGCCCCATCATGCGCACGCCCTCCGCGAGGTCGACAAGCACTACATTGTAAGGCTCGGCTGGCGCTCGGGGATGGACGATGGTGACGGAGTAGACGGTTCCCTCGCCGCTCGCGACGATCCAATCCCACTCGCGGTCGCCAGTCCCGGGCTCGGCCACCCGCGGCGGGAAGAAACAGCGCCCGCTGCGCCGCGCTCGCTGCAAGCGCAGCTCACCGTCGCCAAGCGCCGCGCGCCACTCCTGCTCAGGTCCCATGAGGCCAACCTATGGGCGGCGAAATGACACCCGGCAAGACGGCGGTTGTCGGCGCGGCGACGTACGGGATCGGGAGGTGCCCCGGCCATTCTTCGCTTGAGATGGCGGGCAATGCCGCCCTGCTTGCCCTTGATGACGCAGGTATCGCTCTTGGCGATGCCGATGGGCTTTTCATCTGCCTTCCCGACGACATGTTCGCCGGACTGTCCCTCGCCGAATATCTGGGCGTCCGTCCCAAGTTCACGGACTGCAACAGGACCGGCGGCTCCGCCCCGGTAAGTCACCTCGTGACGGCTACCAGCCTGCTTGCTGCGGGCGAGATAGAGGTAGCTCTTCTTGCCTATGGCTCGAACCAGTTGAGCGGTGCCGGCGCCTTGTCGACGCCCGCTCGTCCAAGCGCTTACGAAGCACCATATAAGCCGTTGTTCCCGGCGAGCGGCTACGCACTCGCCGCTGCAAGGCACATGCACGAGTTCGGGACCACGCGGGAACAGCTCGGTGCAGTTGCCCTCGCCGCGCGCCAATGGGCGAATGGCAACCCCGAAGCATTTGCGAGGGGCGAACTGACCCTCGAAGAATGCCTCAATTCGCGCATGATCAGCGAGCCGCTCACGAGGAGAGACTGCTGCCTCGTGACCGACGGCGCCGCCGCCGTCGTTCTTACCCGGGCAGAGAGGGCGCGCGACACGAGGCATCCGCCAATCGCCGTGCTTGGCGCTGCCGCTGCGACCTGGCACCATCACATCAGCGCAATGCCCGACCTCACGGTGACGGCAGCCAGTGAATCGGGGCCGCGCGCACTGGCCCAGGCCGGCCTGACACCGGCGGACGTCGACGTCGTCCAGCTGTATGATGCCTTCACGATCAACACGATCCTGTTCCTCGAAGACCTTGGCTTTTGCGCCAAAGGCGAAGGCGGCCCGTTTGTCGCCAGCGGTGCGATCGCTCCGGGCGGGAGCCTGCCCGTCAACACCAACGGCGGCGGTCTCTCGTGCGCGCACCCGGGGATGTACGGTCTCTTCGCGATCGTCGAATGCGTCCGGCAATTGCGCGGCGAGGCCGCCAATCAGATTGCCGGCGCGAAAATCGCGCTCGCACATACCAACGGCGGTTCCTTCTCCAGCCAGGCAACCGCGATCTTCGCCCGCGCCGCATGATGAAAAGGATTGCCAATGGCTGATGCCTTCATTGTTGAAGCAGTACGAACCGCGGGCGGACGACGCGGCGGCGCGCTCAAGGATTGGCACCCGGCGGATCTTGGGGCCGAGGTGTTGAACGCGCTTCTCAAGCGCACCGGGATCGATCCCGGCGCAATAGAGGACGTGATCGTCGGCTGCGTCAGCCAGGTCGGGGAGCAGAGCTTCCACATCGGACGCAACATGGTCCTCGCGTCGAACTTGCCCGACAGCGTCCCCGCGGTCTCCATCGACCGCCAGTGCGGCAGCTCGCAGCAATCGCTGCACTTCGCGGCGCAGGGCGTGATGAGCGGAACGCAGGACGTCGTGATTGCCGCGGGCGTCGAGAGCATGACGCGCGTTCCGATGGGGACGCCCACGCTTCTCCCAATGCAAGCCGGGATCGGGAACGGCCCGTGGAGCCAGCGCATTCGCGATCGATACGGCGTCACCGAATTCAGCCAGTTCACCGGCGCCGAGATGATCGCCCGCCATTATCAGATGACGCGCGAAGACCTGGACGAATTTGCGCTTGGCAGTCATCGCAAGGCGGCTGCGGCCACGAATGCTCGCGCCTTCGCCGATGAGATCGTCCCTCTGGCGATCATCGATGCCGACGGACGAGAAACGGAGCACAGCAAAGACGAGGGGATCCGCAACGACGCGTCGATGGAGGGACTTGCGGCCCTTAAGACCCTCAAGCCAGGCGGGGTCATCACTGCTGGCAACGCGAGCCAGATTTGCGATGGTGCAGCTGCCGTGCTGGTCGTCAGCGAGCGAGCGCTAAAGACCCACGGCCTCAAGCCCCTGGCAAGGATCGATGCGCTGGCGGTGACCGCGGGCGACCCCGTGATCATGCTGATGGAACCAGTGCCCGCGACCCGGAAAGTGCTCGAGCGCGCCGGTCGCACGATCGACGATGTCGACCTTTACGAGGTCAACGAAGCTTTCGCCCCGGTCCCGATCGCGTGGCTGAAGGAAATCGGGGCTGACCCGGCCAGGCTCAACGTGAACGGCGGCGCCATCGCGCTTGGCCATCCGCTCGGCGCGACCGGTGCCAAGCTGATGGCGACGCTCGTGCATGCGCTGCACAGGCAAGGGAAACGGTTCGGTCTCCAGACCATGTGCGAGGGAGGCGGCATAGCCAACGCCACTCTCGTTGAGGCACTGCATTGAACAGCTATGACGTTCTTATCGTTGGCAGCGGACATGGCGGTGTCTCTGCCGCGAGCACGCTGCGGCACCTCGGCTTTGCCGGTACGGTCGCGATCATAAGCGCCGACCGGGACGAACCATATGAGCGGCCGCCGCTCTCGAAGGATTATCTGACCGGCGACAAGGACGATCAGAGCATCCACCTGAAGGGGCCCGATTTCTGGCGGGACAAGAAGATCGAGCTGATCCTCGGCGAGACGGTCAGCGCGGTGGATGCTTCCAATCACCTTGTAACCACCGCTTCGGGCCGCGAGTTCACGTATCGCAAGCTCATTTGGGCAGCCGGCGGCGAGCCTCGCCGACTGACTTGCGATGGCCGCGACCTTGCCGGCGTGCACACGATCCGCGCTCGCCGCGACGTCGATGCCCTCAGGGCCGAACTCGGCCGCAGCGAGCGCATTGTCGTGATCGGCGGGGGTTACATCGGCCTTGAAGCAGCAGCATCGCTGACCAAGCTTGGCAAGCATGTCACCATCGTTGAAGCATTGGACCGGCTGCTGGCGCGAGTGGCGGGTCCGCCCATCTCGGCCTTCTTCCTCGACCAGCATCTAACGCATGGCGTCGACGTGCGCCTCGGCGCCGCCGTTTCGTGCATCGAGGGTATGGCCGGCCGCGCCTCCGAGGTCTTGCTCGCCGACGGAACGAGGCTGCCAGCGGACATCGTCATTGTCGGCATCGGCATCGAGCCCCATGTCGCCGCGCTTGCAGCCGCAGGCGCCGAAGTATCGAATGGCGTTGCCGTCGACGAACATTGCCGGACCACGCTTCCGGATATCTATGCTGTCGGCGATTGCGCACTGCACCGGAACAGCTTCGCGCCCAACCAGCTCGTGCGGATCGAATCGGTGCAGAACGCCGTCGATCAAGGGGCGGTTGCGGCCCACGACGTCTGCGGCGATGCGATCACTTACACTTCGACGCCATGGTTCTGGTCAAATCAGTACGAACTCAAGCTGCAGACGGTGGGCTTGAACATCGGCTACGACGAGACAGTGATACGCGGCGATCCCGCAAGTGGCCGCTTCTCGGTGATTTATCTGCGCGCTGGCCATGTTGCCGCGTTGGACTGCGTCAATTCCGTCAAGGATTATGTGCAGGGGCGCGCGCTGGTGGAGCGGCGCGCTGCTGTCGAGCGGTCCTTGCTGTCGGATCAGAACACCCCGCTCAAAGCGCTCGCACCCCAGGAGTAGGAATGCCGACCGTTTACGTCACAACGCGCGAGGGAGAGCAACGCGTCGTCCAAGCGACCAGCGGGCGATCGCTTATGGAAAACCTTCGCGAGGGCGGTATCGACGAGATCCTGGCCTTGTGCGGCGGAAACTGCAGCTGCGCCACGTGCCATGTACATGTCGCCGAAGAGTGGCTGGAGAGACTGCCGGCCATGAGCGCCGACGAGGACGACCTCCTCGACAGCTCCGATGACCGGCGCTCAGACAGCCGACTGTCGTGTCAAATCCCTGTCACCGACGCGCTTGACGGGTTGGTGATGACCGTCGCGGCGGAGGATTGATCTAACGACATCGCTGAGCCTCGATCCTGCGGTTAAAACGCGTGGATCGTCGCTCTTGTCTCCCGTTGAGGCGGGCATTGTGGGTTCGGCGGGAGCGCGCTTCCGGGCATAAGTTGTGAGGAACGGAGATAAGCGAGTTCTCAGCAGATTGCCGCCCTCCCCACAAAAAACTTGGAATTGCACGACATAAACGACTTGTAACCACACGACACGAAAGACTTGCACTGCAACGTATCAGGGTCCTTCGAAACCGCTCCATCGAAGCTCCGCCCATCGTGGCGCTTGGCCGCGGCAGCCGATAAACGGCGCCGCATGTGCAACCTCTACAGCATGACGGCCAATGTCGATCAGATGCGCCGGTTGTTCGGGCCGTTCCGCGGTGACACGTCTAACCTGCCCCCATTCGACGATATCTATCCCGGCCGGCAAGCGCCGGTCCTTCGACGCGACGGCGGCGAACTCGTGCTCGAGCTGATGACCTGGGGCTTCCCGGGCCCCCAAGCCGCAGGCGGTCGCCCCGTTACAAACGTCCGCAACCTTGCCAGCCCCTTCTGGCGATCGGCGCTCAAGGATCCCGCGAGGCGCTGCCTCGTTCCGGTGACGCGGTTCTGCGAATGGACTGCCGAGCCCGACCCTGACACCAAGCGTAAGCGCAAGATCTGGTTCGGGCATCGTGATCAACCCCTCTTCGCATTCGCCGGCATCTGGCGGCCGGGTGACGATGGCTCGTTCATGGCGTTCCTCACCTGCGAACCAAACGAG